>CAZYJV010000064.1:0-12233 GCA_964647845.1 uncultured Odoribacter sp.
TTTTTGCCGCCTTATCGTCATGCGAACATGCTTTTATTGGAGGAGTTGGTGGGGATTCGCCCCGAATTGCAGAAGAAATATGCATCCCTCGAATTGATACACGCTGTCGTTGCTTTGCGTTCCGTAAAAGAACAGTGTGAGATAGAACAGATAACCAATGCCTGCAACATCGGATATGACATGCATACGACGGCTATGAAAAACTGCCGTTCGGGAGTGAAAGAGCAATATGTGGCGGGACTGATAGAAGGCATTGCCAATTCTTACGGAAAAATGGTTTCTTTTCCGGTTATATTATCTCAGAACGGAGAAACATTGCATAATCATTATCATGGCAACATCCTGCAAAAAGGCAGGATGGTGCTGACGGATGCCGGTGCGGAAAACGATATGAATTATTGTTCCGATTTTACCAGGACGGTACCGGTAGACGGGAAATTCGATTCCCGCCGGAAGGATGTGTACAACATCGTTGTGGCTTGTAACCAAAGAGCTTTGGAACTCTCCCGTCCGGGAGTGACTTATCTTTCCGTTCATCTGGAAGTATGCAAGGTGTTGGCACAGGGATTGAAAGAACTGGGGCTGATGAAGGGAGATATTGATGCGGCCGTGGCAGCCGGAGCCCACGCCCTGTTCATGCCTCACGGGTTGGGACACATGATGGGGCTGGATGTGCACGACATGGAGGACTTGGGACAGATTTACGTCGGATATGACGACGAAGTGCGTCCGGTAAATCAGTTCGGCACCTCTTCCCTGCGGATGGGACGGCGTCTGCAACCGGGCTTCGTCGTGACCGACGAACCGGGATGCTATTTCATTCCGGCGCTGATAGACCAGTGGAGACAGCGGGGCCTGCACAAGGATTTCCTGGTGTATGACAAGATCGAAACCTTCAAGGACTTCGGCGGCATCCGCCTGGAAGACGACGTGCTGATCACGGAGGAAGGCTGCCGGGTACTGGGGGACAAACGCATTCCGATTACCGTGGAGGAAGTGGAGAATATAATGAAATAGGCACCGGCGGGAAATATGATAGAAATCGGAAAATACAATACCCTGCGGGTGGTGAAAGTGGTCGACTTCGGTGTCTATCTCGACGGCGAAGAACGGGGCGAGATCCTTCTGCCCAATGAATACGTTCCCAAAGACTGTTTCCCGGACGACTACCTGAAAGTTTTTATTTATTTCGATTCCGAAGACCGGATTATCGCCACGACGGAAGTCCCCAATATAAAAGTGGGGGAGTTCGCCTGGATGAAAGTGGTGGCCACGAGTTCCGTGGGCGCTTTTATGGATTGGGGATTGAGAAAAGACCTGCTCGTCCCTTTCCGCGAACAGCGCGACAGAATGGTGGAGGGAAAATCCTACCTCGTCTATGCCTATGTGGATAAAGAGTCCGACCGGATCGTGGGAACCGCGAAAATTGAAAAATACTTGGACAACGTGCCCGTCCGTTATAAAACCGGGCAGGAAGTCGACGTGCTGATTGCCCGCAAATCGGATCTGGGCTACAATGTCATCGTGGACAATCTTTATTGGGGGCTTGTATACCGGAATGAGATATTCCGGCCCTTGAAACCGGGGCAGAGACTGAAAGGCTACGTAAAGAGCGTCCGGAAAGACGAGAAAATAGACATTACCCTGCAGAAAAAGGGATACGACCGGATTGACGGAGTCGTCCGGAGAATACTCGAAAAACTGGAAGACAACGGAGGCGTTCTGGATGTGTCCGACAAAACCGAACCGGAAATCATCTACAATCTTTTCGAATGCAGCAAGAAGGATTACAAGAAAGCCCTCGGAACCCTTTTCAGAGAGAGAAAGATCGAACTGACCGACACGGAAATAAAGCTGGTCTCTCGCAGCTGAAACATCGTATCTCCATCATGCTTTTTTATGGACACCTGTATGTTTCCGGCTAATTCGCTTCGAATTAACTCCGTTCCGGAACGGAGTTGATTCGGAGTTAATACGGAGGTGTAACGGCAGTGTCTTTAAGAGATCCTGTACCGGAATACAGGAGACTGCGGCGAAAAAGTGTCAGAACGGCAGATCGTCGGCTTCGGGCACCGGCGGAATATCCTCCACGGTATATTGGGGTACCGGTATGTTCTCGGGAGCTTCCTGCGTCATCTTCTCGATTCTCCAGCCTTCCAGATTCGTGAAATAGGATACCTTCCCCTGGTTCTCCCATCTCCTTCCGCGCACGTTGAAATAGACCTTGATCATTTCGTTCAGGGCGATGTTCTCCAGCAGATCGCAGCGGTCCTGAATAAGCTGTATCTTCACGAAATCGTTCCACTGGGGATTTTTCTCGTTCTCCACTTCGATGACGAACTCCCTTTTCTGGAATTTGTCGCTGATATGCTGTGTATCTTCTTTAAATATGAGCTTTCCGCTAATTTCGTAATTCATGGTTTCAACAATTTGCCCGCAAATATACAATGAAAAAACAAAGACTGAAAATGCGGAATAAAAAAAAGGAGGAAACCGTCGTTTCCTCCTTCTTTGTCATTATAGGATTTTATGAGATCAGCTTGCTGCCGCTCTTTGTTTCTTCCGCTTTCGGATTGATTTCGAGCAACTCGACTTCGAAAATCAGCGTTTCGTTCGGACCGATGGCGGCGCCGGCTCCCCGGGGACCGTAAGCCTGGTCGGAAGGAATGTAGATAATCCATTTGGAACCCTGCGGCATCTGCTGCAAAGCCTGCGTCCATCCCGGGATAACCTGGTTCAGGTAGAATTCTGCCGGTTCTCCGCGTTTGATGGAAGAGTCGAACTCCGTACCGTCGATCAAAGTACCTTTATAATGTACCTTTACCTTGTCCGTAGCGGCGGGTTTCGGGCCGTCCCCTGCTTTCAGCACCTTGTATTGTATGCCGTTGGCCAGCGTGTCCACACCTGATTTCTTCAGATTGTTTTCCAGGAATTCCTGTCCTTTTTTCAGGTTTTCCTCTGCCTGCTGTGCGGCCAGTTTCTGCAGATACATGCTCAGGTACATCTGCATCTGCTGGGGATCCGTTTTCACATCGGCTTTTTTCAGGGCGGCATTCATACCGGCAACGATGGCTTGCATGTTCGGCTGTTTCAATCCGGAACGCTCCAGACCGCTGCCGTACATGTAACCGATGTAATAGCTGGCCGTATCGTTGGCTGTTTTTAAAGTCGCGGTGGTCGAGGTCGTGCAACCGCTGTTGCAGCTGCTCATCGTGATGGCTCCTGCAACGAATGTCAGTAATAAAAGTTTTGCTTTCATCGTTTCGAATTTAATTATAAAATATCAAGTAATTCTACATCAAAAACAAGGGTTTCGTTCGGTCCGATGGATTGTCCCGCTCCGTGGGCGCCGTACGCCAGTTCGGAAGGGATGTAAAGCTGCCATTTCGAACCCGTCTTCATCAGCTGAAGCGCTTCCACCCAGCCGGCGATGACTCCGTTTACCGGAAACTCCGCCGGTTCTTTGCGGCGTATCGAGGAATCGAAGACAGTACCGTCGATCAGCCGGCCCTCGTAATGGCATTTTACGGTATCCGTGGCTTTAGGTTTGGCACCGTTCCCCTCTTTCAGTATTTTGTATTGCAGGCCGCTTTTTAAAGTAACGACTCCTTCCTTCGTTTTGTTCTCCGCCAGAAATTTTTCTCCGGCCGCTTTCGCGTTATTCCCTCTTTCGTTCTGGAGTTTTTCGAAATGCTCCTGCAGGATTTTGTTGACTTCGTCCGGGTTGATTTCCGGCATTTTTCCTTCGAATACCGTCGACATCGCTTCGTTAAAAGCTTCCGGATTGATGGTCTTTACCCCCGAGGAGATCAGATTGCTCGCAATGCTAAGTCCGAGACAATAGCTTACCCGGTCCAGATTGTTGGTGTACTTCATTTGGTCTGTATTGTTATTTTTGTTAAAAAATCATGCAAAGATAAAAGAAAACTGCGAACGAATGACAAAATCCGGAAAATAGCGTGTTATTTATTTTCTATCCTGCCGTCCCGGAGCCGGATCTGCCGGTCGGACATCTCTGCCAGCTCCGTGTCGTGAGTGACGATGACGAATGTCTGGTCCAGCTCCTCCCGCAGGGTGAAAAACAGGCGGTGCAGGTCGTTCTTGGTCCGGGTGTCCAGGTTCCCCGACGGCTCGTCTGCCAGAATCACCTGGGGGTCGTTGATCAGTGCCCGCGCAACGGACACCCGCTGCTGTTCCCCTCCCGAAAGCTCGTTCGGCTTGTGGAAGATACGTTCTTTCAGCCCCATAAGTTCCAGTAATTCCAGGGCTTTTTTCTCTGCGGCCTTCTTGTGGCAGCCTTTTATCCAGGCAGGAATGCACACATTCTCCAGCGCCGTGAATTCCGGAAGAAGATGGTGGAACTGGAATACGAATCCGATGTTGTTGTTGCGGAAAGCGGCGAGTTTGTTGGAAGAAAGGGAAGAGATGAGGGTGTCGCCGAACCAGAGCTCCCCTTCGTCGGGGCGGTCCAGCGTGCCGATGATGTGGAGCAGGGTGCTTTTGCCCGCCCCGCTGGCCCCGACGACAGTGACGATCTCTTTCCTGTCGACACGAAGGTCGATGCCTTTTAAAACCTGGAGCTCCCCGTAGCTTTTCCTGATGTTCTTTACCCGGATCATGGACGATGTCAACTTTTGCCCGTAAAGGTAAGCAATAAACTCCAGAACTTGTATATTTGTTCCGGATTTGTTTGATATTAATTTAGCGTTGTTTTATGGAGTTTTTTATGGACCCGGTCGCATTTCTCGCCGGGAAAACCGGCATCGCGCCGGAATATATACGCAACCTGATCGCTTTGACGGAAGAGGGGGCCACGATCCCGTTTATTGCCCGCTACCGCAAGGAAAGGACCGGCAATATGGATGAGGTGAAAATCGCGGAAATCAGGGAAATGTACGATCGTTTCCGGGAATTGGAAAAGCGAAAGGAAAGCGTTATGGAAACGATACGGCAGCAGGAAAAACTGACCGACCGGCTCGAGCGGCAGATCCGCGAATGCCAGGATTTGCAGACCTTGGAGGACATTTACCTCCCTTTCAAACCGAAGCGGCAGACGCGGGCGGCCAAAGCCCGGGAAAAAGGACTGGAGCCTTTGGCGGCTATACTGATGAAACAGGAAAACGGCGACGTGGAAGGACGGGCGGCCCGTTTCGTCAGAGGGGACGTGAAGGACGAAGCCGAGGCCCTGCAGGGGGCGAGGGACATCATTGCGGAATGGGTCAATGAAAGCGAGGCGGCGCGCGGCCGCACCCGCCGGCAGGTGGAACGGGAGGCCTTCGTGTGGTCGAAAGTGGTGAAAGGCAAAGAGAAGGAGGGGGAAAAATACGCGGATTATTTCGATTTCCGGGAACCCCTGAAACGCTGTCCTTCGCACCGGATGCTGGCGATACGGAGGGGAGAGGCCGAAGGCATACTGAAAGTGGGGGTCGAGATCGATGACGGACAGGCGCTGGAGGGACTGGAGCGTATTTTCGTGAAGAATGACAACGATGCCTCGAAGCAGGTGAAAGCGGCGGTGAAAGACGCTTATAAACGGTTGCTCTTTCCTTCGGTCGAATCGGAAAATCTGCTTCTCTTCAAACAGAAAGCCGATGAAGAAGCCATACGGGTGTTCGCGGAAAACTTGCGGCAGTTGCTGCTGGCACCGCCCCTGGGAAATAAGCGGGTGTTGGGCATAGACCCCGGATTTCGTACGGGCTGCAAAGTGGTGTGTCTGGATGAAACGGGACAGCTGCTGCACAACGAAACGATTTACCCGCATCCGCCTCACAGTGCCGGCAAGCAGGCGGCGGCCAAGATAGTCAACATGGTTGCCACGTATAATATCCAGGCGATAGCGATCGGAAACGGGACCGCCGGACGCGAGACAGAAACATTCATTCAGAATCTTCGGTACGACCGGAAAATACAGGTGTTCGTGGTCAGCGAGAACGGCGCCTCGGTTTATTCCGCCTCCAAAATCGCCCGGGAGGAATTTCCGGAATACGATGTGACGGTGCGGGGCGCTGTCTCCATCGGCAGGCGGCTGATGGACCCGCTGGCGGAGCTGGTGAAGATAGAGCCGAAATCGATAGGCGTGGGGCAGTATCAGCACGATGTGGACCAGGTGAAGCTGAAAGAGAGCCTGGACCGGGTCGTGGAATCCTGCGTCAATCAGGTGGGCGTGAACGTGAATACGGCGAGCAAGTACCTCCTTACGTATGTCTCCGGACTGGGACCGGTATTGGCCGAGAACATCGTGGAGTATATCCGCGAGCACGGAAAGGTGAAAAGCCGGGACGAGCTGAAAAAAGTGAAGCGGATGGGGGCGAAGGCTTTCGAACAGTGTGCGGGATTCCTGCGGATAGAGGGGGCGGAGAACCCGCTCGACAATTCGTCGGTGCACCCCGAATCCTATTACATCGTGGAGCGGATGGCCCGCGATTTCAACGTGAGTGTGAAAGACCTGATAGGAAACGAGGAATTGTGCCGCCGGATAGACCCGGCCAAATATACGGATGCGAAAACGGGATTGCTGACGCTGAAAGACATCATCGAGGAATTGAAGAAACCCGGCAGGGATCCCCGCAGGATGGCCCGGGTGTTCAGCTTCGCCGAAGGCATTACCCGCATAGAGGATTTGCAGGAAGGCATGGTGCTGCCGGGGATAGTCACCAATATTACCAATTTCGGGGCTTTTGTGGATGTGGGGGTGCATCAGGACGGACTGGTGCATATATCCGAAATCGCCGACCGCTACATCTCGAATCCGGCGGAGGTGCTGTTCCTGCATCAGCAGGTCCGTGTGAAAGTGATACAGGTGGACCGGGAACGCAGGCGGATAGGGCTCTCTGTCCGGCAGGCGGAATAAAGCGGCCGGTTATGCCGTTCCCTTGTAAATCAGCAGCATGCCGGCAATGACCAGCAGCAGGTCGATGAATTTGGCTTTCAGGTGCTTTTCCCGGAACAGTATGGCCCCGGCGAGAAAGGTCACGACGACTCCGCTGCGCCGCACCGGAGATATGACGGAAATCATGGCTCCGGCGCCGCTTAGTGCGTAGAAATAGGCGAAATCGGCCAGGAGCAGAAAGAGAGAAATGAAAGGGATGCTCCATTTCCACCGGAAAGGTGTGGTGTGTTTGCGCCGGGGATACCAGAGCAGCAGCACGACGGCTCCCATGAGAAACAGTTGGTAGAAATTGAACCAGACCTGTACGTTCAGCCGGTCGATGCGGGTGAGCAGGAATTTGTCGTACAGTCCGCTGAGCGCTCCGCTCATGACGGCCAGCACCATAAAGAAAATCCATTTGTCGCGGGAGAACCGGATGCCCTCTTTCCTGCCGCTCCGGGACAGAAGATACAGGGAAGCGACGGCTAACAGTATGCCCGACCATTGCCAGCCGTTCAGGCGTTCGCCGAAGATACACACGGCACCGGTCAGGGTGAGTATGGGCTGGGTGGCCTTGATGGGGGAAGCGATGGTCAGGGGCAGATGCTTGATGGCGAAATAGGCGAACATCCAGGAGGACAGTACGATCACGGCTTTCAGCAGCAACAGGGCATGTGCGGCGACGCCGGCGGAAGGCAGGAAAAAAGCCGTATCCCGTACCGAATCCGGGAAAAAGCAGGACAGAATGACAAGGGGGGATAAAAACAGGCAGCAGAAAAAGACGTTCAGAAAAAGAACGGGCAGGACGGCATTGCCGGACAGGGAGATTTTCTTGAATACGTCATACAGCCCCAACAGCGTGGCGGAAACGAAAGCCGGGATAATCCACATAGCGAAAATATAAGTTCCGCAAAAATATAAATTGCCCGTAAAATAAAAAAATAATCCCCCGGAGCTCCGTAAGGAACTTATATTTCCTTGAAAAAGAATTGTATCTCGGGCGGATAATTAACTAAAAGATTTGTTTCTTTCTTCTTCTTTGTTATCTTTGTAAAGAATTTTAATCATTTTGTTATATGACGTCGTGTGTGAGTCTTGCCATGTATAAAGGAGAAATTTTGGTTTGTTCAACATAAAATCTTTGTTGTGTCGAAAAAAGAGTTAGAAAAGTTAAAGGAAGCGGGTTTTGTTCCGGGCATTTATAATTTTTGCGATAAATGGTGCGAGAAGTGTACCCGGCAGTCGAAGTGCATGAGTTATGTCGTGGGGAAGAAAATGGAGGAAAAGTTGGGGAAGACCCTGGAGGAAAGCCTGTATGCGAAGCAGGAAAACACGTGGACTTATTTGAAGAATATCTTCGATACTACCTATGAAATTCTGCATGAGCTGGCGGAGGAGAGAGGGATTGATATGGAGGATATCTATGCGGCCGAGGATATGGAAAAGGGATTCTGGCCGGAAGAGGTCGATGAGGAGTTGAAGGATGCGGAGTGCGACAGGCTCGGCGAGCAGGTGATCCAGATCGTGCAGGTATGCATCATTTATGCCAATCTGTGCGAGGAATGCCTGGAAAAGGTGTTCGCCCTTCTGGATGAAAAGGAATGGACGCTGGGCTCTCCGGAGGGAAAAGAAACGGAGGAGGCGCTGGATGAAATCAACTGGTATGTGGATGTCATTTCCAACAAGGTGAAAAAGGCGCTGCTCGCTTTGTACCATAGCCTGGATCCCGGGAAGCGGGACGGCTGTTATGAAAATGAATACAACGGTTCTGCCAAGGTGGCTTTGCTGGCTATCCGGATTTCTACGGAGGCGTGGGAGACGTTGAAAAAATATTGCTCCCTGCAGGTGGTCAAGGATATCGTGCATGTACAGGTCGTACTGGAACAGTTGCAGCGGGACATAGAAGCGCAGTTTCCGGAAGTGCGCGACTTCCGCCGGCCCGGATTCGACGACTAAAACGGGATATACCGGTAAATTTTTCTCAATTCTTTTTCCGCTTTTTTCCGGATGCTCCGCAGGGCTTTGGAGAAATCCGTTTTTACTTCCGGCCGGTCTGACGTGCCTGTGATGCTGACGTCCAGATCCAGATTTTCTATGTTCTTCGAGCCGGGAATGCTTTTCAGAATATTTTCGATGCCTTTCCCGAAGTATTTCCGGTCGACATGCAGGGAAAGATCGTATGCGATATTTCCTTCCGCGCTCTGGCCGCCGCGGATCGTGACGGGATTGCCGGCTAGGGTGGTGGTGAACGGTTTTACGGTCAGATTTCCTTTCTGCATCTCGAACTCGATTTTCAGGGCGCCAATGCGGTTCACTTCCTCGTTTTTGAGGAGTGAGGCCAATGCCTGCAGCGTGGGATTCTGCTCGATCACTATCTCGGGGGAGGTGATGCTGCCTTTCCCGTCGGCCGTTTTCAGGTTCAGAGCCCCGGAGGAAGTCAGGTCGGCGGTTACCTGGCAGTCGGCGGAAATCCGCCCTTTGCAGCTCAGGGCGATGGGGAGGTTCTGACGGATGAAGGAAAAAGATTCGCAGGCAGAATGAATGTCCGCATCGGAAATGTTCATTTTGAGATTGAAACGGGGCACCCCGGGGCGGACAACTCCGTAGTCTCCGCTCATCCGCAGGGAACCGTCGAGCAATTCCATGTCGAGACCCGAGGAAGAGACTTTGGCATCGGCCAGTTTTATGTCTCCTTTGATACGCCGGACGGTCAGTCTGTCGAACAGCAGTTCCTGTATGTCTGTCCGGAGGAGCAGGTCGAGACCGGCAGGCAACTCCGGTATGCCGGCAGGTCTGTCCGGGTGTGAAATGCTGTCCGGAGAGGCGGCGGGCTTTTCGGCGGCTTTCATCAGCTCATGCAGATTTACCGATTGGGAGGTGAGTGAAAGATCGCCTTTCAGAGGTCGGTTTTCCCGCAGACGGGGCAAACAATCCGGCAGACTGCCGCTGAGAGTGAAGTCGGAGGAAAGTATCCGGGTTTTCAGCCGGAGCTCCAGGCCGGATGTCCCATTGGCAAAGCCTATCCATCCGCTTAGGACGAGAGGTAAGCCGTTTACCGATAGCGTGCTTTGCCGTATGTCGAATGTCCGTTCCCGGAGGTTGGCGTCCATGTCCACCCGCTGTATCCGGGTGTAAGTGCGGGTTATTTCGTTCCTGTAATCGACAGAGAGATTCTCTATGCGTATGTCGCTGAGTTTGATTTCTTCGGCATTCTTCTTTTTTGAAGAGGGGGTGGACTTGGCGGCTGGAGGAAGTGAAACGGAGTCCCGGTTCGGGAGGTCCGGTTCGGTGATGTTGTGGGTAAACAGCGCATCTTTCAGCAAAAGGCGGTTGACAATCACTTCTTTGCCTTTCAGGAGCGAAACGACGTTTACCGAGGCGCTGAGCAGGGGAACATGCAAAAGGGTGTCGCCGGCGGATTCCTGTTTGCCGGAGAGGGTGATGTTCCGGATGCTGACGTTCAGCGCAGGAAAATTCCTGAACATGTTGAGGTGAATGGACTCAATATGAAGACGGGCATCGAGGTGCCTGGCTGCCTGTCTTTCAATGATGCCGGTTATGTTGTTGCGGAGAAAAACCGGAAACAGGAGCAGCAGCAGGACGAAGAACAGCAGCAGGATGCCTGTGACGATCAGGGGCTTTTTCATATATGTGAAATTTTCCGTTTACGCAAAATTAAAGAATTTACCTGAAATAAGGCTTTATTTTCCTGAGTTTGTGGGCAGGAAGAACCCGGTGCGTGCGCAGGGTGTCGTATGCAACGGTCCCGTATTTTTTCCTGGCCTGGAAGATAAGCACGACATCCTCGTATTCCAGATAGGGGTGTCGCAGCAGCTCTTTGAAAGAGAGGGATTGAAGATCTTTTTTCCGGATCAGGGCGGGATCGGCAGTCAGCCGGGAGGCCGAGGAATCGACATGGAAATAAGTCATGTTCAGCTCCTTTAATTGATTGACATCACAGAAGCCGCCCAGGCGTTCGCGGTAGGCGAGAATCCGGCGGGCGTAGTAAGGCCCGATACCTTTTATCCGGAGCAGGGCGAGGCTGTCGGCCCGGTTCAATTCCAGAACCGCCGGACTGTCTTCGGCGATCTGTGGAAAATTTGTATCGGGCAGGACAACGGCTTCCAGCAGAAAAAAAGCATCCCTGCCTCCCGAAAATTGCCGGGGAAGCACCAGTAAAAAGACAATCAGGGTCGTCAGAATCCATAATCCTTGCTTTTCATAATGATAGAGCGGCATACACATACATTTTGTATTCAGGTATAAGTTATGAAAATTCCGAAAATAATCCGTTGCTTTTTTGCAAAAAAAAGAAATGTCTCTATCTTTGCCCCGTCTTTTTCGTATGGCGAAAGACGATTCGCTAGCTCAGCAGGTAGAGCACAACACTTTTAATGTTGGGGTCCTGGGTTCGAATCCCAGGCGGATCACGGAAAGAAAACGCCAAATGGCGGTCAAGTTAAGCCAAACCTTTCTAAACGAACGTTTTAGAAAGGTTTTTTCTTTTCCGATGTACCCTTTCGGAGACAAGAAAAAGCCACTTTAAGACAAAAAATCGTTACTGAATCGTTACGGTAAAATTCGTAACGATTTTAACACTAACCCATTGATTTGGCGTCGTTTGTCTCTTGTCTGTCCGCTTTTGTTTCACAGAATTACCATAGTTTTGTCAACAAAAGGAGATGCCATGAAAAGTACATTCAAGGTGTTGTTCTACCTCAAAAAGAACGAGCCCAAGAAAAACGGTCGTGTCAGCATAACTGATAAGCGTGGATTGTCCGCTATTTTTTTCGCTGATTTAATCACTATGGATCTTTCTATTGGATAAAAAATGTACTATTTTATCCAGTACAGTGTATTATCTGTTCTTTTATCTTCCTCGTTTCAACAACAAACTGAAACTGATGAAGAAAGCACCAAGTAAGGTATATGTTATTGACAACGGTTTTGTGCAAAGTACGGCATTCAACTTCAGCGAGAACCTCGGCAGACTGTTGGAGAACCAAGTGTTTGTGGAATTGCTGCGTTGTGGCTACATTCCAGACAAAACACTGTTCTACTATCGAACACGCAACGACAAAGAGATTGATTTTGTTACCAGAAAAGGAGCAAAAGTAGAGCAATTCATACAAGTTTGCTACGATATGTCATTCGAGAAAACCCGAAAACGCGAACTCGACGCCCTTGTCGAAGCCGCCGAAGAACTCCACTGCGACAACCTTCTCGTCATTACAAATTCGCAAGAAGAGAAGATCGAGTGGAAGGATATAATTATATATGTTAAGTCTGTAAAACAATATTAAATTACTATGAACTTTCCTACGGTCTGTATATGGCGGATGGCAACTGGAACGTGCTTGTCGCC
>CAZYJV010000065.1:0-12168 GCA_964647845.1 uncultured Odoribacter sp.
GTCGGCCATACGTCTATTTTTTTGACAGCGGATGTCTATATTTTTGACAATCGGACGGATTGCGTGAAATAATAAATGATTGGTATATAATTAATTGTAGTGAATGGCATACATATTGCTCGGATAATGCCGGAAGTAATTTTTTCATGTATTAAAATATAAGAAGATGTTGCGAGAATTTCTTATGACGCTGAAACGAAATAAGCTGTCGTTTGTCTTGAATCTGGTCGGGTTGTCCGTCGCTTTTACCATTTTGACGGTCATCTCTTTTCAGGTATTCTATGAATTCGGCTACAACCGGTCGTTCAAAGACAAAGAACGTATCTTTCTGCAGGAGTATTACGACAACGTCGGTACTTCTTATAGTGCCAACTATTGTATACCGGGCACGCAGGAATTCGTAAAAAATATTCCCGAAATAGAAGCTTTTTGCTCCACGCATAAGGGATGGGATGTATCGGTAAGCACGACAGACAGTCTGGGAAATAAAATAGAATACTGGGAATCCTCCTTTCGGGTTACCCCCGGTTTTTTCGATGTATTCTCACCGGAAATCATCGCCGGCGATCCGAAAACCTGTCTGGAGGGCGATTATTCCGTCGCTTTGTCGGAACGGGTCGCCCGAAAGTTTTTCGGTACGGAATCGGCTTTGGGAAAAAACATCAATATAGGCAATTTGCCTGCTACGGTAACACTGGTTTATAAGGATTTTCCCGAAAATAGCTCCATAAGGCCCCGTATCCTCACACGCTTAAACGACGAAGACTGGTCGGAATGGTCTTATATTCCTTACTATAAACTTGCGAAGGGAGCATCGCCGGAAGCGGTGGCGGGGAAGATAAACGAGCTGGACGATTACGGCAGATCCGAGACCGGCGAGAAGAGGCTGAATTTCTTCCTGACACCGATGAAGGATATTTATTTTAAGGCGCAGTCCGACATCGGGGAGAAAGGGAACTTGAATACGACGTTGTGTCTGATCGCCATTGCGATTATCATCATCGGCATCGCTTATGTGAATTTTATCAATTTTTCGACGGCATTGGCTCCTCTCCGGATAAAGCGGATCAATACACAGAAGGTGATGGGTGCCATGCAGGGGGTGCTGCGCAGAGGCATCGTCTTCGAATCCCTGCTGCTTTCGCTGCTGGCTTTCGGACTTTCGTTCGTCTGGACGTCGCTGTTTACGGCGTCTCCCGTTTCCAATTTCTTCACGGCCGATTTGACTTTTGCAGCCAATTGGCAGGTCGTATCGGGAATAGCGGCCCTCGCCTGCATGATGGGAATCATTGCAGGACTCTATCCCGCGTATTATATGACCTCGTTTTCTCCGGCTCTGGTGCTGAAAGGGACGTTCGCGCTGACGCCGAAAGGCATCCGTCTGAGGAATGCGCTGCTGCTGTTCCAGTTCCTTACGACGATTATTCTGATTACCGTAGCCGTTTTTATCAAACTGCAGCATCAGCATATGCGGGATATGAATCCGGGGTATGACCGGGAAAATGTCGTGTATGTTACCCTGAATGCAGATTTGTTCAAACAGCTGAATGCCTTCGAAAATGAATTGAAAACCCGGCCGGAAATTCTGGATTATACGACGAGCCGCTTCCTGCCCGGTTCGGTCGGAATGGGATGGGGACGTATGTTTGACGGAAAGCAGGTACAGTTCTATGCCTGGCCGGTAGCTCATAATTTCCTTCGTTTCTTCGACATCAGACTGGTGGAGGGCACCGATTTCTTCGAGCACAATGAAAAGAACGTGAACAAGATGATTTTCAACGAAAAGTTCGTGAAGAAATTCGGCATCGAAAACATTATCGGCAAAGAGATCGGATGTTTCCGCAACATGGGACAGATCGTCGGCGTGTGCGAGGACATCAATTTCCGTTCCGTGCGCGAGGAAATCACGCCGATGGCTTTCGTCTGCGGAGACGACCAGGGGCAGGGCAGCAATGCCTTGATCAAAATAAGCGGCAAGAATCTGCCGGCCACCGTCGATTTTATCCACCGGACATACCGGAAGTTTTCCGACAAGGGGGGCGATGTGAAATTTTTGGACGAGACGATGGAATTAATGTACCGGAAAGAAGCGAATTTTGCCAAGCTGATTTCTATTTTCGGGTTGATTACCATTATCATCGCCCTGATGGGGATTTACGGCCTGATACTGTTTAATGCCCGTTATAAGGTGAAGGAAATAGGCATCCGCAAAGTGAACGGCGCTACGGAGACTCAGATGCTGGTTCTGCTGAACAAAGGCTTTCTGAAACTGATCACCGTTTCTTTCGTGCTGGCGGTTCCGGTGGCCTGGTATATCGTCCGCACCTGGCTGGCGGGCTTTCCCTACCGCGTGGCGATACATTGGTGGGTATTCCTGTTGGCCGGCTTCATGACGCTGGTCATTACCCTGCTGACAGTCAGCTATCAGAGCTGGAAGGCAGCCACCGTCAATCCCGTGGAAACATTGAAGAACGAGTAGCGGTCGCAGGAGCGTTGTTTTTCTGACGAAATAGAACAGGGCTGCCGATTTCGGCAGCCCTGTTTCACAGCTATAAACTTATGAGAAAATTATAAGTTCGGTTTTTCGGTGACGATCTGTCCGTCGAACAGGTTGATGACCCTGTGGGTAAACGACGCGTCGTGCTGGGAGTGGGTAACCATGACGATGGTGGTTCCTTCCTTGTTCAGTTCCGTCAGAAGATTCATGACTTCCATACCGTTTTTGGAGTCCAGGTTACCGGTCGGCTCGTCGGCGAGGATGAGTTTCGGACCTGCGACTACGGCACGGGCGATGGCGACGCGCTGCTGTTGTCCTCCGGAAAGCTGCTGGGGAAAGTGCTTGGCGCGGTGGCTGATTTTCATCCGGTCGAGAATCTGGTTTACTTTTTCTTTTCTTTCCGAAGCTTTCATTTTCAGATAGATCAAAGGCAATTCGATGTTTTCGTACACATTCAGTTCATCGATGAGGTTGAAGCTCTGGAATACGAATCCGATGTTGCCTTTGCGTACCATGGTGCGCTGTCTTTCTTTCAACGTGCCGACCTCTTTCCCGTCGAAGTAGTATTTCCCCGAGGTGGGATTGTCCAAAAGCCCGATGATGTTGAGCAGCGTGGATTTGCCGCATCCGGAGGGCCCCATGATAGCGACGAATTCGCCTTCTTTGATGTGCAGGGACACATCGTTCAGCGCCGAGGTCTCGACTTCTTCCGTACGGAATACCTTATTCAAATTTTCAATTTGTATCATATATTCAGATTTTAAATGATTTTTTATCTGTTCGCATTTTATACAGCTATTTTCGTGCCAAAAAGATAAGTTTTTGAAAATGAAAATGTTGGTTTTGTTGGAACGGGGAGGGTGTGTAAAAAAAATGGACAGGCGGTGTCTGCTTTTTGGACATATTTCACTTTTTCCCGGGAAGATGGGGGACGGGTAAGAAAAAAATTGTTATTTTGCATACCTGAAAGTGTATGAAGTGTCCGGCATGTCGCGTCGGTCTGCCGGGAATTTATTCGGTGTTGCTAAAATTTATTGAATATGCTGAAAATTTGTATGTTGCCTATCGGGGCTTTTTTGTTGTTGTGCAGCGGTTGCGGTAGCAAGGAGGTAAAAAATGCGGAATTCGCAGGTGCGGTGAAAGTGGAGGTCGTCGGGGATTATCGGAATGAACCGGCTGTCGCCTATCCGGGGAAAGTGAATGCGGCTTCGGACGTGAATCTGGCTTTCCGGGTGGCGGGGCCTTTGGTCGCCTTGCCGGCGGAGGTTGGGGCTTTTGTGAGAAAAGGTCAGTGTATCGCGGAAATCGACCGGCGGGATTATGAAATCCAGCTGTCGGCGACGGAGGCCGAATACAAACAGATCAAGGCCGAGGCGGAAAGGGTGATCGAACTGTACGGGCGGGGAAGTGTTCCGAAGAATGATTACGACAAGGCGGTGTACGGTTTGCAGCAGATAACGGCAAAGTATGAAGCGCATAAGAATGCGTTGGCGGATACCCGGCTGACGGCTCCTTTTGACGGCTATATACAGAAAAAGTATTTTGATGAACATGAAACGGTGGGAGCCGGGATGCCCGTTGTTTCCATGATTAACGACGGGTATTTCGAGGTCGGGGTGGACATTCCGTCGGGGGACTATATCCGTCGGAATTATTTCAGGGCTTTTTCCTGTACGTTCGATGTTTTCCCCGGCAAGGTTTTCCCGTTGGAATTGATAGAGATTGCGCGGAAAGCGAATCTGAACCAGCTGTACCAGGTGCGTTTGCGGCTGAAGGCGGAAAAGGACGCGAATATAGCTGCCGGCATGAGTGTGAATGTGACCATCGAGTATGCTCCGGAGGAAAACACGCTGACAGTGGTGCCGGTTGCGGCGGTATTCGAGAAAGAGGGGAAAGCGCAGGTGTGGATGTATGACGAGGCGTCCGGGAGCGTGAAGTCGCGGGAGGTCGTGCCCGGAAAAATACTGAAAACCGGTCAGATGGTTATCCGCGAGGGATTGCAGGCGGGAGAGAAAGTGGTGTCCGCCGGTGTCCATAGTCTGACGGAAGGGATGAAAGTCCGGTTGCTGAAGCCGGTAAGTAAAACGAATGTCGGAGGTTTGTTGTAAGCAGAAGAATACAGGATATGAATATCACGGAATATGCGCTGAATAACAGGGCGCTGGTAAGATTCTTTATCGCCGTATTGACAATCGGCGGTGTGTTCGCTTTCGTTTCTATGAGTAAGCTCGAAGATCCGGAGCTGAAAGTGAAGCAGGCCATGATTATTACGGTTTATCCGGGAGCTTCGGCCCACAAGGTGGAGCTGGAAGTGACGGATGTGCTGGAAAAGTCCATCCGCTCCATGGGGGAGGTCGATAATATTCAGTCCAAATCGATGGCCGATGTTTCCCAGATTACGGTGGAACTGTCCAGTACCGTGAAGCCGGACGAGCTGGAGCAGAGATGGGATATGCTAAGGAGGAAAGTGGCGAATGCCCAGGCGGATCTGCCTTCCGGGGCGGTGGCTTCGGTCGTGATGGATGATTTCGGGGATGTCTACGGCATGTTTTATGCTATGACGACGGACGGTATCGCCGATGAGGAGTTGCTAGATTATGCCTGGTTGGTGAAACGGAAATTGCAGGACATAGAAGGGGTGAGAAGGGTGGAGATATACGGCGATCGCAAGCCCTGTATCGATATCGAGATCATACAGGACCGCATGGCGAATATGGGGGTGCATCCCCTGGAGGTGCTTTCGACGCTGAATGCACAGAACCAGACGGTTTATCCCGGTTATTTCAATAGCGGCGACCAGCGCGTGCGGGTGCAGATCAGCGACAACTACCGGACGATGGAGGATATTCGCAACCTGCTTATCCAGGGGCATGAGCAGGATCAGTTGCGCCTGGGGGATATCGCGACGGTGACCCGGGGGTATCAGGAGCCTTCCCGGAATGAAATGTGCTATGACGGCCGCCGGGCTTTGGGTATTTCGCTTTCCATGGAAAAGGGCGGAAATATCGTGGATCTCGGGAGTGTGGTCGACCAGGAGCTGGAGCAATTGAAAGAGCGCATACCTGTGGGGATCGATTTCCATAAGGTCTTCTTTCAGCCCGACCAGGTGCGGAATTCCATCAATGTGTTCATGGTGAATCTGATCGAATCCGTGTTGATCGTGATTGTCGTGCTGATGCTGACGATGGGGCTGAGAAGCGGCATGATCATCGGTACGGGGCTGGTTATCATCGTGCTGGGCTCTTTTGTGGTGCTCTATCTTTTCGACGGGACGTTGCAGCGGGTGTCTCTGGCGGCGTTGATCGTCGCCATGGGGATGCTGGTGGATAACGCGATCGTCATTATCGACGGTATCCAGGTGGACCTGGAAAGCGGGGTCGAAAAACCGGGGGCATTGGTGAATATTACGAAAAAGACCGCCTGGCCTTTGCTGGGGGCGACTCTGATTGCGATACTGGCCTTCCTGCCTATTTTCCTGTCGCCGGATACGACGGGGGAATATGTGCGGGATTTGTTTATCGTTCTGGCCGTGTCGTTGCTGCTGAGCTGGATACTGGCCCTGACGCAGATACCGCTGCATGCGGATCGCGCACTGAAGGTGAAAGCCCGTCAGACGGAAGATTTGTATGACAGCCGGGTGTATCGGGTATTTCGTAATTTCCTGCGGTACATGCTTTGGCATAAAAAGCTGGCATTGGCCGTGACGGTGCTGTTGCTGGGAGTGAGTGTGTATTTGTTCCGCTATATTCCTCAGGGGTTCTTTCCGGATTTGAGTTATAAGCAGTTGTATATCGAGTTCCAGATGCCGGAAGGTACCCGGATGGAACGGGTGAAAGCCGATTTGAAGGAGATTGAAGGTAAGTTGTTGGAATATCCGGGCATTGTGCATGTGACGACGAGTTTCGGGGGAACGCCTTCCCGCTACAATCTGGTGCGTTCCATTGCCGAGCCTTCGATGAGCTACGGGGAGCTTATCGTGGATTTCGAGACCCCTGAAAAGCTGAAGGTTGCCATCCCCGAACTGCAGGAGTATCTGACAGGGAATTACCCGGATGCGTACGTCCGGATAAAGAGGTACAATCTGATGTATGAAAAGTTTCCGGTGGAACTGATGTTTACCGGTCCGGACCCTGCCGTGTTGAAGGAGCTGACGGCGAAAGCCGAGAAAATCATGCGGGAGGAGCCGGCCGCCATGCTGGTGAGACGCGATTGGGACCCGATGGTTCCGGTGCTGAGCGTGGAATATGACCAGCCCCTTGCCCGTACGGTCGGTTTGTCGCGTACGGATATCGGGATGTCCGTGCTTTCGGCTATGGACGGATTGCCTGTCGGGGCTTATTATGAAGGGACGCACGCTTTGCCCCTTTATCTGAAGAGCGTGGATTATCAGAGGGAGAAGGTAGGGGTATTGAATAATATTCCGGTGTGGAGCATGCTGCCTTCGGCGTCGGTTCTGAGCGGAGAGGTTTTGAAGGGGTTGTTGACGGGGACGGTGAAGAGCGAGGAGCTGCTGCGGAATGCCGTCGGTTCGATTCCGCTGAGTCAGGCCGCGAAGGGAATAAACGTCTGCTGGGAGGACCCGGTGGTCAGACGCTACAACGGACAGCGGGCGATGAAGGCGCAGTGCAACAATGTGCCGGGGGCGACGGCGGAAGAGGTCCGGCAGGCGATTATGCCGGCGATAGATACCATTGCCTTGCCCGAAGGATATGCATATAAGTGGCTGGGGGAATACCGCGCCAGCAGTCAGTCTACGAAATATCTTTTCGGAAGTCTGCCCTGGGCGATCGTGATGATGGTGGCGATATTGATTATGTTGTTCCGTGATTTTAAGAAACCCGCGATTATTTTCCTTTGCCTGCCTCTGGCTATGATCGGGATTGTGGCCGGTATGCTGCTGACGGGCAAGGATTTCGGTTTTGTGGCGATCGTCGGGGCGCTGGGGCTTATCGGGATGATGATTAAAAACGGCGTGGTGCTGCTGGATGAAATCACGCTGCAGATCGGTTCCGGCAAGGAACCGGAGGCTGCTTTGCTCGATTCGTCGTCTTCGCGCTTCCGGCCGGTGATGATGGCGGCCTTGACGACGATATTGGGAATGATTCCTTTGTTGTCGGATGATTTGTTCGGGGCGATGGCGGTGACGATTATGTTCGGACTGCTGGTGGGCACGGTGATAACGCTTGTGTTCATTCCGGTATTGTATGCGCTGTTTTTCGGCATGAAAAGGACGGACGGATGATAAATTCTGATTGGCGGAAAGATATGGTGAAAGTATTTTTGATTTTACTGGGGGTATTGGCGGGAACGGGTGTCCCGGCCCAGGTGAAAATTGATCTTCAGAAATGCCGGGAAATGGCATTGGAAAGTAGCAAAAAGATGGCAGTGGCCGACAAACAGGTGGTAAAAGCCGAGTACGACAGGAAGGCGTACCGGGCTAATTTTTTCCCCAAGTTGTCGGCGATGGGGATGTATGCTTATATGCAGAAAGATTATTCCTTTAAAATAGGAGGAGGGAATCTGCCTACGTTTGTGCCGGGGGGAGACGGTACGCTGGTGCCGAACTATCTGCTGGACGGGAATGGCAAGGTGGTGATGGGAGCTGACGGCCGGCCTGTTTTCGCACAATATGCGTTTATGCCTGATATCGCGCTGACGCTGGGGCTGGATCATGCCTATACCGTCGGCGGGGTGCTGGAAATTCCCGTGTATATGGGAGGAAAGATCCGGAGCGCTTACCGGATGTCGGCTATCGGAACGGAAATCGCGGAATTGAATGTGCATTATAATCGGGCGGAAGTGATTGCGGAGGCTGACGGCGTTTTCTGGCAGTATGTGCGTTTGCAGGAGCTGGAGTTGTCGGCGCGGAAGTACAGGGAGGTGGTGGCAGAGCTGGTGAAGAACCTGACAGATGCCCGGCAGGTGGGGATGGCTTCCAGGAACGATCTGCTGAAAGCGCAGGTGAAGCTGAATGAAGCGGAGCTTTTGCTGCAGAAAACACTGAACGGGAAACAGCTGGCGGGAATGAATCTGTGCCGTGTCATCGGACTGGATCTGAATACGGCCCTGCAGGCGGAGGATTCTCTGAGCGGAATAATAACGCCGGGGGTTCTGGAGAACGGGATCACCGTTACGCAACGGCCGGAGTATACGATTTTGGACAAAGAGATCGAACTGAAACAAAAACAGGTGGAACTGACCCGTTCGGATTTTCTGCCTCAACTGGGCGTCAGCGTTTCTTACGGTTATACGGACGGGATAAATGTGAACGGAGAGTCTGACGGGATCGCTTCGGTTACGGCATTGGCCTCTTTGAAAGTGCCTGTTTTTCATTGGTGCGAGGGACGGAATAAAATCAAGGCGATGAAGGCCGAGGTGGAAATGAGCGAGCTGAGGAAGGAGGATATTTCCCAGATGATGCTGCTGGAAGCGACGAAGGCTCGTTTCGGTGTGGAGGATGCCGCAATGCGTGTGAATCTGACCGGGCATTCTCTTGTGCAGGCGCAGGAAAACCTGACGGAAAGCAAGAACAAATATGAGGTGGGCATGGAAACGCTTACCGGTTATATGGAGGCGCAGGCTCAGTGGCAGAAGGCCTGGAGCGACTGGATCGATGCCAAAGCCGAATTGCGTCTGAGCGAAACGGGGTATCTGAAAGCTACGGGCCGGCTCTGAAGCTAATTTTTTATCGGGTCGCCCGCCGAAGTCATCGTTGTTTCCGGCATCGGCGTTTTTTTCAACAGGTTCCGGAGGTAAAACAGTCGGAGGGTTTCCGCTGACACGTTGAATCTCCGGGCTATTTTCTGAAAAGAGGTGCCTTGCAGACGCAAGGTCCGGATTTCTTCCAGGTGTTCATGCAGTTTTCTGGTCATGCCGCTTCCTTTGGGGCGTCCCAGTTTCATGCCGGAGGCTCTTCGCCGGGCCAGGGCTTCCCGGGTACGCTGGGAAATAAGGGTGCGCTCTATCTCCGCGCAAAGTCCGAAAGCGAAGGCCAGAACCTGGCTGTTGATGGACGTGTCGAATTTATACCCTTCTTTTATGCTGTGTATCGTGATGCCCTTTTCGATGGACTGGTGAATGATGTTCATGATGTTTATCATTTTCCGGCTCAGCCGGGAAACTTCGGTAATGATCAGCGTGTCCCCGTTCTGGAGGTATTTGAGCAGCGTCCCCAGTTCTCTCTCGTCCTCCCGTTTGGTGCCGCTGACGGTTTCCGTACACCACAAGGTCACTTTTATGTCCTGTCTTTTGCAGAAATTCTGTACTTCGCTTTTCTGGTTTAGAATTGTTTGTCTGTCCGTACTTACCCGTAAATAGGCGGCAACGATGGGTTGTCTTTCTTTTTTTTGCATCGATTTATCTTTATTGACAAACATTTCCGATGGGGTTAATGGAGAATGAATGAAGGATTGACTGTCTTTTATGGAAATTTAGCCTTCATGGTTTACCTTGTTGAGACAAATATACTAAATTTTTTAACCCTTGGATGTAACAACTTTTCGGCATTTAAGTATATATAAAAACGTTTAAAATTTAAAACCTTAAAAATCATGAGGGGTTTTCTTTGCTTTTCGGTACGTTGGTTTTCTCTCCGTTTCTGTATCGGAGTCGCCGTTGCGGCCTTCGTGTTCGCTTGTCGCAGAAGCGGGCCGCCGCTGGAAATCGCCCAGTTGGTGAAAACGACTGCCGTTCAGGCGCATCGGGGGGATTTCTCCGTTACGTATCCGGGGATACTAAAAGCGGCCTCCGATGTGAAATTGTCGTTCCGGGTCGCCGGACCGATTCATAAGATATGGGTGAAAGAGGGGCAGTATGTGCAGAAAGGCGCTTTGCTGGCCGAGCTGGATCCCCGGGACTATTCGCTCCAGTATGAGGCAGCCGCGGCCGGATACAAGCAGGTGAAGGGGGAAACGGACCGGATTATGGAGCTCTACCGGACGAACAGTGTTTCGGAAAATGAGTACGACAAGGCGGTGGCGGCGCAGAAACAGGCGTGGGCCCTTTATCATGCCCGTCTGAACGCACTGGAGGATACGAAACTGAAAGCGCCTTTCAGCGGCTATATACAGAAAAAGTATTTCAGCGGCTATGAAGTCGTCAACCAGGGGGTGCCGGTATTGTCCATGATAGACGACGATTATCTGGAGGTGAATGCGGACATACCCGCTTCCGACTTTATCCGGAGCGGTGATTTTCTGGATTACCGGATGAAAGTGGACGTATATCCCGATACTCTCTTTGCCCTCGAGTTCGTGGAGCTGAACCGGCAGGCGAATTTCAACCAGCTTTTTCAGGCCCGTTTCCGGTTGAAAAGAAGCAAGGAGGCCCTGCTGGCACCGGGTATGAGTGCCAGTGTGACCATTCATTACAAACCTGTGAATGAAAAACTCTCCGTTGTTCCTGTTTCCGCGCTGGTGGAGGAGGACGGCCGTTCGTATGTCTGGCAGGTGGAAGGTTCGGAGCGGAAAATCGTCAGGAAAAGTCCGGTGGAGGTGTATCAGGTGCTGAAAGACGGAACGGTGATTGTCAGTGCCGGCCTGGAAGCCGGTGACGTGATCGTGTCGGCAGGGGTGAACAGCCTGAAAGAGGGACAGGAGATACGTGTCCTTCCTCCTGTTTCCGCTTCCAATGTCGGTCATCTTTTGTAACCTTAACGCTTCATGTATTTATGAATCTGACAGAATATGCCTTAAAAAATAAGGCGCTGATTTATTTTTTCGTTTTTGTTTTGGTGGTCGGCGGGATTTATGCTTTCATGACGATGAGCAAGCTGGAGGATCCCGCCATTACCGTGAAGCAGGCGATGGTTGTGACGGCTTATCCCGGAGCCTCCGCTTTTCAGGTGGAGCTGGAAGTGACCGATTTGCTTGAGAAATCCATTCGCTCCATGGGGGATCTGGATCATGTGGAATCCCGCTCTATGGACGATGTGTCCGAGATATTGGTGGAGCTGAGCAGTACGGTTCCTTTGGAGGAACTGCAGCAGAAGTGGGATATCCTTCGGCACAAGGTCGCCAATGTGCAGGGGCAGCTGCCTCAGGGAGCCCAGCCTTCCGTGGTGCTCGACGATTTCGGGGATGTCTACGGGATGTTCTATGCCATGGTGTCCGACGGTGTCGGTTACCGGGAAATGATGGATTACGCCCAGCTGGTGAGGCGTACGATGCTGGATATCGACGGGGTAAGCAGCGTATATATATACGGGGAGCACACGCCTTGTGTCAATATAGAAATATTGGAAGACAAAATGGCAAATCTGGGCGTGCATCCGGCGGAAGTGATATTGACTTTAAAAAGTCAGAATCAAACGGTTTATTCCGGATATTACAATAGCGGCAATAAAAGAATCCGGGTCGGGGTGGACGGAAGTTTCCGGAGCCTCGAGGATATCCGGAATCTGTTGATAAAAGGACATGAGAACGACAATATCCGCCTGGGGGATGTGGCGCGGATAGGGCACGGTTATGCCGAACCTTCCCGCGAGGGGCTGTTGTACGATACGATACCCGGCATCGCCATTTCCATCGCGATGGAGAAAGGTGGAAACATCATTCAGCTGGGAAAAACGGTGGACCGGAAGCTGGAGGAGCTGAAAACGGAGATTATTCCGGCAGGCATCGACTTTAAAAAGGTGTTTTTTCAGCCGACCCGCGTAAAAAGTGCGATTAATG
>CAZYJV010000066.1:0-6473 GCA_964647845.1 uncultured Odoribacter sp.
GCGAATTTACCACTGACATCCGTGGCTACTCCCGTGGAGGGATTGCCTTTCACTACGACAGACACTCCCGGTAAAGGAGACTTATCGTGCTTGTCAATAACCGTACCGGTTACCTCCCGCGTCTGCGAGAAACATATCTGTATCCCTATAAATGCAAGGAATACAAATAGTCCAATCAATTTTCTCATACATTTTAATTTTAAGTTAGACATATTTAGGCTGTTTTGTTTCCGAATATTAAAATGTGTATCCAAATGCCTGGTTCTCTGTTAAATAATTCTTAAAACAGAACATAAAAACAGGGGTTATACCTGCTTGGTAAGCATGTGTCAAAAGGGGAAAGAAGGCTGAAATGCCGTAAAAAGATGCAAAGAGAAAATTACATAACAAACGACCATCGGGAAGTTCCCGATGGTATCGCAGATTGGGGCTGTTTATATTGCTCCGGTATGATTAAAACAGTTTCCTTATGTCCATGGAAAGGAAATCCTCGGCTTCGATCCCGCCGTCACCGACAATAAAGGAAGATTGAGGATAGAACAATTGCCGGAATTTATCCAAACCGTCCGTTCTTTTTTCGGCATTGCTCTTAACTTCGATTGCAACGACTGAGCCTTTTTTACGGAGGATGAAATCTACTTCATCATTGCGTTCACGCCAGTAAAATACCTCAAAGCGATGGATAAACGCCTGGCTGACAAGGTATGCCCCGATAGCCGATTCAAAAATGCGGCCCCACATTTTCCGGTCGAGAATTGCCTGTTCGAAGGTAAACGGATGAAACACCCTCTTCAAGGCATTGTTGTAAACCTGCAATTTGGGGATGCTCGCTTTCCTTCTTGCCGTATCGATACTGAATTTCTGGAGTCCGCAAAGCAATCCGCTTTCATTCAGCAGATGAATATATCCCGCCAACGTGGCTGTATTGCCGGCGTCCTGCAAAGAACCTAACATCTTGTTCAAAGAGAGCTGCTGACCGGAGTAGGCGGCCCCCAGCTCGAATGTCTGACGAAGCAAAGCAGGCTTGCTTATGGGCGTATCCATTAAAATATCCTTATTGATAGTTGCCTCGATAATGGACGATTGAATGTATTGCTGAAAACGGTCGTCATCGTCGATCAAAGACGCGGCACCGGGATAACCACCATAGAACAGATACTGTTCAAGTGAAAAACCGAAACATTCTTTCATCTCCCGATAACTCCAGTGGCTCATACGGATCTCTTCGAACCGCCCTGCCAATGATTCGGACAGTCCTTTTTCCAGCAGTACGCGGCTGCTGCCCAACAGCAGAACCTTAATATCGCAGTCATGGAACGTATCATTGTCCCACTCTTTTTTCACGACTTCACTCCAATTGGTTATTTTCTGTATCTCGTCAATAACAAGAACAACACTTTCCCAACCGTTATTTTTTTTCAGACTGCGAACTGCAGCCCAGCAATCGGCAATCCAGGTGCTGTTCGTCACTGACACATTATCTGCAGAAAAAAATTGATACGGAGCATTCAAATCTTTCAGCACTTGTTTTACAACGGTCGATTTACCCGTCTGACGGGCTCCCATGACCACCTGAATGAATCTCCGCGGCTCTTCGAGTCTCTTTTTAATTATCTGATATTCTGCTCGTTTGTACATATTATTGCATTTTACGCAGTGTATCGCGTAAAAATACGCAATGCACTGCGTATTTCTACACAGTGTAAAGGTAGCAAATCTATTCGACTGAAAAAAGCTGCGAATAAAAAGCGACGATTACTTCTTTGAACAGAAGAGGCCGAAATCAACGCCTACGGTCAACTGGTAACTGTTCTTAAGCGGACTGCCGGATCCGGCAAGCAGGTACGAGAAGTCGCCTGAGATATGATAATAGCGTACACCGCAACCGACGCTCCCGTAACTATCGTAACCTTTGTTCTTGTCTCCGATATGGTAGCCGGCCCGTACGACGGCGTGTTTCATACAGATGTATTCCGCCCCGATGCCGGCCTGAAAATGGGTGCTGCCCGAAGGTATTATCTGGTAACCGAAATCGAGGGCGCAGTTCAGGACATGATTTTTGCTGAAAGGAAGATTCAGCGCGCCTCCCAGACTTATTTTCCCGGGCAGGTCATATTTCGTGTCCGCATATTTGATTTTGGAACCGATATTTGTCGCCTGCAATCCGACAGACCACACGGCACTGTCCACCAGGCTTGTCTTATGCCGGTAATACACGCTTACATCGAAAGCGACGGCACTTGCCGCAGCGGCACCGTTGCAGGAACTCATATCCGAATGGATGTAATGCAATGTCAGCGCCATACTCAGATTGTCGGTCAGCAGCCGGGAATATCCCAGGTCAAGGGCCCATTCCTTCGGCGTAAACCCTCCGACGATATTTCCGTTCTCGTCGCTGATGTCCATACCCGGATGGGAAAAGCCGCGAAAACCGGCGACAACTCCCTGCCCATTATCTATTTTATAAAATCCGCCGACACTGTTTAGGGTACTTCCGTCCGCTAGATTCCGCATCCACGGTGTATAAGAGTAGGCGACGGCGCCTTTTTCCTTCGAAAAAAGCGTGGCAGCGGCATTGTGATAAAGAGAAAAGGCATCCGGAGTTAAAGCGGTTCCGGCTCCGCCCATTGCGGCAGAACGGGCATCGGGAGCAATCCCCAAAAAAGATGCCGCCTCGGAATGACTGTTCGCATTCCCCTGTGCACCGGCGGCAAAACTCCAGATACTCAAAACGATATAAGTAATATATAGCTTTTTCATACAATCGCAGTCGTTATAATTTCACAATATTGCTCTTGACTTCTTTGCCGTTATAGGCGACAACAATCGTATAACTGCCGCCGCTCAGCTTGCTGATGTTCAGAACGCCCGGTTCGAAAGGCCGCACCGTAACCGCTTCTTCGAGCACCAATGCCCCGGAGCTGCTGTAAACCTTGACGTTCACCTGACCGTCCACCTCTTTCCCCATGCGGATATTTACCACATCGGCAGCCGGATTCGGGTATAAATCCACCGGTTTGGTGCCGTCACGAGCCATCAGCACAAACTCCCGGCTCACGGACTGTCCGAAATAATCGGAAGCTTTTACCGTCAGCGTGCTCTTCCCGGCTTTCAATGCCGTAATTGTCAGCACTTCAAAAGCTGAATTACTGACCACCTCCGTTTCTATCAGACCGTCGACAGAAGAGGCAATCTCATAATTCAACACCTCTCCGTCCGGGTCATCGAAATACGCCTTCAAATCGAAGCTTTGCTGTCCGCCCAGCCGGTCGAAATAAACATGCTGCCATTCCTGCTCTGTTTTAAAAGGAGCATGGTTCTCCAAAACACGGTAATGGATCGGCACCTCGGCAGCCGCTCCCGGTTCGTCCGTTACCGTCAGAATCACATCGTGCTCTCCGGCAGACGCTTTCGGGCCTGTAATCTCGATGACAACAACATCGTTTTCATGCCGCCAGGCCGTCACGGCTTCATCCGGAGACACAGAAAAAGTATACGGCTGTCCTTCCGGTTCCGTAACCTTGAAAAACACATTTACCGTTTCATGTGCTTTCACGATAATCTCTTCTGTCGACAGGGGTTCGACGACAGGCGCCTGATTGGGGAGCGTGGTTCCTCCGTCCAGTGCCGGTTCAGAGAAATGTCCGAACCGGTCCACGCCCACCACGGCGAAATAATAATCCGATTCGGAAGCAAGCCCTTCCACCTTGACACTCACTTCGTCACCCACTCTCTTCCGTTTCACGTCGACTGTTTCCGTCGGTTCCTCCGATTCGAAATCGACATCGCCGAAAGCACTCGGGCTTACATAAACATGATACAGGGCGGGGGTGCCGTTATCTTCGTCGGCGGTGACGCTCCACGTAAGCTTTACGGAATTGGACTGCCATTCTATCTCCAGGTCCGTCACCGGGTCCGGCGCTATATCGTTGTCCACTTCCAGCGCGGCGGCGGCATCGACATACCCGGCTCCCATTTTACCGAGGTAGGGGGAATTATATCGGTCGATATCCTTCACTCCCTCCAAAATGCGCGCTCTCACATCATCCGGCGTGAGGCCCGGTCCTGCTGTTCCGAATTTAGAAACCACCAGCGCCGCAATACCGGAAACATGGGGGCATGCCATAGACGTACCCTGCAAATAGGCATATTGATTCCCCGGATAGGTGCTCAGAACGGCGCACTTGTCCGAATACTTGCCGCCGTAGCGGAAACTGCCGCCCGGTGCGGTGACATCGACCCAGTCGGCATAATTGGAATAGTAAGCCTTTGTAAAATCCGGCGCCATCGAAGCGACAGCCAGCACTTTTTCATACGATGCCGGATAAGCGGTATAGTCTTTGTCCTCATTCCCCGCCGCGAAAATAACGATTCCCCCTTTCATCGGCCCCGTCTGGTTCCCGTCCTTGTCCATCCCTGCGTTCTGGATAAAATAATCGATGGCGGCTTTCGTCGCCTGGTCGAAAGTCGGGGTCACGCCCTCGTCGAATATAAAAGACCAGCTGTTCTGACTGATAACGGCTCCGTTGTCCGCTCCGTACACGATTGCCGCCGGGATCAACTGAGTCCCCTTGTCCTTCTCCGAATCGTCGGGATCGGTTTCGAAAATCTGGCAGCTCATCACGCGTACACCGTCCCCCTTACCGCTGCCTCCGGCAACTCCGCTCACGCCTTTGCCGTTATTGTTTTCCGCCGCAATGGTTCCCGCCACGTGTGTCCCGTGTCCGTGCGGGGTAATCGTTGCCGTATTGGATACGAAATTCCAGCCGTTCACATCCCCCTTGTAGCCGTTCCCGTCCAGGTCCGCATCCCCTTCGCTTTCGTCCTCATTGTGCCAGATATTGGCGATGAGGTCCTCGTGCTCCAGATCGATACCGCCGTCCACGACTGCCACAATCACCTCCGGCGAACCGGTCGATACCTTCCACGCCTCATACAGATTGATGTCCGCGCCGGCTTCCGAATACTGGAAAGACCCGTCATTGTTATAATGCCATTGCTGCGCAAGTCCGGGGTCGTCAAAAGGGGAAGAAGCCGTCAGGACGATGCTTCTGGCAAGAGCGGCAGGGATTACCTTCTGTCCGGCATCCACATTCCTGATTCTGCGGACCGGCTCCACGACTTCGATTTCCGACAGAGAAGTCAGATCGCCTGCGGCACGTGTCAATGGCATATCCTCGCCGAAATAAACATCGTACCACAAGTGCAGCCCTGCTTCACGATGGCGTGCTTCAAACTTTCCGGCGGGAGGAAACACCCGCTCTATTCTCGTCGCGCCGAGTTTTTCCGTCAGCTGGTCTATGCGCGATATGCCCGTTTTCGCCACACCGTTGGCAGAGGTCATCTGCACCCGGGCTTCCGTATCGGGTTTCAATTTCATCCGGATCACTCCCGGATGGAAATTCGTGCGGGTTTCCGCCATCCAGACCGGCTGTATATTTTCTTCCTCTTTTTGCTCCAGCCTGTCGTCCTGACAAGCGAGAAAAGAGAACAACATGACGATAAGAGCGACTTTTCTATTCATCATCGGGCTAAAATTATATCATTTCCGGGGGCTAAAATTATCAAAAATCTTTCAAGAAGAAATTTTCCGGAATATTTTCCCGATGATTTTATTCTTATTTAAGGAATAAAAAAGCGTGTCCGCACGATGGCGGACACGCTCTCAAAAATTGGTTGAGCCTTTCTTATTTCGTGAAAGGATAAGCGATCAGATTCGGATACAGGGTGAAATATTTTGCCGGATTCGCCGTGTTTGTCAGGGTAATGAAAGAAGGCGCTTTCAGATCATCCGTCGTTAATTTATAAGTGGCTCCGGCGGAATTCCCGATAGCAGCTATGATATAATTGTAATTACAGTTATTGTAATAATAAACGCCGTCACCTTCACCTTGCAATGCAAAAGTCAATGTTATTTCGTCTTCCCCCGTTAACGTATAATTGTAGAGAAGACTGCCGGTATAACCGCCGCTATTGAAACTGAAAGAATAACTTCCGGCACCGGACGACAATCCCATGTACATATAGAGAATCTGCTCACCTTCTTCAGCGCTGCCGTTGGCTGCCATGGCGAAATAAGGCTGAAGAGCTGCGCTGATCTCACTGTAAGCAAAAAACCAGTTGCCGGTAACGAATTGCTCGTTCAATGGCGGAATCACCGGAATCAGTTTAATGTTGCTGTTGTCATTCGCGGTGAAGATTTCCGCTTCCGCATTGTACGTAAAACCGCTCAGCGTGACTCCGTCCACCTTTACCGGTTCATAGAATTTATACCCGGTCGGCGTCTGAATATAGGAAGCCGTCACAGAAACGCTGTTTTCCCCCTCGGCATACGTGAAAGTCAGCGTACGGAAAGAAATGGATACGGGAATGACCTTTCCGTTCATTTCCAATTGCATTTTTTGAAAACTCATTTCTTCCTCCGCATGCTGAAGCGCCAATATATACTCTTCCCAGTCTTCCTTCATCGGGGT
>CAZYJV010000066.1:6573-10792 GCA_964647845.1 uncultured Odoribacter sp.
ATAAAGCAAATAGTATATTTTTTTCATATTCTTTCTTAATTAAGTGTTGATAAATCCATGGACAGTATCTCTCCGGACCGGCGCTGCACGATATCGCGCAAGGCATCCAGATCGATTCCCCAGCTCGTCTTCAAATAATCTTTCACCAACTCGAGCTTCTGGTTGATCAGCGCCTGTCCCGTTGCACTGGCGCTTCCTACCAGGGCATCCCAGTATTCCGGCGTATTCGTCACATAAATAGCGATAATCTCGACGAAATCCTCCTGCGTCTCGGAGCTGGCATAAGGAGAAACGAACCCCATGTCCAAAGCTTGTTTATCTGTGACGTTTACCCAGCTGCTCGACTGGTAATTGCTGGCGGAAATCAGATTGAAATCCGTCGAATAGTTCTTCGTCTGATGCAGAATATGCGCGAACTCATGGTGCATCGTTTTGAAATACCAGTAATTCAGCATATCGATATCCACATCTTCCAGATCGATGGCGTTCACATTGTACAACGTGATTTTCAGACCGCCTTCCGCTGTTCCCAATACGATGGAGCCCTGGGAGTTATAAGCCGGAGAGCCGACAAGGTGCATCAGACGGGGACAATAGGTGCGGATAAAATTCGGGCCCAAAAGCTCCTCGTAGGATTCCAGCCAAAGAAACTTCGTCATCTTGGCAAGCGCCACGGCCTTGTCGTAATCGGCAGGAGCCAGATTATACTGCGTGTTCGACTCCTTGTCCTCGAAACGGTACTTAAACTCAATATTATAGGGTTCCGTATAGTTTTTTTGCAACCATTCGTCGAATTCGTTCCTGACAGTAGTATCTTTCTCAAAGATACTGGTCGAATCCAAATCATCCTCGCTGCATGCCCACAGACCCACAGCAGCAAGCGCTATAAATAACCATTTTATATTTTTCATATCTCTTTTTCTTTTATGTTAGTTTCTGGGGTTCGCCTCCAGACCGGCATTGATTACATCCTGCGGCAGCTGGATGGCACGGCGGGGATCATTTACTCTTAACACATCGTCGCCCTGTCCGTCGCGGTTATGAGCGATTTCTATTCCGTAACGCTTGATATCCTGCCAACGCAGACCTTCGAGCAAGGTTTCTATCCGGCGCAAATGAAGAATACACTGGATTACTTCCATCTGATCGCCTTCCGCTACGGTAAACCCTAACGGATTGATTTTCTTCTTAGGCGTATGGACACTGTTGTCGATGGGCATATTCTCGATAGCGCCGTAAAAATCGACAATCTCCTGGGTGGAAACCTGCAGTCCCTGTAATGTATGGGAACCTAACCAGATGTTGATGTCTTCCGTCGCTTTGTCCAGATTCCCCTGCAAAGCATAAGCTTCTGCACGGCAAAGCAGTGTTTCATCCGTACTGAACGTCAATATGACATTTTTACGGTACCCGATACCGTTTACTTTATCCGTATAGTAGAAATAACCTCCTATCTTTGATACCGCCAGTTTTTCATCATACCCCCACATGTTTTTATAAGGGAGCAGATTGGCATGTGTCCCCCACATACCTATGACACGTCCGGTCTCTTCCTTACAGATCGTTTGCGAATGTCCGTATCTTCTGCCTAAATTATAAGGCCCGCCGTAGTATCCCCAGGAAGAAGTAACGGGCAATAACAATAGGTTGGCAGGCTCGCTGGTGGAAATATACATGTCTACGCGGACATCCCAGTTGCTGGCAGTATTCATTACAATCTCATACCAGTCCTTCATCACTTTTTCCGGAGTAGCGCCCAATACGATATTCGCATATTCGATGACTTTATCGTAATTGTGGTAATACAAATTAAAACGGGCAGCAAAAGCATAAGCCGCCTTGCGGTTGAAATGGTATTGGGGAACGCTGTAGATTTCATCATTGATCAACGGCAGGCCTTCTTCCAGGTCGGCATTGATTTTAGCGTACAGCTCTTTCATCGTACCCCGTACATAATGGGGGGCCACTTCCGTTTCGGGAGCTTCCGAATAAGGAATGCCGAAATCCTTGTCTGCGGTCAGCGGATTGTATGCCAGACAGAATACATTCGCCAAAGCGAAATGCCCGTAGGCGCGGCACAGCAGCGCTTCGCCCCGCTGAGCCTGCAGTGAAGCGGGATTACCCATTTCGTCGATGGCTGCCAGCGCCTGGTTTGCTGCCGCGATGGCACCATAACATCCGTCCCAGAAATTCTTGGGCGAATCATTGCCGCTGCCGGTAATGTCCTGCCACAAATACGCCTCTTCCTGTACCTGTTCTCCCGGTGTGAAACGGGAACCGTTATCCATCGCATTGTCCGAAGACATCTCCGTCATCAGTATGCTTGTATTGGTCGGATAGGCGGATACCAGCAAGGCCGTGACTTTACTCTCCGTATTGATTTCGGCCCTGTTGTCCGGCATCGTATCCAGAAAACTGTCGCATGAACTGAACGCCATGAGAGAGCCGAGCGCTATATATAGTAAATTGTATTTCTTCATATCATTCTGTTATTTCACTGTTAAATACCTAATTTTACCGTCAATGTAAACTGTCTCGGAACAGGGGCTGCCACACCGCCGGTGTTGTAAAATTCCGGATCCTGACCGTTTAACTTGTCATCCGCATAAATCAGGAAAAGATTCGTCGCCTGTAATTTCAATGAAAAATCGCTTACCTTGATGGCGGACAACCAGCGTTTCGGGAAATCATACGACAATGAAATCTCTTTCATCCGGATGAAATCCCCTTTGGCAACACGGGCCGTAGAATAATTATAAGCGTTGTATGCATAGCTCAGGTAAGAGTCGCTTGCATTCTGGCGCCGGTCGGCGATGACCGGAATGTTCGTTCTGTTCTCGTCTCCCGACAGCGTCCAGCGGTTCTTGAACTCTTTCGGCATAGCATCCAGGTCTGAATATCTGTTGCTGAAAACCGGATCCAAACGGATCACATTCCCGAAAGAATAGGTCATGAACACATTCAGTTTCAGATTCTTGTACGTGAAAATATTGCCGAAACTTCCGGTAATGGTCGGATCGGTGGGACCTTCATACACGAGATGGTCTTTGTTGGTACGCTCCTGGAAATTGATGTCGCTGATCGTATTCACGCCGTCTTCATTGATGAACGTCGGCAGACCTTCATGGGTCAGCCCCTGGAAATTCATGGAGAACAGCGACCGTACCGGATAGCCCGCCATGGTAAAACCGGTGCCGGTAATCATGTCGATAACCCGTGCGTTGGATTCCAGCTCGGTCACTTTATTCTTCGTCTGGGAGAAAATAAAGTCCGTATTCCATTTGAAATCCTTCGTCACGATGTTGCGTGTGGACAACGTAAGTTCCACACCGTGGGAACGCATACTTGCCACATTGGCATACTTGCTGATCTGTCCGCCGATACCCATCGTATTGATAACGCCGATCAAATCGTAATTATTACGTTTATACCAGTCGAACGACACATTGATGCGGTTCTTCAAGAATCCGATTTCCGCACCGATATTCAGCTCGTGTTTCTTTTCATACGTCAGTTCGCCGTTCTCCAGATCGTAAATCTGCAATCCGGATTCATTTACGCTCGCAAACGGACGCCACGGGTTGTAACTCTGAATGACCACTCTCGAATTGGTCACGCTTGCCGGTCCCCTGTCCGCGGTCAGAGAATAAGACCCTTTCAGCGTAAAATTGGAGAACGCGGGACGCAGGCTTTCAAAGAAATTCTCTTCGTGCATATTCCATGCGGCGGAAACGTTCCATGTCGGCAGCCAGCGTGCAGACCGGCTCTTGCCCAATTTGTTCGAACCCTCGTACCGTATCGTACCGTTTACCGTATATTTCCCCTGCCATGAATAGGTGGCGGTTCCGAAGAAAGAAGCCGAACGGCTGCGGGTCTCGTCGAGCGTGTAATAATCGGAGCCTTCCTCGTTTCCCTGCTTGAAATAAAGATAATGGTAGGCGGGAAGCTGGCCCATCTCATACTGCATGCCGACACCGTTGAACCAGGTCCTTTTACGGTCCACCGCATTCAGTTCCATACCTCCGAAGAAATTCACGATGTGGTCTTCGCTGTATACATCGTTGTAACTTACGGTAGCCCGAAAATCGTAGCTGTTCATGGAATATTTCGTCTCCCGGTAGAAACCGCCGACAGGCAATACGGATACCGGCAAAGAATTGGCGTTGTCGGGGTCCGTGTACAACCACGGATTGGCATCCCGCATCGTAGCGTCGTCCAT
>CAZYJV010000066.1:10892-12128 GCA_964647845.1 uncultured Odoribacter sp.
CAAAGCGCGGGACGTATTCAACGCATAGGAATAAGGGTTGATGTCGAAATCGCGTCTCACTTCTCCGGATACCACATCCACGCTCTGGCTCAGCGTGCCCGGCGCTTTCTGCTTACGGTACGAACCGTTGCCGATCAAATTCAGCGACAGACTGGGGAAAATATTATACAGGGCATTGATATTCGCCGTATAACGTTTCACCTCGCTTTTCTTGTACCATCCCGGATCGTTCATCAGACTCAACGAAGCATAATAAGAAGCTTTCTCCGTTCCGGACGACATACTGATGGCGTGATTCTGCGAAACGGAATTGTCGAACAGTACGTCGAACCAGTCCGTATTGCGATACTCCGCCTCTCTCAGGTAAGCGTTGCGGGCTTCCGTAGTATTGGCCAGACCGTATTTTCCGGAGGTCGTATTGTACGTATTGATCAAATGATACATCTTTCCGTACACACCGCTTTCCGATGCCCGGGAGGTCTCCGCCAGATTCAGGTATCCGTCTCTTTCCATTTCCCGGTAAACCCCCATCTGCTCCTGTGAGTTCATGATGTTGTAATTGGCATAACTCGGTTTCAGGCGCATGGAAAACTCACCCGTATACGTAATTTTATTGCTGCCCGCTTTTCCTTTCTTCGTCGTAACGACAATCACTCCCGCCATGGCGCGCGCACCGTAAATAGAAGTCGCGGAACCGTCCTTCAGAATCTGGAAACTCTCGATATCATCGGCGTTCAGGCCGGCGATAGCGGAAGAAATCAGCGTCTCCGCATCACCCGAAGACAATGCATCCGCGTCCACTTCCGTCACGTCCTCCATAATCACCCCGTCCACTACCCACAAAGGCTTGGAACTACCGTAAATAGACGTGGCGCCGCGTACACGGATTTTGGGAGCCGTACCGAACGTACCGGAAACATTCTGCACCGACACACCGGCTGCACGTCCTTCCAAAGCCCGGCTGATTTCCGCGATACCGTCCAGTTTTACGTTGTCTGCCGACAACTTGGTCGTCGCTCCCGTAAACAACCGTTTGTCCATTTTCTGCATACCGGTTACCACCACCTCATCCAGCGTCTCCGTAGCAGATTCCAATTCCACTTTAAGATTCGTCTGGCCTTTCACAGCTACTTCCAACGGTTTCATCCCGATAAAGCTGAACACCAGCACGTCATTATCATTTACGCGAAGTGTAAATTTTCCGTCAATATCCGTGGCAACTCCCGTGGAGGGATT
>CAZYJV010000067.1:0-12036 GCA_964647845.1 uncultured Odoribacter sp.
CCATTCCCCGTTAAGTTTGAGGAGAAGAAGGAAATCGGTGAAATCGATACGTCCGCCCCATTTTTCCTCCAGCACCCGAACGACTGCAACCGTCTCCTCTACCGCCAGTACGTCGACACGCGCCTTAAAACCGTCTCCGGCGCCCACGGTATCCACATTGTGGTAGAACTGATCGATAGAACCATGTTCCAATACCCCGTCGAGCATGCCGAACAATACGGCGTCTTCGGTAAAGAGTGTCTTTGCATATTCACTGTTGCCCTCGGCAACGCTTTTCACGAATTTCATGGCGGCTTCCTGAACCGCTTCGTATTCCTTGATTTCGTCTCTCATATCTGTTAACGTTTTTATGATTTTTCCGAATGTAAAATTACAACGGTACATCATCAATATCAAGTACCGAAAAATTATTCATATACCGAAAAATTATTCGGTATCCTGATTTTCTGTAATATTGACTAATTTTGCCCTCAAAATAATCTCAACCGAACTTATGGCATACGAAAAAAAGATACCCGTCGACCTCGATTGTCCGCTGCGGCTGACGATGAGCCTGATAGAATCCAAATGGAAATCCTGTCTGTTGGACGAATTGCGCAGCGGCGCGGAGATGCGCCCGAGCGAGCTCCACAAGTGTCTGCCCGAAGCCGCCCCTCGGGTACTGGATATTCAACTGAAAGAGATGGCGGAAGACGGCCTGGTGAAAAAGACCATATTCCCGGAACTTCCACCCCGATCTGTATATCAGATTACCGAGCTCGGGAAGACCCTGCTTCCCATCATTGATGCGATGCTGCACTGGGGACAAGACCATATGGATCTGTTTATAAAGAAATACTCCGGCTGATTCTGTACACATCTGCCTCTGACAGCGTATGCCGCATTTAAGAGAACCTTCTCCCCGTCATAGACGTAACGCCGCGAAGGGGAGAGGAAAAAAGGGGAATATTAAAGATAAGTTTTCAAGCGTTTGATCCCATCCGTATCTTTCAATTTACGAATGGATTTATTCTTTACCTGGCGGACTCTCTCACTGGTCAATCCGAGATTTATCCCGATTTCCTCCAGTGATACAGGCGAAAAACCGTTCAAACCGTAATACATATTCAAAATGGCAGCCTCTCGCTCAGAAAGCACGGAAAGGGTACGTTCGATGTCTTTTTTCAGGGAATCATTGTTCAGGGCCGCCTCGGGCAATTCCAGCGCATTGTCCGTTGGAATATAGACATCGTGCAGCGATACGGACTCCTCCTCCTCGGTCAGGGGAGCATCCATGGAGATCGGTTTTACCGCTATTTTCATATTTTCCGCCACATCCTCGGGGGAAATATTCATCCGTTCCGCAATCTCCTCCACCGTCGGTTCCCGCTGATACTCCTGCTCCAAATCGGTATGGCACTTGTTCACCTTATTTATCATGCTGATTTTGTTCAGCGGCAGCCGGATCAGGCGGGCGTTCTCGGCAATCGCCTGCAGAATGGACTGCCGGATCCACCATACGGCATAGGAAATAAATTTAAAACCTTTTGTCTCGTCGAAACAGGCGGCGGCTTTCAACAGCCCCAAGTTTCCTTCATTGATCAAATCTCCCAATGTCAAACCATGATTCTGATATTGCTTGGCAACAGACACAACAAAACGAAGATTCCCCAAAACCAATCTTTCCCGGGCCGACGAATCGCCCTTCTTCATTCTCTTGGCTAAACTTGCCTCTTCATCAGGAGACAATACACGGATCTTGCCTATTTCCTGCAAATACTTTTCCATGGAATAGGATTCCCGTCCGGTAATTTGTTTTGTTATTTTCAGCTGTCTCATAATAAAAGGATTTTCTATAAAATTACAAAATTTATATGAAAAATAAAAATCTGTATCACGATGTCATTCGTCCTATGATCGGCTTTATATACGTTTTTAGTTAAAAAAAGTTGGTCTTCAAAAAAGGGAATCACCGCAGGAAGAGATTTAAGTGCGGAAAAAAGAGCGATTCTCTTTGGCAGAATTAAAAAAATATCTACTTTTGCAGTCCAAAGTTCGAAAAAATAATATCAAAAAATAAGTGCCATGAAACGTACATTTCAACCATCCAACAGAAAAAAAAGAAACAAACACGGTTTCAGAGAAAGAATGTCCACTGCCAGCGGTAGAGCCGTTCTTGCCAAGAGAAGAGCAAAAGGCAGAAAGAGATTGACCGTATCGGACGATCACAGACACAAGGCATAATCCTTTAAAAGAAATGCGAAGCTGCTCCAAAGCAGCTTTTTTTCTTTTTGCCCATTTGCTTTTTTATTCACAGGGAAAAGCCTTAATTTTGTAATATCAATTTCAACAGGAATGGACAAAAAGATCGGGACAAACTGGCAGGACCTGCACTCGCTTCTTTCCAAGGCGGGAGACAATCTGAACATTCTGGAAGAAGAAGTGGATCTGACAGTACAAAAAGAATACTTTGAAATTGCCTACGAATTAAGTTCCGACCCTCAGAAATACAAACAGCTCTCTTCCCGGTATCTGGAAGACATCAATCATCTTTTCGACGCCTCCGTCGACGATGAAACCAAGAAAAGGATGCTGGTCGTACTGGCCAATATCGATGACATTTCCGTTTACCGGGCCATCGAATCCCTCTCCAAATCCGATACTCCGTTAAAAAAATGGGCGGTCATCGCACTGCAGCAATCCCGGATGCTCATAGAATCCACGCTGATGGACGATCCCGGCGTATTCATTTCGACCGGACTGGGCGGACAGAACGGATTGCTAAGATATTTCTGCGTCTTTCTCTACCGTAACCACGGCTCCCTGCTGGAGTTCCAGCAACAGATCATTTACAACGAAACGACCGCTGCCCTGAAACCCTGCAAAGGCGTTGTCGAACAGATCGATTTTTTTGAAGACTATTGCACCCTGCTCCTGCTTTTGCCGTTAAATGCGGATCTCAAATCCATATTCGAGAAAACCGTCAGCGAATGCAATCTTTACGGGAACTTCCTGCGGGAAAATCTGATCATTACCAACGTAAAAAAATTATCGGCGGACGAAATACAAAGCGTGCTGCAAAAAAAGAAATAGTTCTTCTCCCCCTCAGAACCTGAACCGGAGCTGGAAGGTAAAATCAAATACCTTATTATCTGCTATCGCCGTCACGGAAGAGCCTAACGTTTCGCGATCCGGATAATAACTCCACCCCGATTTGAAATACAATGCCAGCCACGCTGCCGGCTTCCAGTTTAAATTCAGATACGTGCGTATCCCCCGGGCATAATACGCCGGGAAGGAATAACCGTATAAAACATTGTGTTCATAGCTATAAATCCGCGTATTATAGGAATCGGTGTTGAAATACGAGAACCGGAACTGCATTTTGAAGTTCCCCTTCGGTTTGCCGTAAATCAAATCCTGATAAATCAGATAACCGTTTTCCCGCCTATCCGCTTTGGCATAATGCATCCAGTCCAGACGAGTCCGCAGTTCCACGGATTTATGGCATTTTATCCCCAGCTGATACCTCAGCTCCAGTTTTCTTCTCCATGCCGTCGCATTCGTCTCCCCCTTCCAGTCTTCCGGTTTCTCCTCGTATTTTAACCGGAAGGTGTGTTCCGAAAGAGAGTTTTCATAAGACATATTCACCAGCATCTCATCCCCGGAGGCCGGCACCGAGGAATTATACCGGGCACTGAAAAAACGGAAATGATCGTAATAGACGTTTATCTTCAGTTTCTTTATCAGATTCAAATCCATTCCCAAATAAATCCCCTCCTCGTTCGAGGTATTGGAATACTCTCCAAATCCCCCGGCATAATGGGAAACATAGCCTTTGGCATAGCGCCTGTACAAAAGACATAACGCGACACGGCTGCTGCCGCTGTAACGGATTCCGTTCAATGTCGCCACCGCCCCTTTTTCGCTCCATGCCGTCTCTCCGAAAAAATACAGCCTCCGGAAGCCGGTCTTGTAATCTATGCCCGTCAGCAAGCGATTCTGTCCGTCGTCATTGTATCGCTGATATATTTTATCTCCGACTTCCATCCCCGGCTTAAAATGATAATACAACGCATGGAGACCCGCTTTAAAATAAGAGGTATTCCAACTCACCGAAGCCCCCGTCGTCCATTCTTTCAGGGTATGCTTCTTGGCACATTCATTCGTATTTCTGTGATAACCGGACTGATACAGCGAAGCCGTGAGCATATCCTCCTCCGAAAGGCGGTCCCGGTCCAGAATATTGCCGTCCGTCCTTTTTCCAGAGAAAAACACTTCCGTATTCAGATTCGGTGCCGGCTGCAAAGACAATGCCATCCCCCGCAAGAAATTATTTTCATCCGTTGAAGAATAAGGTGCGATCCCCCGGGCAGATTTTTCATTTCCCAAAGCCACTGCGGATTTCCCGGAAGCGAATCCGCTCCAGGCGACCAGGCCCTGCCCCCATTGCAGTCTGTAATCCCCCAGGATCAACCGCCTCATCCAGCGCTCCGTCGAAACGGCGGCATAAAGGGAACAGAAATCAAAACCCGTCTTCTGGTACCTCGTAAAATAAGCCTCCCCCGGATCGTTTTCCAGCGTCAGACCCATCTGAAGATGCTCATACACCTGCGCCTTATACCGCACCAAGGTTCCCAAGGGTATACCCTGAAAACGGCTTTTCATTTTTCTCAAATACTGTTCCTCGGTTTTGAAATCTCCCGGGAAATACCTTTTATATCCTTCCTGCCGCGGGAAATTCATTTTCCCCCGGGTTATCAACTCCTGTACCGTTCCGGAACGAACGGCTTTCAGCCTTTGCCCCAATGGCACTTTCCCCGTATAAAGAAACTGGCGGACATGAGCCAGATCCCTTTTCCCTATCCCAGGCACCAGCAGCAATTCATCAGGAGAAAGAAAAACTCCGTATTTTTTCCGGAATGCCAATATGTTGTCGATCTGGCTGTCTGAAAGGAAAAACAACAATTTCAACGAATCAAAATCCACCGTATTCAGATTCAACGGAGAGACCCGCAATCTTTGCAAAACGGCCAGCAGGTCCTCATACTGATCGTCGGAACGCACCGCATCGTTCGCCTCCAAAAGCAGTTCAACGGCAACGTCCTCCTGAGCGAGCACAACGGTCTCCGTCCCCAGAAGGATAAAACTCATCACATACAGGGCTTTCATAGCTTCATCCGATTTATCGGCAGAAAACGGAAAGCAGAATCTGCTCCGCTTCCGTTTCCGCACCATATAACTATATCAAGCAGCAAAGCCGAACGACAACAATGTCACTGAGCTTTTCGGGAAGGACCATCAAGTGTATGCACACACGCAATCACCTTGTATCTCAAATTTACAAAATTTAAAGACACAGGCATGAATATTTCGGCTGCTTTTTTCGAAGAAAAGTAAAAAACAGAGTTATTCAGTTCGTCTTAAATTCATACTTCACCTGCGCCAGTTCCTTATTGGCATCCACAATCTTTTTTTTCAAAGACTCTTTAAAGGCAAGTATTTTTTCTTTCAGTTCGCCGTCCCCCACTGCCAAAATCTGGGCAGCCAGGATTCCGGCATTCATCGCCCCGTTAATCGCAACGGTGGCAACGGGAATTCCCGGAGGCATCTGCACCATCGCCAACAGAGCGTCCATGCCGTCCAAAGACGCCTTGATCGGCACTCCGATAACCGGCACCGGCGTCATAGCGGCAATTACCCCCGGCAAGTGGGCCGCCATTCCGGCTCCGGCAATAATCACTTCGATCCCCCGCTTCCGGGCATTTCGGGCGAACTCCTCCACCTCCGCCGGAGTTCTGTGGGCAGACAAAGCATTTATTTCAAAAGGGATACGGAAATCATTCAGGACATCCGCCGCTTTTTCCATTACGGGCAAATCGGAAGTGCTCCCCATAATTATACTTACTTTTGGTGTCATTTTATTCTATATTAAATTCAAAATTGTACTTTTGTACAAAGTAAATAAAAAAAAAGAAAGCCACAGATTCTCCGGAACCCAAACAGCATCATTCCATGAAAAAAATTAAACTGCACGATAAAGAATTCAGACTTCTCGTAGAAGCGTCCGCCATCGATCTGGCCATAACAGGACTCGCCCAAAGGCTCAACCACGATCTGCAAGGGGAACAGCCGTTATTTCTGAGCATCCTGAACGGTTCTTTCATGTTTACCTCCGATTTGCTCAAACAGATCACGATTCCGGGGACGGAGGTCAGCTTCATAAAAATAGCTTCCTACGCCGGCACATGCTCCACCGGTACCGTACGGGAACTGATCGGTTTTCATAAGAATATAGAAGGACGCACCATCGTTATACTGGAGGACATGATCGATTCCGGCAAATCCATGGCTTATCTGTTAGATCTGCTAAAAGCCCGGAATCCCCGGAAAATTTATGTCGCGACCATGTTTTACAAACCGAAGGCGATGGTCTGCGATGTTCCGGTAGATTACTATGCGCTCTCTCTGGAGAACGACTTCGTGGTGGGACGCGGACTGGACTACGACGATCTGGGCAGAAACCTGCCGGATCTTTATATTCTGGATAACGGAGCAGACAAAGCATAAATCCACCTCTGAAACCACAAACCATGGCCTCCACGAATTTCGTCGATTACGTAAAAATCTTCTGCCGCAGCGGTGCCGGAGGGAAAGGCTCCGCACACCTCCACCGCGACAAACTGACGGCCAAAGGGGGGCCGGACGGAGGAGACGGGGGACGCGGAGGACACATTATACTTAAAGGCAACCGGAATTACTGGACGCTCATTCACTTAAAATACCAGCGCCATATTTTTGCCGGGGACGGTGTGAGCGGCAGCGAATCCAGATGCACGGGCGAAGACGGAGAGGACAAGATCATAGACGTACCGTTAGGAACGGTGGCGCGGGACGCCGATACGGGAGAAGTCATCTGTGAAATCACCGGTCATGAGGAAACCAGCATCCTGGTCAAGGGAGGACGCGGAGGCTTGGGGAACTGGCATTTCCGTTCTGCGACCAACCAGACGCCCCGGTACGCCCAGCCGGGAGAACCTCGCATAGAAAGGAACGTCATACTGGAATTAAAGGTCCTGGCGGATGTCGGATTAGTAGGCTTCCCCAATGCCGGAAAATCCACATTGCTTTCCGTCGTATCGGCAGCCAAACCGGAAATCGCGAACTACCCTTTCACCACCCTCGTGCCCAATTTAGGCATCGTCGCTTACCGGGACGGAAAGTCATTCGTTATGGCCGACATTCCGGGTATCATCGAAGGCGCCCACAAAGGCAAAGGCCTGGGCATCCGCTTTCTACGCCACATCGAACGCAACTCCATTCTTCTGTTCATGATACCGGCTGACAGCAACGACATTCATGCCGATTACAAAATACTGCTGAATGAACTGAAGGAGTACAATCCGGAACTGCTGGACAAAAAAAGGATCTTGGCGATTACCAAATGCGATTACGCAGACCACGAACTCATCTCCGAGATGGAAAAAGACCTTCCCGACATCCCGTACGTTTTCATTTCATCGGTAGCCGGGACCGGCATCGCCGAACTCAAGGATTTGCTCTGGAAAGCCCTGAATGAGAAATAAAACAGTCCTTATTGAATATACATATTTCCGTTCCGCAGGTTCAGGAAAACTTTCCCATTGTATTTTTTGTCTCCGACAAACCCGGTTTCCACGACGACATTCTTCTCCGAGGTAGGACGCTGGGTCAGTTTAAAACTTTTGGGAATATCTGTCCTTATATATTTATTATGCTTAAATTCAAGCTGATAGCCGGCTCCCTCCATAAAAGACAAGCCCACTTTGGAATAAGAACCGGTGATCTCGACCGTTGAAAAATTAAAATGGATATTGCGGACATTCATCTCTCCCAGTCGCATATCCATTTTCAAACTGTTCCCGATATCCTGCACCTCGTACTTCGTTGAAGAGGAGGTACCGATCATATTTTCGATTTGCCCGAAGCGCATGGTTCCTCCGGTAGTCGTAAGTTTAAGTTCCTCCACCGACTCAAAGCGCCCTTCGCAGTCTTTCATCGTCAACTGGGCCGTATTCGCCGTTTCGATACGCACCGTACAGGCTTTGAATTCCCCGTTCAGCCGATCCGCATTCAAAACCTTAAACTCTCCGCCCGTTTGCTTGATAAGCAATTCGCCGTCCGTCAGCCTGCCGGCTCTCACATTGCACGATTTCACGTCCAGATTCAGATCGCCTGCGAAGTCATCCAGAAAAACATTACCGTCGGCATTGACAAGCCGCAATTTTACCCCTTGAGGCAAACCGATTTTATAACTGATGTTCAACTCCACCCCCGCAAGCAGCTGGTTAAATGTCATATCCTTCTCAAAAACGGTGGTGACACTCAAATACTTGCCTTTTAATTCATCCTCTATCCGGATGAAATCGCTCAATTCATCGGCCTTGTTCTGGGTCTTGGCAACGACCGAAACCACAGCCGCAATATAAACGGAATCACCGGAAGTCTGGGAAATTTCCACGCCTCCGTTTTTGTTCGACACCATCACTTCTTCAATGCCGTCTTTAGCAAAGCTCTTACGATATTCCGTCTTGCGGGTTTCCGCATTCACCTGCATGCAACACAGGATTCCCCATAACAACAATATTCCTTTCATCGTCCTGGATTTTAATAAATTAGTCCTTATTCTTCTGTTTCGTTCTCATGATACCGCGCCGCCAGATAGCCTATCATCCTGCTAAAAGATTCCATGGCCTGCACGGTCTGCGGATGAATCTCCCTTTTCTGCAACCGCAGCATCAATTGCCCGTACAAAGCATTCAACGCCAGTTCCACGTCCGAAACTTCATTCCCCGCTCCCGCTTTGCTCCGGAAATCGATCAGATTCCCCGCCGCCATGGTTACCATCTGCCGGTACCGCATATCATTCGCTTTCTGCAACAAAAAGTAATGCAACTCCGTCAGTTCGTTCACATTGTTTTTCAATATCTGCAAATGCCCCTTCGCCTCCACTTTCTCTTTGCGCATCATTTCTGCCAGATTATCATACCAGTCGTACATTTCCTTCGCAGTCGCCTCGTCCGCGCCGAAACGGTCTATCACGGCCGCTTTCACCCGCTGCATATCGAGTCCCAAGGCACGCAGCATATCCTCCACCTGCCACATGTACAAAATATATTCGGCAATATTACTCTTTTTTTTCTCTCTGGCTATCAACACGGCTTTCCCAAATTATCGGTTCAACAATTACCCTTCTGTCATCCGGCTTATGCCTCAACACTCCTCCTCTTTCCACTTATCCAGCATCCGCCGGTCCCGTTTCGTCGGGCGCCCGCTCCCTCTTTCCCTGTATTCGAAACCGTAGGCTTTGGCGGCATTCAGCAAGGCCAATTGTTCCGGAGGGGTAATATCCTCCACAAAACCGGCAGCCAGCTGCGCCGACATCCTTTTGTCCGCAATCTGCTTCACAAGATAATGCCGTTCGATAGGCGCCATTCTTACCTTCACGGTTTCTCCGATGCGAATCTCCCGGGAGGCCTTCACCTTGACATCACCGATCGTCACATGCCCTTTTCCGCACTCATCCGTGGCCAAGGAACGCGTTTTAAAAATGCGTACCGCCCACAACCATTTATCTATCCTGACCTTTTCCATCTCACTTCCCGTTATAAAGACTCATGGTCTTCGGTGTCCCCAACAAAACAAAACTCCGGATGACTTCCGCAGCACGTTCAAGCAAAGCCGGCATCTTCTCCCTTTCCTCTTCCGTCCACCGCCCCAACACATAATCGATCTGCTGCCCTTTGGCGAATTCGTTTCCGATACCGAAACGCAAACGGGCATACGCCGTTGTCCCCAGCAGGGCGTTGATGTTTTTCAGTCCGTTATGCCCGCCGTCACTTCCTTTTTCCCGCAACCTCAGCGTACCGAACGGCAATGCCAGATCATCCACGACAACCAATACATCCTCCAAAGCGATTTTTTCTTTCTGCATCCAATAACTGACCGCCTTCCCGCTCAGATTCATATAAGTGTCCGGTTTCAGCAAAAGCAACGTACGTCCTTTCAGTCTCACCTCCGCCATCCCGCCATAACGTACATTTTCAAAAACAATATTGGACGCTTTCGCAAAAGCGTCCAATACACTAAATCCGCTGTTATGACGGGTATCTTCATATTCCGGGCCGATATTTCCCAACCCGACAATCAGATACTTCATATTACTGCCGTTAAATTATCACTTCGATTCCGCAGATTTGGCAGCTCTTGTCATCTTAACCTGAGCAACCACCACCTCTTTCGCATTGACGACCTCAAAGTTTTCGAATGAAAGCTCTTTTACCTTCACGGATTTACCCAATCCCAGCGTCGTAACATCGATAGAGATCTCTCCCGGTAAATTAGCCGGAATCGCTTTTACCTTCAGTTTGCGGGTCACCAATACCAGTTTACCGCCGGCCTGAACACCCTCTGCAAATCCCTGCAACTTCACAGGAACTTCCATAACCACCGGTTTATCTTCAAAAATCTGGTAAAAGTCGATATGTAAAACCCGATCTGACACCGGATGGAACTGAATCTCTCTCATAACGGCATTATACGTTTTGCCGCCGAGATCGATTTTCACCACATACACAATCGGAGTATACAGCAATTTCATCAAATCTTTTTCCACAACGGAAAAATGAACATTCCCCTCTCCGCCATACAGCACACAGGGCACTTTTTTCTCCGTACGTAAAGATTTAGAAGCCTTCTTACCCAGATCGTTTCTTACCTCTCCTTTTAACTCAAATACTTGCATAATACTTTCAATATTAACGTGCTACTCAAAAACGGACCGCAACTCCGGGGGTATAAGCCAAGTCGTTTTCCCATTGCACAATTTCGATATTCCCCGTAAAAAATCAAGGTGCAAATATATAAAATCAATTTCAATCCGAAAATATTATAGCGGATTTCTCCGCTATAATATTATTATCTGTCCCATCGTATCTCCGTATATTTACTTCGGTTCCGTTCTACGAACAGCCAGTCCGTCAATGCCGTACCGTTCCAGCCGGGCCAATCCACACAACCGTCCATATCAATGTCATGGAGCAAATCGTAACGATAGCCCACCTGAGACGTTGTTAATACCGTCGGGAACATATCCTGCCGGGTAACATGGTTCGGATCGGACAAGGAGACCAAAGGGTTCGAATCCAGCGAACCGACAGCCAGCAACCAGAAAGTCTTGCCTTGGTAACTTTTCCGCGTCATGTGGTTATCCATCACACTCTGCATGCCGCTCATCAATGAATGTCCGGCATGGTGATAAATATTCGCCGTATCCGTAAAATCTATATAATCGGCACCCGATTTATTCGCCTTATTCACAAAACGATACAAACGTTTCGTCATTACTCCCAAATGATTCCGGTGACGAAGTGTCACATAGCGCTGATTTGCTCCGGAACCGTATGCCCCGAAAATTCCTACTAGCGTGTCGCCCGTCCAACGGTCGGCCAGATGACCGTCGGAAAGTACAAGACAACTGTCGCGCGCAACAAAATAAGACGAATTCGCCATCACCGCCACCGAATCCACCGGATCGCCGTTCGAAACACGCAATTCCACCTCTATCCAGTCGATGACATCCAGTCCGGAAGGCAACTTGGGTAAAGGAGAAGGTATTTTCAAACTATCCTGCAAACGCCCCCAGTTGCAATTATTTCCCCAGGCCATACTCATGTTAGCATCATCAAAGACACCTTCCAGGAAAACCTTCCCTCTGAAATAGCCCGTATCCAAACGCGTCAGCTTCAAATCATATTTCGGATCACCGCCCTGACGTCCGCAAAGCACATCCCAGGGAATAAACCAATAGGTTCCCGTGTCCTTCAACCAAAATACAGTATCCATAGCCGCAATGCTGTTTATACCCAACGTCGGCAAGGCCCACAAAGGCTCTCCTTTTGTCAGGCTCACTTTCACCTGCACGCTATCGCCTTCTGCAAGATTCATCATATGAACACCTGTATCCCACGGTTTATCGACAGCCCGGCGAACCTGAACATCGACAACCGGATCCACATG
>CAZYJV010000068.1:0-11954 GCA_964647845.1 uncultured Odoribacter sp.
ATCATGGCTGCGAGGGCAACGAAAAAGAGCACGGCTCCTCCGTTGATTTTGGCTTTCATGAAATGCCTCAGGGGTGACTTGAAAATGTTTGTATTCATTATTTAAAATTTAAAAGTTTCGAACCATCGGGTGAATTCTCGGATGCCCTCTTCCAGGGAAGTGGAGGGCGTGTAGCCGTAATCTTTGCTGAGCTTGGTCGTGTCGGCCCAGGTTTGATACACGTCGCCGGGCTGCATGGCTGCATATTCCTTGCGGGCTTCTTTGCCTAAATTTTTTTCCAGGATACGGATAAAGTCCATCAGTTGTACCGGTGAACCCAGACCGATGTTGTACACGACTGCCGGAACGTCCGGCGTGTCCTGCGAGGCCATCTCCGGATGCTCGGCAATTTTCACGATCCCTTCGACGATGTCGTCGATGTAGGTAAAATCGCGGGACAGGTCGCCGGAATTAAAGATGCGTATGGGCTTGTCGTCGCGTATGGCGTTGGCAAACAGCATGGGTGCCATGTCCGGTCTGCCGTAAGGGCCGTATACGGTAAAAAAGCGGAGGCCGGTGGTCTGTATGCGGTACAGATGCGAGTAGGTATAAGCCATGAGTTCGTTGCTCTTTTTCGTGGCGGCATACAGGCTTACCGGACGGTCGACCCGTTCCGATTCGTTGAAGGGGACTTGCGCCGAATTGCCGTAGACGGACGACGAGGACGCGTATATAAATCGCGGACATCGGTATTGACGGCAGCACTCCAGCAGGTGGAGAAAGCCGACGATGTTGCTTTGGATATAGGCTTCCGGGTTTTGCAGGCTGTAACGGACTCCCGCCTGGGCGGCTAAATTGATGACGCAGTCGAAGCGTTGTTCCCGGAAAATTGCCTCCAGTTCCTTTTTGTCGCATAGATCCATTTGCCGGAAGCGATAACCGGGGAGGGTCTCCGAAAGAACCTCTTCCCCGCAGGAGGGGGTATGGATTCCGCCTTTCTCCAGCCGCGCCTTTTTCAGGTTGACATCATAATAGTCGTTCATGGAGTCTATTCCATAGATTTGATGCCCGCGTCTGGCCAGAGTTTCTGCGAGAAAAGAACCGATAAACCCTGCCGTTCCGGTGATGAATATATACATATTGAATAATGAGATTTATGCGGCGCAAAAGTACGATAAATTTGTTTTAAAGTCAAAAGTTTGAAGAAAATGAGCGGGAGTTTCAATCCTCTCCGAATAACTCCGGGGTAATGGTTACGGGACGGATCCGGTTCACCCATGCGGGGTTGAATGGTACTTCTATCCGGATATAATTGTCCGTAAAGCCGCCCATCCGGTTGTCGGAGTTGTTGTCTTCGAACAGCACATTCCGGGTTTGTCCGATGAATCGGTGATAAAAATCGTGCAGCTTCTGTTCCGAAACCTTTAACAGTGCTTCCACCCGCCGGTGCTTTTCCTCCGGCGATACGGTTTCCCGGATTTCCAGGGCTTTGGTGCCCTGGCGTTCGGAATAGGGGAATACGTGCAGACGGGAGATGTCCAGACGGGAAATAAAGCTCAGGGCGTCTTCAAAATGCTGTTCGCTTTCTCCCCGCATGCCGGCTATGACATCGACTCCGATGAAAGCATCCGGAATCAGCGTCTTGACGGTGCGGACCTTCTCCTCGAACAGTTCGCGGGTATAGCGGCGTTTCATGAGGTGCAGCACTTCGTTGCTGCCGGATTGCAGAGGAATGTGGAAGTGGGGCATAAAACGGGCGGAGGCGGCGACGAAGCGGATGATGTCATCCGTAAGCAGATTGGGTTCGATGGAGGAGATGCGGAACCGGCTGATGCCCTCCACGTTGTCCAGGGCCCGGATGAGGTCGAAAAACGTTTCCTCCCTTCCTCGTCCGAAATCGCCGGTATTGACGCCTGTCAGAATAATCTCCTCGATACCTTTGTCCGCCATTGTCCGGGCGGTGTCGACCACCTGGGAAATGGTGGCGCTGCGGCTTTTTCCCCGGGCGAACGGGATGGTGCAGTAGCTGCAGAAATAGTCGCATCCGTCCTGTATTTTGAGAAAACACCGGGTCCGGTCGCCGAAAGAGCATGCCAGGTCGAAATCCCCCAGTTTGAAAATATCGCACGAATGAGGTTCCTGCTTTTGGCGTTTCTCATAGAAGCGCAGGTGTTCTTCCACCTTGAATTTGTCCTGCGCCCCCAGTACCAAATCTACCCCTTCGATCTCCATCAGTTCCTGGGCACGGAGTTGTGCATAACATCCCACGACGACGACGCAGGCGTCCGGATTGTGGTGGATGATTTTACGGATGGTCTGGCGTCCTTTGCGTTCCGCGACGTCGGTGACGCTGCATGTGTTGATGACGAAGATGTCGGCGCCTTGTTTTTCGTCCACCGTCATGACGCCTGCTTTCTCCAGACTGTGCCGGATGGTCGAGGTCTCGGAAAAATTCAATTTGCACCCGAGGGTGACGTATGCCGCTTTTTTGCCTGCCAGAATCATAAAAGGTCTCCTCCGTTTGTCGTGAATGTGTGAAATGGGGTTCGCGACTTAATCCGGATGCAAAAATAATTATTTTGGGGGTATTTGAACAAAATGAAAGCAAGTTTGACTTTGCGTCCGGTTTGCATTATCTTTGCCGGAGAAGAGATTTTTTTATAATCGGAATCAGGTATGAAGTATTACATTATAGCGGGGGAAGCTTCGGGCGATTTGCATGCTTCCAATTTGATAAAAGGGCTGAAAGAGGAAGATCCGGAGGCTGTCATACGAGGATGGGGAGGGGATCTGATGCGTCAGGCGGGGTGCGAGATCGTGCGCCATTACAAGGATACGGCCATCATGGGTTTTCTGACCGTACTGAAAAATCTGGGTAAGATCAAGGCCAATATCCGGTTGTGCAGCGAGGATGTCGTACGCTGGAAACCGGATGTGCTGATCCTGGTGGATTATGCCGGGTTTAATCTGCGAATCGCCCGGTTCGCAAAACAGGCGGGCATCCGGGTGTTTTATTACATTTCGCCGAAATTGTGGGCGTGGAATACGGGCAGGGTAAAGAAAATCAAGAAATATGTGGACCGGATGTACGTGATTTTCCCTTTTGAGACCGACTTTTACAAAAAATACGGATATGAGGCCGAATATGAGGGAAATCCCTTGGTGGATGCGATTCACGGGCGATCGTTTCAGGACGAGACCTTCGAACAATTCGTGACGGTCAACCGTTTGCCTTCGAAGCCGATTATCGCTTTGCTGGCCGGGAGCCGCAGTCAGGAATTGAAGCATGTCTTGCCGAAGATGCTGGAAATGACGGAGTATTTTCCCGATTACCAGTTCGTCATCGCCGGAGCCCCTTCCATGACGGAGGAGGATTATGCGCCTTATCTGCAGGGGCGGGAGATACCGGTAGTGTACGGACAGACTTATCGTCTGCTGCAACAATCGTCGGCTGCACTGGTCACTTCGGGTACGGCGACGCTGGAAACCGCCATACTGAAAGTGCCGCAGGTGGTATGTTACAGCGGGGAGGGGGGAATCCTCAGTTATTTCCTGTTCAAGGTTTTTGTAAAAGTAAAGTATATCTCATTGGTGAACCTGATCATGGGGCGGGAAGTGGTGAAAGAGCTGCTGATGCAGAAACTGAACCGTCGGAATCTGCGGGCGGAGCTCTCTGCCTTATTGGAACGTCCCGACGTGAGAAAGCGCATGTTGTCCGATTACGAGGAGATTAACCGGCGTCTGGGAACTCCCGGAGCCTCCCGCCGTTTTGCGGCTGAAATAGTGAAGCAGTTATGAAATGGATTGTCATTCTTGTTCTTTGTTGGGGAATCGGGCATATGGAGGCGCAGGAGATACGTCCTCTTGTGACCCGCATGAATTGGGACGAGGCGAGCAGGACGGCCTTGAAAGAGCGCAAAATCGTTTTCGTTGCGGCAGGTATTGAACCGGGAGACAGGGCCGCCCGGAATTTGCTGGCGGATGAGACGGTGCGGTTCTTCCTCGGTCGGAATGCCGTCGGCATCGGAATGGACATGGCGTCTGAGGAAGGACGTTTCTTCGAGCAGAAGCTCTTGCAATATCCGTGGCCGGCGTATGCTTTTTTTATGCCTTACGGCGATTTGCTGGCGATTGTCCCGGCTGCGGATGTGGCGGACAATCCGGAGAAGCTGCTGGAAACCGGCCGGGAGGCGTTGAGAAGGGCTGAAATAAAGAGGAGCAACAGCCGCTCCGTGGTTTTCAGGGACGGAAGCCGAGCGGAGCTGTTGACAGAGGCGGGAACGGCAGACCGACTGCTGTTCGTTATGGGAACGGACGGGGCGTGTCAGGCGTGTTTGCTGATGGAAAAGAACGTGTTGAATCTGGATGAGGTGGCGGATTTTTACAACCGGCATTTCGTGAATACGGTGGTCAATATTTCCGGACGTCCGGAGATTATGGCGAAGTATGGCGTGACCCGCTGTCCCTTCTGGCTTTTTCTCAACGGAGAGGGGAAGGTGGTTTGTCAGGCGGAAGGAGGGATGGATGAAAAGGAATTTCTGGAGCTGGGGCGACAGGCGCTGAAAAAGGCGGAGGGCATTGTTTTTGAGAAGGCCGCACCGGAAGGTTTGATGGAAAAAGCCGGCAGGGAGGGGAAAAATGTGTTTCTGGAACTTTATCTTTCTGCCGGAAACGAGCGGAAACAGCTGGAGAAAAAGATATTTCGGGATCCGGATGCCGCCGCTTTTTTTGCCGCGCATTTTGTAAGCGGGAGCTACGATATGTCGCAGGAGGAGGGGAGAAGACTGAAAGAGAAATATGCTGCCGTTTCTCCGCAGGCGTTTTGTTTTACGGATGCCCGGGGAAATCTTTTGCATGAAGTCGGGAATGTGGAGTCGGCAGACGAGCTGATCGCGGAAGCCCGGCGGGTGGTAGAGGGAAACGGATTGTCCGCGATGCAGGAGAGATACGGGAAAGGAGAACGGGCGTCTGATTTTGTGGAGGAGTACATGGACGTATTGGGGCGTGCGGGCAGGACGGAGATGGCGGGCGAAGCGGCTGCGGCTTATTTGAATGGTTTGGGAAACGACTGTTTGCAACAGCGTAAATATTGGGATATTTATGTCGCTTACGTCCGTGAGGCGGATTCGGAACTGTTCGGTTACGTGAGGCAGTACCGCAAGGAATTGGGAGAATTGTACGGGCAGAGCGCCGTCGATGCTAAAATCCGGGAAATCTGGAGGGCAGGAGCCGGAAATTTTGTGAAAGCTGCGGAGCAGGAGCCGGAGTTCGATGAGACCGGATACAGAGAGTATGTCAAAAGGATGAAGAAGGAGAAAGTGGAGGGATGGAAAAGCATTGCAAGAGAGGCGCGTATGGAGATCGCGGAGAAAACGGGCGACTGGCGTACTTACACCGGGCTGGCCGAGGAAAGATGGAATGAAGAGGCGGTGCCGGAAAGCGAATTGTATGCCTGGGGCGTAAAAATCAATGAAAACTGCCGGGACAAATCCATCCGTTTCAAGGCTGCCCGCTGGTTTGCTCTGGCCGCAATGGAAATGGAAAAAAAAGAGAGATTGAACGGAAAGGTCAATCTCTCTTCTTATAAAGGATTTTTTGAAAAACTCGTGGATGAATTAGTCAGGTAAATTCCTGTTTTATTGTTTCTTGTAAAATCTCACCCAGTCGATTTCCATTTTTACCGGCAAATCTTCGGGTTTCACATTCCCTACCCAGTTGCCTCCGAGCTGCATGTCTATGAGCAGATAAAACGGTCTGTCGAACGGGTATTGACCCTCTTTGTCCGTTTCGATCCGGGGGTAGGCGAAAACACGCTGCCGATTGACGGAAAATACCAGACTGTCCGGAGACAGTTCCACCCCGTAGATGTTGTAAGCATTCGGATCGATGGGTGCCGTGGCGCCGTTTCTCGGATTGTCTTTGATACCCAGGGTGTGGGAGTAATGGGAGTGCGTCGTCTGGTAGACGATGGTGTCGGAATTGAGGTGTTCCATGATGTCGATTTCTCCTCCCATGGGCCACTGCGCATTTTCAGGCAGCATCCAGATGGCGGGCCAGGCTCCTGTGGCGGACCCGAGTTTCGCCCGGATTTCGATTTTGCCTTCTGCGAATGTTTTTTTGTTTTTGGTGTACAGACCTCCCGTCAGGTAGGGCGCCGTGTCCTGCGTTTGGGCGGTGTTCCTGATTCCGTACAGGATGAGGTTGCCGTTTTCTACGGCATAGCAGGAATCGAAGGAACTCATGTAATTGTTCCAGTCGGAAAGGCCTCTGGGAATTTTGCTCCAGGTGGCGGTATCGATGAATCCTTCGCGATCGAAGGAGTCTTCCCAAACCAATTGCCATTCCTCTTTCCGGGTGGAACGGCAGCCGTCCAAAAGGACGCACAGGAAGACGAGGGTACAGATAAACAGTGATGTTTTCATGATGTTGTATGATTAAAATAAAAGCTGTACCAGAATCGATACAGCCTTTGTGCGTATTGAAACGCAATTATTTGATTACATTCAGTTTTTTACCGATTTTGATGAATGCGGCAATAGCCCGGTCGAGCTGTTCGCGGGTGTGGGCTGCGGACAGCTGGATGCGGATGCGCGCCTGTCCTTTCGGAACCACCGGATAATAGAAGCCGGTCACATAAATGTTCTCTTTCTGCAATTCGGCTGCGAATTCCTGTGAAAGTACGGCATCATAGAGCATCAGGGCGCAGATGGCCGATTCGGACGGTTTCAGGTCGAATCCGGCTTCCGTCAGTTTTGCCCGGAAATATTCCGCATTTTCCATGACCTTGTCGCGCAGTTCGGTGCTGGCGCTCAGCATGTCGAAAACGGCGATGGAAGCTCCGCAGATGGCCGGAGACAAGGAGTTGGAGAACAGATAGGGTCTGGAACGCTGACGCAGCATCTCGATGATTTCCTTCTTGCCGGTGGTATAGCCGCCCATGGCGCCTCCCAAAGCTTTTCCGAGGGTTCCGGTGAAGATGTCGATGCGGTCCATCACGCCGTTGTGTTCCGCCGAGCCGCGTCCCGTTTTTCCGATAAAACCGGCGGCATGGCTGTCGTCCACCATCACCTGGGCATTGTATTTCTCAGCCAGGTCGCATATTTCCTTTAACCTGGCGATGTCTCCGTCCATAGAGAACACGCCGTCCGTAACGATGATGCGGAAACGCTGTGCCTGGGAGATTTTCAGCTGTTCTTCGAGGTCTTCCATGTTGGCGTGTTTGTAACGGTAGCGCACGGCTTTGCAGAGGCGTACGCCGTCGATGATGGAAGCGTGGTTCAGCTCGTCGGAGATGATGGCGTCCTCCTGACTGAACAGGGGTTCGAAAACACCGCCGTTGGCGTCGAAGCAGGCGGCGTAAAGAATCGTGTCCTCCGTACCGAAGAACCGGGATATTTTTGTTTCAAGTTCTTTGTGGATGTCCTGGGTTCCGCAGATGAAACGTACGGACGACATGCCGTAGCCGCGGGCGTCGAGTCCTTTTTTGGCTCCTTCGATGACTCTCGGGTCGGAAGAGAGACCGAGGTAGTTGTTGGCGCAGAAGTTCAATACCGTTTCGCCTGTGGTGAGTTTAATCTCTGCTCCCTGCGGGGTTGCAATCAGTCTTTCCGTTTTGTATAGACCGGCATCTTTTATCGACTGAATTTCAGTCTTTAAGAAATCTTGAAATTTTCCGTACATATCTGTAATATTTGTGTTTTAGCGAGAGACAAAATTAAAAAATTTTTAATCAAAACCGTATCTTTTGCTTAAAATTCGAAACTTCGGGACATTCTTGGCGGATCGGGTGAAAAAAAATACCTTTGGCTTAAAATTCAATGTGGCATGATGCATACCAAATCTTTTGAAGAGGTGATCGGGCGGATTCGTGAAATCGAATTCCGGGAGGAGTTCGATATGATTGTTGCGATCGCCAACGGCGGAATTATTCCCGCCGCTTTGTTGAACCAGCGTCTGAATGTGGAGCTTCAGCTGCTGAAACTCAATCTGCGGGATGTGAACCAGAAACCCTTGTACGACAAGCCGCGGCTGCTGGAAGAAATCAGGTTCGACGTCTCCGGACGCACGGTCCTGCTGGTGGAGGACCGGGTGAAGACCGGAACGACCCTGAATTACGCCAGGCAATTGCTGGATGGGGCGAAGTTAGTGAAGACATTCGCCGTAAACGGCAGGGCGGACTACTGTCTGTATGACGAACCCTGTTTCCGTTTCCCCTGGATTTTATGCTGATTCTTTTGTTTTCCTTCGGAATATAGTTACTTTTGTAACGCAAAGTTTCTTCGGGGCAGGGTGTAAATCCCTACCGGCGGTGATAGTCCGCGACTCCCCTGCAGGGGACCGAACCGGTGGAATTCCGGTACCGACGGTGACAGTCCGGATGATAGAAGAAAGGACAGCCTTGCGGGAGCAGGCTGCGATAAAGAAACAGGAGTACCCCGGACAATTTGTTCCGGGGTATTTTTTATCGATACAGGAAAAGACGGTATGGAAAAAGGAAATGCAACGGACCGTGAATATATGCTTCGGGCGATGGAACTGGCCGGGAGAGGCAAGGGGACGGTGAATCCGAATCCTTTGGTGGGGGCGGTGATCGTAAAGGACGGGAAGGTGATCGGCGAGGGATGGCATGAGTATTACGGAGGCTGGCACGCGGAGCGCAATGCTTTCCGGAATTGTACGGAAGATACGGCCGGAGCGACTTTGTACGTGACGCTGGAACCCTGCTGCCATTACGGAAAGACGCCGCCTTGTACGGAAATCATCATGGAGCGCGGAATAGGACGCGTGGTGGTCGGATTGCCGGATCCGAACCCTTTGGTGGCGGGGAAAGGCATGAAATTGTTGCGGGAGGCGGGTATCGAGGTGATATGCGGCGTGGAGGAGGAAGCGTTGCGGGAGCAGAACCGAGTTTTCCTGAAATACATTACCTCCCGTCGGCCCTGGGTCGCATTGAAAACGGCCATGACCCTGGACGGGAAAATCGCTACCCGCACGAACGATTCGAAGTGGGTGACGGGCGAGATGGCGCGGGGATATGTGCAGCATCTGAGAAAGGAGTATATGGGCATCATGGCGGGCATCGGGACGGTGCTGGCGGATGATCCGATGTTGAATTGCCGGCTGGGGGACAATGTGCGGCAGCCTGTACGTATCGTGGTTGATTCCGCTTTGCGGATTCCTGAGAACAGCCGTCTGGTCGCTACGGCGAAGAAATACCGCACGATGGTGGCCTGTACTGCGGCAGGGGAGGAAGAAAAGCGGGAAAGGCTCGGGAAAGCGGGTGTCGAGGTCTTGGTTTGCAGAGAGAAAGAGGGGAGAGTGGACCTGGAGGATTTGATGGACGTGCTGGGGGCGAAAGGCATCGACGGCGTGCTGGCGGAAGGCGGCGGGGAATTGAATTACAGCCTGATACGGCAAGGGCTGGTGGATGAAGTGTATGCCTTTATTGCTCCGAAAGTGGCGGGAGGCCGGGAGGCCAAGACGCCGGTGGAGGGACTGGGAGTGGAGAGGATGAACGAGGCGGTGGAGCTGGGGGAATTTCGGGTGGAGAAGGTCGGACGCGATGTCTTGCTTCGGGCGAGAGTACTTTAATTTTATATTGCGATATGTTTACCGGAATTATTGAAGAAACAGGGAAGATAAAAAACGTCGTCCGCGGCGTGCGGAGCGTGGTCGTGGAGGTGGAGGCCGCACTCGTGACGGAGGGAACGAAAGTGGGCGACAGCATCGCGACGAACGGGGTATGCCTGACGGTGACCGTTGTCACTCCGACAGGATTTCGCGCCGATGTGATGCCCGAGACGATGGAGAGGAGCAATCTGGGGCTTCTGAGACCGGGAGACCGGGTGAATTTGGAACGGGCGCTTTGTCTGAACAGCCGGCTGGGCGGCCATTTGGTGGCAGGTCATGTGGACGGTACGGGACGGATCGTGGGGATGGACCGGGACGATACGGTGATATGGATTACGGTGAGCGCTCCGGAGCGGATTTTGCGCTATATCATCGAGAAGGGCTCGGTTGCTGTCGACGGAGTGAGTCTGACGGTGGCCTATGTGGACGGCGAGGTGTTTAAGGTGTCGGTGATTCCTCACACCCAGCAGGAAACGACCCTGACGAAAAAGAGACCGGGCGACGTGGTGAATCTGGAAAACGACATGATCGCCCGCTATGTGGAAAAGCTGACGGGTAAAAAGAGCGGGGGACTGTCCGTCGGTTTTCTGATGGAAAACGGATTTTGAAACGAACATATAAATTACGACAGATATGGAAGAGATGAAGTTTGATACGATAGAGGACGCGGTTGCGGATTTGAAGGCCGGAAAGATCATCGTGACGGTGGACGATCCGGACCGGGAGAACGAGGGGGATCTGATCTGCGCCGCCGAATTCGCTACGCTGGAGAATGTGAATTTTATGGCTTCTTATGCCAAGGGGCTGATTTGTATGCCGATGAGCCGTGCGCTGACCGAGAAGCTGAATTTGCAGCAGATGGTGGCGAACAATACGGATAATCATGCCACGGCATTCACCGTGTCGATAGACCATGTGTCGACGACGACCGGCATTTCGGCGCTGGAGCGTTCGGTGACGGCGATGAAGTGTGTGGAGGAGGGGGCGAAGCCTGCCGATTTCCGCCGGCCGGGACACATGTTCCCGCTGGAGGCGAAAGCCGGAGGGGTGCTGGAGAGGATGGGACATACGGAGGCCACGGTGGACCTGATGCGGATTGCCGGGTTGAAAGAGTGCGGTTTGTGCTGCGAGATCATGCGCGAGGACGGGACCATGATGCGTACGACGGAATTGCTGGAGTTTGCCCGCCGGCATCATTTGAAGATAATCACCGTCGCCGACCTGATAGCCTACCGCCGTCGTACGGAAGTGCTCGTGGAGAGAGTGACGGAGGCGGAGATGCCTACGAAATACGGCATTTTTAAGGCATACGGCTATGTGAACAAGATTACCGGAGAGCACCACGTCGCTTTGGTGAAGGGGGATGTGACGGACGGAGGGCCGGTGTTGTGCCGGGTGCATTCGGAATGCCTGACGGGCGACGCTTTCGGTTCGCTACGCTGCGATTGCGGGGAGCAGTTGGCGGAGGCGCTCAGGCGCATAGAGAAGAACGGCCGGGGCGTGCTGCTTTATTTACGGCAGGAGGGAAGGGGCATCGGTTTGATAAATAAGCTGAAAGCCTACCATCTGCAGGACGGCGGCATGGATACGGTGGAGGCGAATCTGGCGCTGGGATTCAAGGCCGATCTGAGGGAGTACGGAACCGGTGCCGAGATACTGGCGGACCTGGGCGTGAAAAAGATGATCCTGATGACAAACAATCCGTTGAAGATAAAGGGGCTGGACGGTTACGGCCTGGAAGTGGTGGGGCGTGAACCCATCGAAATGACCTGCAACGAGAAGAATGAGTTTTACATGTACACCAAGTACAAAAAAATGGGGCATATACTGCATGTCCGGAATGACTGGAAAAAATAGTAGGAACACAAATATTTGAATATCATGAAGATTTTGGAAGGAAAATTACTGGCCGAAGGACAGCGTATCGGTATCGTCGCCGGCCGTTTCAACGAGTTTATCACGGGTAAATTGCTGGGAGGCGCTGTGGATGCTTTCGTGCGTCACGGCGGAGAGGAAAAGAACATAACGGTGGCCTGGGTTCCGGGTGCTTTTGAGATTCCCCTGACCGCCCAGAAAATGGTGGAAAGCGGGAAGTATGACGCCGTGGTATGTCTGGGAGCCGTGATTCGCGGCGCGACCCCCCATTTTGACATGGTTGCCAACGAAGCGACCAAGGGCGTCGCCCAGGTGGGCTTGCGTACGGGCGTACCGGTGATTTTCGGCATCCTGACCACCGACTCCATCGAACAGGCGGTGGAAAGGGCCGGCACGAAAGCCGGAAACAAAGGTTTCGAAGCTGTGACCACGGCCATCGAAATGATCAATCTGCTGAAGCAGATTTAAGC
>CAZYJV010000069.1:0-11704 GCA_964647845.1 uncultured Odoribacter sp.
GCGGGGTGAGGTCGCCTTCCGTGAAGGGCATCCTGCGGGTGTTGAGAATGCGTGCCGCCAGGGACGTGGGATTGTTCCGGTAACAGCTGTCGATCCATTTGTCGCGTTCTATCTGGTATTCCTTGTAATAGTTGAGCGCCATGTTATAGAAAGCGTCCCGGTCCGGATATTGGGTGACCACCTGTTCCAGCGATCCCAGTTTCGTGAAATAGCGGCTGTCTTTCTTCATGTATGAAAAATAGTCCCTGTTTTCGTCCGACCGGATGATTTCGACGGAGCTTTCCGGGTTGTTGAAATCCAGTGACAGCTCGATGTTTTCGCGGGTATACAGAAAATCCAGCGCCGTCGGTTGTCTGTTCATGAACTGGGCGTAGGCGGAGGAGCCCAGAATGGCCCGCAGCATCCCCTGTTCGGTGGATTCGGGAACCCTGAACGTGACGGTCTGCTGATTCAAGGCAGGCACGCTGTCTACGACATACATGTTCCCGTTGAATATCCTCAGTAAAATGGGCTTGCTTCCCTCCGGCAGGTTCCGGACATGGATTTTTACCTGATAATCTTTGCCGATACACAGCAGCGGAAGGAATAAAAACAGAAAAAATAACTTTTTCATACGTATAAAAAATTAGTTATACAATGGTGGTATTCATACCCTCCTGACGGCCTGAATGTAATTCGCATGGAGTCCTGATCAGGTAGCGGAGACAAAAATAATGAAATTCTTCTTACTTTTGCCGAAAAAAGAAGTGGATATAAAAGACTTGTTTCAGAAATACCTGACTTCGCCGGTGGTGCGGAAACTGACTTCCAGGCTGCAGGGAAACGGGAAATACAGGCTGACGCACAATGCCGGGTCGGTCACGTCCGTGATTGTGAGCGCCATGCTGCATACCCGTCCGGGGCTTCGTGTGGTGGTGCTGGACGACCGGGAGGAGGCTGCTTATTTTTATAACGACGTACTGGCTTTTTCCGATGAGAAAACGGTGTGTTTTCTGCCTTCGTCCTATCGGCGGACGATTCAGCCGGAGGAGAAGGACAACGATTCCGTGCTGGTCAGGACGGAAGTGCTGGACAATGTGGCGAACGGGGAGGTCCGGATGATCGTGACCTATCCCGAGGCGCTGGCGGAGCGGGTGGTGGCGAAGGATGTGCTGTGGAAAATGTCGATGACGGTGCGCAAAGGGGACAGGCTGTCCATTTCGTTTGTCGAGAACCTGCTGGCGGAATATGGGTTCGAGCGGAGTGACTTCGTGTATGAGCCGGGACAGTATTCGATCCGGGGCAGTATTGTGGATGTCTATTCTTATGCAGAGGAACTGCCCGTCCGTATCGATTTTTTCGGGGACGAGGTGGAGAGTCTCCGTTTTTTCGATGTCGAGACGCAGTTGTCCGACCGGCTGACCGAGTCGGTCTCCGTCGTGCCGGATTTGAGCGATCTGGAGGAGGGCTATGCCTGTACGGATTTGTTCTCCTATTTTACGGAGCAGCCGGTGTGGTGGGTTAAAAACGGTCTGTTCCTGCATGACCGCATCAAAGCGCTGCGCAAGGAGGCGCCCGAAGGGATGCTGACGGATGAAACGCAGCTGTTCGGATATATGGACGGGTGCGCTGTGGTGGAATGGGGGCCCGATGTGTATTTCAGGGGGGAGGCGGTGGACGTGAAATGCGAGGCGCAGCCGGCGGTGAACAAAAAGTTCGAATTGCTGGCGGACACCCTGCGGATGAAACAGGAGGCGGGCTATGAACTGTTTGTCTGCTCTACGAATGAAATGCAGCTGCGCCGCCTGCAGGATATTTTTTCCGACAAGGGCTATACCATCGGTTTTACGCCGCTGGAAGGGGTGGTGCATGAAGGGTTCTCCGATGAAGAGATGCGCATCTGTGTATATACCGAACACCAGATTTTCGACCGGTATCACAAATACCGTCTGCAGACCACGCGCATCCGCAAGGGAAGGGAATCCATCACGCTGAGCGAGTTGCAGAACCTGCATCCGGGGGATTATGTCGTGCACGTCGATCACGGCATCGGGCGGTTCGGCGGCCTGGTGAAGCTCAACAACAACGGCAAAGAGCAGGAGGCGATCCGGCTGGTGTACAAGAACAATTCGGAACTCTATGTCGGGCTGCATTCGTTGCATAAAATATCCAAATACAAGGGGAAAGATGGCGTTCCTCCCGTTGTGAACCGGCTGGGGGGAGAGGCGTGGAACAGATTGAAGCAGAAGACCAAGTCGCGCGTCAAGGACATCGCCCGCGAGCTGATAGCCCTGTATGCCAAGCGGAAGGAAGAGCCGGCGTTCGCGTTCAGCCGGGACAGCTATCTGCAGGAGGAGATGGAGGCTTCCTTTATGTATGAGGAGACGCCCGATCAGATGAAAGCGATAGAGGCGGTGAAAAGTGATATGGAACATCCGCTGGTGATGGACCGGCTGGTGTGCGGGGATGTGGGGTTCGGAAAAACGGAGGTGGCCATCCGGGCGGCTTTTAAGGCGGTGGCGGACAACAAGCAGGTGGCCGTGCTGGTGCCGACGACGATACTGGCGTACCAGCATTACAATACGTTTGTAAAACGCCTGGAGGGGATGCCCTGCCGGGTGGAATATGTGAGCCGCATGAAAAAGAGCGGCGAGATAAAGAAGATACTGAACGACCTGAAGGAGGGGAAGGTGGACATCATTATCGGTACGCACCGTCTGACGAGCAAGGATGTGGTGTTTAAGGACCTGGGGCTGCTGATTGTGGATGAGGAGCAGAAATTCGGGGTCGGGGTGAAGGAGAAGCTGAAGCGTCTGAAAGTGAATGTCGATACCATTACCATGACGGCGACGCCGATTCCGCGGACGCTGCAGTTTTCGCTGATGGGCGCCCGCGATATGTCCATTATCCGCACGCCGCCGCCCAACAGGTATCCCATTGTCACGGAATTGCACCGCTTCGACGAGAAACTGATAAAGGATGCCGTTTTGTACGAGATGTCGCGGGGCGGACAGGTGTTTTTCATCCACAACCGGGTGGAGACGATCCGGGAAGTGCAGGATATGCTGCACCGCATCGTTCCGCAGCTGAAAACCTGTGTCGCCCACGGACAGATGGAGGGCGGGGAGTTGGAGAAGGTGATGCACGATTTCATCCGGGGGGATTACGATGTGCTGATAGCGACCACGATTATCGAATCGGGGCTGGATATACCGAATGCGAATACCATGATTATCAACCAGGCGCAGAACTACGGGCTGAGCGATCTGCACCAGCTGCGGGGCCGGGTGGGACGCTCCAACAAGAAAGCGTTCTGCTATTTGCTGACGCCTTCGCTCGATCTGGTGAATCCGGACGCCCGGCGGCGGCTGAAAGCCATAGAGGATTTCAGCGGACTGGGCAGCGGCTTCAATATCGCCATGCAGGACCTGGATATCCGCGGTGCCGGCAACATACTGGGAGCCGAACAGTCCGGCTTTATCTCGGAAATCGGTTATGAAACCTACCAGCGCATACTGAACGAGGCGCTGCTTGAGCTGCGGGATGAGGAGTTCCCGGCCTTGCAGGTGGCGGGAGCCGGGGAGCGGAAAGATTTTGTCGCGGAGTGCGTGATCGAGTCCGATTTCGAAGTGCTGATACCGGAGTCCTATGTCGAGAATATCAGCGAAAGGGTGCGTCTGTACCGGGAGCTGGACAATATTTCGGCCGAAGAGGAGCTGGAGAAGTTCGCCGGGAAATTGCAGGACCGGTTCGGTGAAATACCTCCGCAGGTGGCGGGATTGATGGAAATCGTCCGGATGAGGAGATGGAGCATGGCTTTGGGCGTGGAGCGGCTGCTGATGAAAAACGGGAAGATGATATTGTATTTCGTCAATTCGCAGGCCTCGCCTTTCTATGCCTCCGCCGTCTTTACCCGCCTTCTGAAATTCGTCCAGCAACAGCAGCTGCCCTGCCGGATGAGCGAGAAGAACGACAAGTTGTCGCTGGTTTTTACGGACGTGAACGATATAGGGAAAGCGGCGCATTTCGTGAAGAGAATGTGGCGGGATATAGCGGTTCCGGAAGACGGAGAGACAGAAAAATAAATGAACGGTGTTCGCATGAATTTGGTCGTAGACATAGGAAATACCCGTTTGAAATACGCTTTTTTCCGGCAGGGAAAGAGGGAACGGGTCGGTTATGGGCAGGAAGAGATGTTTCGGCAGCTGGAAGAGTACGCCGGAGAAGGGGGGACGGTCAGCACTATCCTCTCCGGAAGCGGAAAGATAGAGGAGGGGGTGCGGAGCCGTTTGATGCGCAGCTCGGCTTATTGGCTGGAAGCACATCCCGGCATGCCCCTGCCGGTGACTGTCGGCTATGAGACGCCGGAGACCCTGGGATTCGACCGGCTCGCCGGATGTATCGGCGCCCGTCTGTTTTTCCCGGATAAAGAGCTGCTGGTGGTGGATTCCGGGACGGCGATTACGTATAATTATCTGAGCAAAGCGAATGTGTTTCTGGGGGGAAACATCGCTCCGGGACAGGAAATCCGCTTCCGTTCGCTGCACCGATATACGGACAGGCTCCCCTATGTCGGGGCGGAGGGGGAATTGAAAGCGTACGGGAGAAATACGCGCGATGCCATATTTATCGGCGTGATGAAGGGAATCCTGTGGGAGGTGAACGGCTGCATCGCGGAATTTATGCAGCACCATCCGGACGGGCAGGTCGTGGTGACGGGGGGGAACAGTATGTATCTGAAAGATAGGCTTCCCCGGACTGTTTTTTTTGAAAAATACCTCGGTTTGTACGGGTTGAATGAGATATTGGAGTACAATAAAAAAGATAATAAAACGTAAATTCTGCCCGTTATCCGATAAATATTAAAAAAATAGTAATAATTTTGCACACAAAGGGCGTGCATCTTTTTGCACAGTGTATAGAGAGTAATTAAAAAGAGAATGATCATGAAAAGAATTGTTGCTTTAATTTTCCCGGGACTGCTTTTGGGTGGTTTTGTCAAAGCCCAGACCGTAGAGTCCAAGTTTGGGGTAGACAGCGTAAAGACGATAGAGCATGCATCCGTTTATCAGGAATTCGTGAAACAGAAAAATTATAAGGACGCGTTGCAGAGCTGGTGGTATGTATTCAACAATGCTCCGAAGTTTCAGCTGAATACGTATGTGAAAGGGGAGGATATCATGCTGAATATGTATGCCAAAACCAAGGACAGGGCGTATATCGATACGCTGATGATGGTGTACGATCAGTGGATCAAGTATTTCAAGGATCATGCCCGTTACGGGGAAGGCTATGTGATCGGGAAGAAAGGGTTCAACCTGCACAGACTGACGATCGGCGATGAGGCCAGAACGAAAGAGGCCTTCGGCTATCTGAACAAGTCTTTCGAAATGCAGGGCGGCAAGACCCATCCCAATACGGTGAAGATGCTGTTTGCCGTTGCCGACGACCTGCTGAAGAAAAACCATGTGAGCAAGGACGAATATATCCAGCTTTATCTGAAAGTGACGGAATATGCCGAAAAAGGCAAGGCACAGGCACAGAAGCCGGAATCGTACGAGGATGTGAAGGCGACTACGGATGCCTTGTTCTTCAATGCCGGCGTGGCGGACTGCGCTACGCTGAACAGCTTCCTCGCTCCGAAGTTCGAAAAGGAACCGGGCAATGTGGAGGTGCTGAAAGAAATCGCACGTTTCCTGAAGAGGAGCGAATGTACGGATCTGCCGTTGTTCACCAATGTTGCGGAAGCGCTGTATAAGGCGGATCCTTCGGCTGAATCCGCCTACAACCTGGCTATCATGTTCCTGAAAAGACAGGAGTATGACAAAACCGAGGCCTATCTGAAAGAAGCCATTGAAAAAGGCACGGACCCGACGGACAAGGCGGAATATTATCTGCGTATGGCCCAGATAAGCCTTTCGAAGAAACAGTTCGCCGAATCCAAGAAGCATGCGGTGGAGGCATTGAAGCTGAATCCGAATCTGGGTGCTGCCTATCTGAATATCGGCAAAGCCTATGCTTTCGCCAGCAAGTCGTACGGAGAAGACGATTTCGATCACGCTTCTGTATTCTGGGTGGCGGTGGACAAATTCAACAAGGCGAAACAGGTGGATCCCGCACTGGCGGATGAGGCGAACGGACTGATCAAAACGTATTCGCAATACTTCCCCAGCAAGGACGAAGCGTTCTTCCGCAGCGTACAGCCGGGAGACTCGTATAAAGTCGGGGGATGGATCAACGAGACGACCACGGCCCGTTTCAGATAAAAATATCCGTACATGAGCGTGGATTTTCTCCGAGGTATTTATTTTAAGAGCATTATTGTCCTGGGATGGACAATAGTGCTCTTGTCTTGTAAAAATGACCTGAAGGAGGTGAACAAATGGGGGGATGCGGAGCCGTTGCCTGAAATGTCGGGGGAGAATCTGGTGATGATTTACTCCGATTCGGCCAGGATAAAATACAAGGTGATAACTCCGCAATATCTGAAAATAAATCGTGAAGAAAATAAATACGATGAATTTCCCCGCGGAATTCATGTCATTTCATACGGGACGGACGGGGAAATCGTGGGAGAGATAAAGGCCCGCTATGCCAGGAAACTGGAGAAGGAGAATTTGTGGGAGGCCCGTGACCGGGTGGTGGTCATCAACGGCGACGGGGCCAGGCTGGAAACCGATCTGCTGTATTGGGACATGACCGGAGAGCGGATTTATTCCGACCGTTACAGCAAGTTGACGGCAAACGGGGATATTATTGAAAGCAGCGAGGGGTTCGAGTCGGACCAGAACCTGAAAAATCCGGTTTTCAAGAATATCACCGACGGTAAAGTTGAAGTAGAATTATAGACAGATGTCGACCTTAACAATCATATTGATTTGTCTTTTGCTCTCCGCCTTTTTTTCAGGCATGGAGATCGCTTTCGTCGCTTCCAACAAGCTGAGAATAGAAATCGACAAGCACAACAAGAGCATCGCGCAGGCACTGATCGATCTTTTTATCGCGAATTCGGGGATGTATATTACGACCATACTGGTCGGCAATAACGCGGTGATGGTCATTTACGGTATTTTCATGACGGAGTATCTGACGGAATGTTTCGGCTTCATGCAGCTGTCCGTCGGGATGAAGCTGTTCATGGAGACGCTGGTATCGACGCTGATCATTTTATTTTTTGCCGAGTTCCTGCCCAAGACGCTGTTCCGGCTGCGTCCGAATGCCTTTTTGCGGGCTTTTGCGGTGCCGGTGTTCCTGTTCTATCTGCTGTTTTTCCCGATAACCTATTTTTCCGTCTGGTTCGGCGGGCTTCTGCTGCGGGTGTTTACCGGCAAAAAACTGGAAGAGGAGGAGTCGGACATCGCTTTCGGAAAGGTGGACCTGGACAATCTGATAGAGGAGGGGAAAATCGTGGAAGAAGGGAACGAGGAAATACACGAGATCAAGCTTTTCCGCAATGCGCTGGATTTTTCGGAGATCAAGCTGAGGGAGTGCATCGTGCCCCGTACGGATCTGGTGGCTCTTCCGCTGGACAGCAGCCTGGATGAACTGACCCGCCTGTTTGTGGAGACAGGACTGTCGCGCATACTGATTTACAAGGAAAATATCGACGATATCATCGGATATGTCCATTCTTCTTCTCTTTTCGAGAATCCGCCTACGGTGGCCAAGGCTATCAGCCGGGTGATCATCGTCCCCGAAACGATGTCCGCCTCCCACTTGCTGAATATGTTCATAAAAGAGCAGAGAAGCATCGCCGTGGTGGTGGACGAGTTCGGAATCACCGCGGGAATTGTGACGATCGAGGACATTATGGAGGAGATTTTCGGAGAAATCGAGGACGAGCACGATCATCAGAATCTTACGGAGACGGTGGTGAGCGAACACGAGTACATTTTCTCCGGACGTCTGGAGGTGGATTATCTGAATGAGAAGTATCATCTTGATCTTCAGGAAAATGAAGATTACGAGACGCTGGCGGGATACGTGCTTTATTACAACGAAAGTATTCCGGTGGAGGGGGAAAGGATTGAAATGAACGGAATCACCTTTGAAGTTTTGAGTGTTAAAAATGCAAGAATTGAGGAAATAAGGGTGATTGTGTGATTTTTTTGTTTAGTTTTGCTGTAAAATTTTAGTTGGCTTTAATATTTTTAGTTACTTTTACGGCAAATTGCTAAACGTGGACAGTGCAATGAGAAGAAGTGTGATGATGGTTGCTTTCTGTGCAATGAGTTTTATGACGAATGCTCAGCAGGAATCCCAGTTTAGCCAGAATATGTATAATCACATGACCGTCAATCCGGCTTTTGCCGGGATTCGCGGCAATTGGGCGATTTCGGGGATTTACCGGAATTCGTGGCAGAAGATGGACGGCGCCCCTGAGACCTACGCTTTCAGCGTGGACGCTCCGTTGAAAATCAGGAATGTGGAGGGAGGTGCCGGTCTGACGCTGTTGAGCGACAAGTGGGGGATGGTGACGAATTTGCGGATGATGGTCAATTATGCATATACGTGTACATTGAATTTCGGAGTTTTGAACGTGGGGGCCCGGATCGGAGTCGTGAATACGAAAATAGAAGGCGAGTATTACATTCCCGGCGGAGAGGGGTTTACTTCTCCGGGGGATGATCCGGCATTGAACGGCAGCAGGGCGGATATGTCGAAGATGATGTTCGATGCGGGGATCGGTGTATTTTTGTCTGCCGAGAAGTATTATGCGGGGATTTCCTTGGAACATCTGCCCAGGCCGGAAATGCATGTCGGCCTGATCGGAAAGATGTTCTGGAAACGCAATCTTTTTCTGACGGGCGGATATACTTTCGCCTTGTCGCCGGCGGTGGACGTGCAGCCTTCCGGATTCGTGAAGACCGATTTCGCCGACTGGCAGTATTCCGTCAATGCCCACGTGGTTTTTAAGAAAACATATTGGGGCGGGTTGGCCTACCGGGCGAAGGAAGCCGTCGCATTTCTGGGCGGGCTGGAGCTGAAGAACGGTATTCTGGTCGGATACAGTTACGACCTGAACATCGCTTCCGGCGTGAGTTCGCATCTCGGAGGATCGCATGAAGTGTCTCTGACTTACTGTTTTGGACTGACAACGGGCAAGAAAGAGAAAATATATAAAAGTGTAAGATTTTTGTAAAACGGATATATTATGGAAATTAAACGGTTGGTTTTTTTCTTTATGATGGTGGTAATGGTTTCTTGTTCTCCGTATAACGGCGGAGGAGAATTGGTAGGGACCCGGAAAGTGAAGAAATGGTTCGAACCTCGGCCTTACGGGATGGTGTTGATTCCGACGGGCAGTCTGAATATCGGACAGAACGACGAAGATGTGGCGTGGTCGATGACGGCGGCCCAGAAAACGGTGTCTATACCGGCTTTCTGGATGGATGAGACGGAGATTACGAATGACGAATACCGTCAGTTCGTGAAGTGGGTGATCGACTCCATTTCAAGACAGCGTCTGGTGGATGAGGGGCATGAGGAGTTTTTGATGAAGGACCGGAAAGGAAACATCCTGGAGCCTCCCTTACTCGATAAGAGGGCGAGAATCGATTTCCATAAGCATGAGGACTACAAGGAAGTGCTGGAAGGACTGGAGTATCAGGGAGACGACAGATTGGCGAAAGGGGAACTGGATGTGCGCAAGCTGGTTTACAAATACAGCTGGTACGACTTTAACCAGGCTGCCGCCAACGACCGTTTCTACGATCCGGAAACCGGAACCTACAAAGGGGGAACGGTGATCAATGCGCAGGGAGAGAAGGAAGCGGTAAAGGGACGTTCTTCCTTCATCATGAAAAAAGAGGTGAGAATCTATCCGGACACACTGTGCTGGATCAAGGATTTCACGTATATGTACAACGAACCTTTCGTAAAAGAATATTTTTCTCATGTCGGATATGACAATTATCCGGTGGTGGGAATCAACTGGCATCAGGCTCAGGCCTTCTGTTTCTGGAGAACGGAGCTGTTCAACACCGCCTCCGCGACCCGGGTGCAGTCCTGGCGTTTGCCTTCGGAAGCCGAATGGGAATATGCCGCGCGGGGCGGTCTGCTCGGACAGAAATATCCCTGGGGCGGTCCCTATACCCGGACGCGGAAAGGCTGTTTCGTAGCGAACTTCAAGCCGATGCGGGGAAATTATATCGGGGATGGCGGTACCTATACCGTTCCTGTCGGGAACTACGAGCCCAACGGATACGGTCTGTACGATATGGCCGGGAATGTGGCTGAATGGACGGCTGAGACCTATGACGAGGCCTCCTACGCCGTAACCCACGATTTAAGTCCTGCCTATCAGGTCATGGCGAAGAATTCGGACAACCGTATTTTCAAGCGTAAAGTGGTGCGGGGCGGTTCCTGGAAAGACATCGCATTTTACATGCAGAACGGGGTGAGAACCTACGAGTATCAGGATTCCGCCAGAAGTTTTATCGGATTTAGAACAGTGAGAACAAGAATAGAATTTTAATTTATTGAAAGATGGCAAAATTATTTAAGACAAAGGCCTATCAAGTAACCATCGGTTACGTTTATGGGTGGGGTGCGAGTGCCGTGATTATTGGTGCTTTGTTTAAAATTATGCATTTCCCCGGCGCAGGGATTGTTTTGATGGCGGGAATGCTTATCGAGGCGTTTATTTTCTTCGTTTCCGCTTTTGAACCTCCGATGGAGCATTACGACTGGGCCCGGGTGTATCCGGAACTGGCCGACGGACATGCCGGAAACAGTGCTCCGAGAGCGAAGAGCGAGAAGAGAGTGGCAGCCGGAGAAAATGCCGTGGCAGTAAGTGGCAGCATAGATCTGGGACTGGATGAGTCCGATATAAATAAATTGCGGGAAGGTATCAATAAAATCATGGTGAGTGCGGACAATTTCGCAGAGGTGTCTGTCAATGTCCCCGAGTTCGCCCGTAAAATTTCGGATGCGACGGAATCGTTCGGGAAGCTGGGCGTGAAAACGCAGCAGGTGGGAGAGATGCTGGAAAATTCGGTGAAGGATTTTTCGGACGGTTGCGGGGAAATCAATAAAATCCTGCTGGATTCCAGCCGCGGACTGACGGATCAGATCAAGTCCAACTGCGAGAAGCTGGCTGCCAATATGGGTGTGTCCGCCGAGACTTTCGGGGCCTTGAATAAAGCCGTGGACGAACAGATGAAACAGGTGAAGTCGCAGTCGGAAAGCTATACGCAGCAGATGTCTGCCGTAAACAAGAATATCAGCGCGCTGAACGCTTTGTATGAATTGCAGATCAACGAAACCAAGGATTGTCTGGAATCGTTCAGAAGCATGCAGGGGGATATGACCGAGATGCTCGAACACGTTTCCCTGAGCGTGGATAATGCCAAACTGTTCAAGCAGGAATCGCAGCAGTTGGCCAACAATGTGGCTTCATTGAATTCCGTGTACGGAAATATGCTGAGTGTGGTTAATAACAATTAAAGCGGAGTAGCAGATGGGTGCAAAGAATTGTCCGGAGACCCCGAGGCAGAAAATGGTCGGTATGATGTATCTGGTGCTGACGGCGATGTTGGCGCTGAATGTGTCTGCGGATATATTGAATGCCTTTACGAGGGTGCAGGAGGGATTGTCGGCGACGATTGATAATTTCCAGAAGAAGAATGCGGAGGTGTATAAGGAGATCGATATGGCTTACAGGCTCAATCCGACCAAAGTCGCCAAAACCCGGGAGAAGACATTGAAGATTAAAGAGGAATCC
>CAZYJV010000070.1:0-1061 GCA_964647845.1 uncultured Odoribacter sp.
TGAGGTCGGCGGTTCAAGCCCGCCTCTCGCTACAAACAGAAGAGAAGCAGTTACAATGAAAATTGTGGCTGCTTTTTTTATTTACATTCAACGTCGTTGTTGTAGTCGAAACCGCCTTCGAAGCGATTGTTCCGGATGTCGATGTTTTTAACCCGTTCCAGTAAAAAGCGTTTCCGGTTCCAGTGAAAAGCCGGATAATCCTGATTCAGGCGTATCGTATTTTTCCTGAATGTCAGTCCGTTCAGCGATTTTGCATAAACGATGGGCTGATCGAAAGTTACAAACAGATTGTTTTCAATGATCACCCCTTTGCCCGGTTGTCCGTGGAAATATTTCTTCTGGTTTTGCAAGTCAGGTATTTCCGGATAGATGGATATGATGGCATTCGTAAATTGGAACATATTGGTCAGGGCGTTGATGAATCTGTTTTTCCGGATGATGACCTCCCGGCAGGCTCCGGTTTCATACCATCCGTTGCAGTCGCCGCATAAGAGGATGGCTGTTCCGGAGGTATGGTCGAACGTGTTGTTTTCGATAACGGTCTTCTTCGGAGTGCTGAACAGGGCTCCGCGTGCCCGGTTGTTGCGGATGATGTTGTTGCTGAAAACGACTTCCGGAGTCCAGGTCAGATTTTCGATGCCGAATCCTTCTTTTTCCGTAATGGCGCTGTCGACGGGATTTTCGAACGTGATCAGAAATTCTTTCGTACCGGCGACTTGTTCCTGTTTCCAGGGACGGATGGAAGCGATTTTGTTGGGCGTTCCGGTTAATTCCATTGTCGCGGACCGGATGAACTGGACGTCATCTCCCGGGTAGCCCCAGTCAAATCCGTAGGACTGGCCGTGCATGTAGCGTCCTACAAGCGTTTTGCCGTCGATGCGCCGGGTGATTTTGAGATAGGTGCCGTGAATGTTGATGGCGTCATCCATCATGCCTTCATAGAGTCCGTTCTGCGATATGATTTTTCCTTTACAGCCGGAGAAGTGGGTCGCATCGGCCTGCGTCGTGAAATAGCGGGGATCCTGTTTTCCTTTAAGGCATACCCCGAAGCCGTCCAGCGT
>CAZYJV010000070.1:1161-11639 GCA_964647845.1 uncultured Odoribacter sp.
CTGGTGCGGTATACCAGATGTCTGCTCTCGCCTTCAAAAGCGATGCCCGTGTTTGAGGAAGCGTTCCAGCCTTCTCCGTAAAATTCGAAGGCTCCTTTGTCGTTGATGCGGTATTTCACCCAGGGAGCGACTTCGAATGTCACTCCCTCGTCCGGAGAGTTCCTGATGACTTTTATCTGGGCGATATGCGGATTTTCAAAATCTATGCTGAAATTTTTCAGGGTGCAGTTCTTCGATTGCAAAAGGGCGACAGGCAGCATGCGCCCGTGGAAGACGAAAGAGGCTCCTTGTCCGTCGAGTACGAGGTTCTGCATATTTTCTATCGCGATGCCGACTTTTTTCGGGTTGGTCTGGTCGTGATTGGAAATGTAAAGTTCGCGAACGGCGGCACCTTCTTCGTGAAAATCGTAGCGACCGGGAGAGAAACGAAGGACGATGACGTCGTCGGACGAACTTTCCGCCCGGATGGAGGAGAGCGCTTTTTGCAGCAGGGGGGAACAATTGGTTCCGTTGTCGGCGATTAAGCCGAATCGTGACATTTCATACACTTTTTCTTTCGCTGCCGAGGGTAGGATGCAAAGAGAAAGCAGTATGGACAAAAGGTAATTTCTCATATCCTGTTTTTTACAGGATAAAGATAGAGGAAAAAACGGGAAATGACGTTTTTTTTGTTTTAAACCGTGAGTTTTTTTATTGCTTCCAGGGCTTTTTCGTAGTCAGGTTCCCGGATGATTTCCGGAACGTATTCCACGTATTTTATTTCGTTGTCTTTTCCGATGATGACAATTCCCCGGGTAAGCAGCCGGAGGTCGGGTATCAGAAAGCCGTAGCGTTTGCCGAATTCGACGTCCTTGTGGTCGGAGAGGCTGACGATCCGGTCGATTCCTTCGGCGGCGCAGTAGCGGTGCAGGGCGAAGGGAAGATCGCAGGATATGGCGAAAATGACTATATCCGGACCTAATTGAGTCGCCATTTGGTTAAAATGGTGCATTTGTGCGGAACAAACCGGCGTGTCGATGGAAGGAAAGGAGGATATGACGATGATTTTTTTCTTGTAGTCGCTGAGTTTTATGGGGTTCAAATCAGCTCCGACAGCTGTAAACTCCGGGGCCTGTTTTCCTGTCCGAGCGGTTTCGCCGGCCAACTCGAACCGATTTCCGTGCATGGTGATTTCCATAATGTCGTTGTTTGGTTTATCTGTCGGATTAAACGGCTGGCGGAGCGAAATGTTGCAGGAAAAAAGCCGTTTCACTTAGTAAAGGAAACGGCTTCGGGTCGGATTTATTTGTTTCTTCTTTGCTGTTCTCGCATCTTTTGTTCCTGCATACGCTGCATCTGTTCCAGTCGCTCTTGAAATTTCGATTTCTTGACCGGTTTCATTTTGGCCAGTTCGATTTGTTTCAGGAGTTTCTCGTCATTTACGTAACGCTGGATCAGCCAGGTCTGAATGATGGTAATCAACGTGGCGATGAAATAGTAATAGCTTAATCCGGAGGAATAGCTGTTGAATATGAATAAAAACATGATGGGCATCAGGTACATCATGGTCTGCATGCCTTTCATCTGGTCGTTCTGGGGCTGGTTTCTCTTGTTTATCACCATGTAGATGATATTGGTTGCCGTCATGAGCAGACAGAAAAGGCTGACATGGTTTCCGTAGAAGGGGATGGTAAAGGGCAGGGTGGCGATGGAATCGTATGAAGCCAGGTCGGTTGCCCACAGGAAACTCTTCTGACGTAATTCGATGGCTCCTGGGAAGAACCAGAACAAGGCAATCAGAATCGGCATTTGCAGTAACATGGGTAAACAACCGCCCATCGGATTTACTCCCGCCCGTTTGTAGAGGGCCATGGTGGCTTTCTGCCGTTCCAGGGCTTTTTCTTTCGGATATTTTTTATTGATTTCGTCTATCTGGGGTTTCAGTACCCGCATTTTGGCCTGCGACAGATAGGATTTATAGGTCAGCGGGAACAGGAACAATTTGATAATCAATGTGAGCAGCAGAATGATAAGCCCGTAATTTCCGGTGACATGGTTTTCCAGGAATCCGAAAAGGGGAATCACGACATAGCGGTTGAACCAGGCGACCCATTTCCAGCCTAAATTGACGAGTTTGGGCAACTGGATGTCCGCACCGTATTCTTTCAATACCGGATAGGAGTTCGGACCGAAGTAGAACTCCATGTCGTAGTTCTCGGCGGGTCTGCCGGAATAAGGCAGCGGAATCTCCGTGAAGGCCTGTTTCAGATAACCGGGTTGTTTGCTGATCCGGGAAGAAACCGTAACGTCGCTGAACGATTCTTTGGCGATCAGTATGGAGGAAAAGAACTGTTGTTTGAATGCCACCCATTTTACTTTGGTGGACAGGGTTTCTTTCGCATCGGAGGTCGTGGACATGCTCTCCACGTCGTCGCTTAAGAAGTCGTAATAGACGCCGGTATAGCGGTTTTCAAAGTCTTTGCTTTTCTCCAGCTGCGGCATGTCTACGCCCCAGAACAGTGTCAGGAAAGACGAGTTGGCCGCGATGACATCGTTCATGTTCTGCGTGCGGATGCTGAAATTCACCATGTAGCTGTCGGGGGACAGGGTGTAGAGGTATTCGATGTATTTTCCCTCTTCCGAAAGCAGTTTCATGGAAAGGGTCTGTTCGCCGGTGGCGGCATTCGTTGCGCTTTCCGGAACGAAGAGCAGTTTTTCGGTGTTGATTTGTTTGTTTCTGGCGTAGAAGTTCAGCCCGAAAGTCGATTTTTCCGGTCTCCACAATACCAAGGGAAGGGAATCGTGGGTACGGTATTCTTTCAGTTCAACATAGGCAATGCGTCCGCCCCGGGTGTTGATGTGCAACTTTATTTTGTTGTTTTCCAAGGTGATTTCCTTTTCAGCCAGACTGTCCTGGGAAAAGATATTTTCCGAGGCGGAGGGGAGCTGACTGTCGGCAGCGTCGAAAGCGGCTTTCTCCAGTTCCGCGGCCTGCTGCATCCGCTGGGCTTCCACCCGGGCGATGGAGTCGCGGAGACGTATCTCCCTCTTTTGTTCTTCCGTAGGCTGACTCAGATAGGAAAATCCTATCATGATTAAGAAGATGAGTATTAAACCGACGATTGTATTTTTGTCCATGTTCTTTTGTGCTAAATTGAATTAAAATTTTTTCGCTTCTCGTCCGGAGAGCCTGTTTGGGAGGCCGCTCAGGATAAACAGGCTTTTATGAATGAAACAAAAAGCGGATGGGGATGAATGACGGTACTCTTGTATTCCGGGTGGAATTGCGTTCCCACGAACCATTTGTGAGAGGGAATCTCTACGATTTCCGTCAGATTCGTGTCCGGATTCACCCCTGTCGTAATCATGCCGGCGTTTTCGAATATCTCTTTGTATTCGCTGTTGAATTCGTAGCGGTGGCGGTGTCTTTCCTCCACAATCTTTTTGCCGTATGCCTGATAGGCTTTGGAACCTTCTTTGAGTTCGCATTTGTAGGCTCCCAAACGCATCGTTCCACCCTTCTCGGTTACCGTTTTCTGGCTGTCCATGAGATCGATGACGGGATATTGGGTTTTGGCAGCCATCTCGGTGGAATCGGCGTTTTCCAGATGCAGGACGTTGCGGGCAAATTCGATGACTGCCATCTGCATGCCCAGACAGATTCCGAAGAAGGGAATATTGTTTGTACGGGCGTAGCGGATGGCAACCAGTTTGCCGTTGATGCCCCGGTGGCCGAAACCCGGTGCGACCAGGATGCCGTGAAGGCCTTTCAGCGTCGCTTCCGCATTGGCTTCGGTGAGGCCTTCGCTGTGTATCCACTGTATGTTTACTTTGCAATCATTGACGGCTCCGGCATGGATGAAAGATTCCACGATGGACTTGTAGGCGTCATGGAGTTCCACGTATTTCCCGACCAGGCCGATCTGTACTTCCTGACGGTAGTTTTTGAGCTTATAGAGGAATTTTTTCCAGGAATCCATGTCGGGTTCGCTGTTAAGCGGGAGCCCCAGTTTCGCCAGTACGATTTCGTCCAGTTTTTCCTCTTCCATTTTGATGGGGACTTCGTAGATCGTCGGGACGTCGATGGATTCGACGACAGCTTCGGGCTGTACGTTGCAGAACAGGGCGACTTTCCGTTTCAGACCGGTCGTCAGTTTGTGTTCCGTCCGAAGAACCAGAATGTCGGGCTGTACGCCGATTTCCAGCAAAGATTTGACGGAATGCTGCGTAGGTTTGGTTTTTAATTCTCCGGAAGCCGACAGATAGGGTACCAGGGTCAGATGAATCAGAACGGATTTTTCTCCGAGTTCCCACCTTAGCTGGCGTACGGCTTCGAGGAAAGGAAGAGACTCGATGTCGCCGACGGTACCGCCGATTTCCGTGATGACAACGTCGTATGTCCCTTTGGAGCCTAAGAGTTTGATGTTCCTTTTGATTTCATCGGTGATGTGAGGGACGATCTGTACGGTTTTACCCAGATAATCCCCCCGCCGTTCCTTGTTTATGACGTTTTGGTATATGCGTCCTGTCGTGATGTTGTTGGCCTGAGAGGTCGGACAGCCGGTAAATCTTTCGTAGTGGCCAAGATCCAGGTCGGTTTCCGCCCCGTCGTCCGTTACGTAGCATTCGCCGTGTTCGTAAGGATTCAGTGTACCGGGATCGATATTGATATACGGATCCAGTTTTTGGTTGGCGACTTTGTATCCTCTGGATTGTAACAGTTTTGCCAGAGAGGAAGCAATAATACCTTTTCCTAATGAGGAGGCGACACCTCCGGTTACAAATACATATTTCGTAGACACGATCTTTGTTTTAAAGGATGAACATCGAAGACGCAAAGATAAAAAATTAATGCAAAAAGCGGAAAGGCGGAATGAAAAAATGGAAGGGAATTTCCCTTCCATTTTCGGCTGATTATATCAGCGTGTCGATAGCTTTAAGTTTCTCGTGCAAGAGGGCGAGCCTCTGTCTGGTTTTCTCGATTCTGGAGTTGAGTTCCCGAATCAGGTTTTCCGTTTTGTCGGATTTGGCGATGAAACCGATATTGTTTTCCCAGGTGTTGATGTCTGTTTCAAGCTGGCGTATTTTGTTGACGAGTTTCTCGCGTTCGTTGATGATTCTGGATTCCTTGTTTTCGGCAGAGTCCAGCGTGGATAGTTTGGCTCTGTACTTTTCCAGGGTTTTGTCGAATTCGTCCAGGTTCAGTTTATCGAAATGCGCATTGATGATTTTGCGGAATTCCTCCTGAATGGTTTCTTTTTCTTTGATGGGAACATAGCCGATGGCAGACCACCTCGCCTGGAAATCTTTCAGCTGTTTCAGGGTGGTTTCGTTGTCGTCGGAAGGGGCGAACCGTTTCACTTCTTCCAGCAGGGCTTTTTTCAGTTCCAGATTTTTCTCCTGTTCGGAGTCCATGGTTTTCAGGAAAGCGCTTTTGTTGTTGAAAAATATGTCGCAGGCCGCCCGGAAGCGGTTCCACACTTTGTTGGAGTATTTCTGGGGAGCGGCTCCGATTTTTTTCCATTCTTTTTGCAAGGCGATGAGCTTGTCGGTCGTTACTTTCCAGTCGGTGCTGTCCTGCAATGCCTCCGCTTTTTCACACAGGGTGATCTTGGCCTTCAGGTTGTTTTCCTGCTCGGCTTTCAACGTTTTGTAGAATTCGCGTTTCCGGTCGAAAAAGATATCGCAGGAGGCGCGGAATTTTTTGTATATTTTGTTCCTTTCCCGGATGGGAACCAGGCCGGTGTGCTTCCATTCTTCCTGTAAATCGATGAGCGTCTGCGCCGCAGTGTTCCATTCGTTGATGGTCTTGTACTCGCCTTCGGCTGTGGCAGCCGCTTTTTCACACAGTCCCTCTTTTAATTTGAGGTTGTTCTCCTGTTCTTTTTTCAGGTCTTCAAAGAAGCTGTGGTAGCTGTCGTTGATTTTGCCGGTGGCTTCCTTAAACCGTTCCCAGACGGACTCTTTCTGTTCTTTGTTGATGGGGCCTATTTCTTTCCAGCGGGCATGCAGGAGCTGGAGCTGTTTGAACGCTTCGTTGATGTTGCTGTTCTCCGATAGTTTCTCCGCTTCCTCGCACAGGGCGATCTTGGCGTCGTAATTGCGCTTCAGGTCCAGGTCCCGCAGTTCTTTGTTGATCTTGATGTAGTTATAAAAGTTTTCTACATGGTGGTGGTAGGTCTCCAACAAATCGTTGATGCGGTTCTGGGGTACCATGCCGGTGTCCCGCCAGCGCTCCTGGATGTCCCGGAATTCCTGAAAGGTCTGGTTCAGCGCTTCTTCTTTCTTCACCAATTCTTTCAGTTCTTCGATGAGCTGCAGTTTGATGCGGAGGTTTTCCTCCCGTTCGGCTTCGCTTTTTTTAGCGGCGACGGCTCGTTTTTCTTTGTAGTTTTTCAGGAGCGAGTAGAAACGTTCTTTGCTGTCGTTGCCGTATTGAAAGTCTTCTGCCGGGCTTCCGTCAGCGGTGAATTCCGCCAAAGCTTTCTCTTCTTCCTGTTTGTACCGGGCTTCAAAAATCTCCTGGATGTTTTCCATAATTTCTTTGAGTTGCGGAAGAGGGAAGGTATCCATTAAATCTTGCAACTGCGCGGCGATTTCTTCTGTGGTCAGCGTCGTGAAGTCGATATCGGGCACCGCCTGAATGGTGACCGGTTCCGAGGCGGACGCAGCGACGGGTTCGGAGAGATTGTTCTCAGTGTCTGATACTTCGGAAGGGCGGTTGATTTCCTCTTTCGGTAACGTGTTCTCTTGCTCCATGAGTATTGGCAGTTAAGTTGTCTTGTATTTAATAACTCACGAAGTTAAGCAATATATATGAGAATGGCAAATAATTGGGGGAATTCCGGGAATAATTTTGAGCGGATGAATAGAATTTACAAGGAAAGCGTATATCTTTGACTGTTAAAAAACGGTTTTATGCTTTCCTACATTATATACGGTTTGCTCTGGTTGGTCAGTTTCCTGCCTTTCCCGGTACTGTATCTCGTTGCGGACGGGGTATATTATGTGTTGTATTATGCGGTCGGGTACCGGAGGAAGGTGGTGGCGGAGAATCTGAGACGCTCTTTTCCGGAGAAAAGCGAACGGGAAAGGAAAGATATTGAACGGAGATTTTACCGGCATCTGAGCGATTTTTTCGTAGAGTTTTTCAAACCCTGGCATATGTCCCGGAAACAGATTCAGAAGCGTTGCGTATTCAGGCATGCGGAAGTGCTGCAGCGTTATTATGACCAGGGGCGGCCGGTTATCGCTGTAATGGGGCATTACGGCAACTGGGAATGGATGACTTCTTACGCGCTGTTGCTGAATCCGGCGGTTTCTTTTTACACTTTGTACAAACCGCTGCATAACCGCGTGCTGGACAGAATGATGGTGCGGATCCGTTCACACTTCGGCGCCAAACCGGTGCCGCGGAATGATATTTTGCGGGTGATGGTCCGGGATTTGCAGGAGAAGCGGGTTTTTCTGGCGGCGTTTATCGGCGACCAGACCCCGAATGTCCATAATTTGAATTTCTGGACGACGTTTTTGAATCAGGATACGCCGGTGCTGCAGGGAACCGAAAAGATTGCGACGAAGTTTAATATCCCCGTCATATCTTTAAATACCCGTAAAGTGCGCAGGGGATATTACGAGGTGGATTTTGTCAGTCTGTGTGAAAATCCCCGGGAGCTGAAACCGGGGGAATTGACGGAGTTGCATACCCGTCATCTGGAGCAGCAGATCCGCCGGCAGCCGGAGTATTGGCTGTGGTCGCACCGCCGGTGGAAACATCGTAGAAAAGAGTAAGCGTATGGAAAAGGTTGCTGTTATCATTTTAAATTGGAACGGTGAAAAATTGTTGCAAGAGTATTTGCCGTCGGTGGTTCGCAATACGCCTGCCGGTCTGGGGAAGGTCGTGGTGGCGGATAATCATTCCGACGACAGGTCTGTGGAGCTGTTGAAACGTGATTTCCCGTCGGTGGAAGTGCTCTGCCTGGATAAGAATTACGGATTTGCAGGGGGATATAACCGGGCTGTCGCACAGATAGGGACGGAGTATGTCGTTTTACTGAACAGCGATGTGGAGGTGGAGGAAGGATGGTTGCAGCCTTTGGTGGAGACGTTGGACCGGCATCCGGAAGTGGCGGCGCTGCAGCCGAAACTGAGGTCGTGGGGAAAGAGGGAGTATTTTGAATACGCCGGTGCCGCCGGGGGGTATATGGACCGCTACGGTTTTCCTTTTTGTCGGGGAAGAATCATGGGAGTGACGGAGCGGGATTCGGGACAGTATGACGATGAAGTTGCCGTGTTTTGGTGCAGTGGGGCGGCTTTGTGTGTGCGGCGGCAGGTTTTTTTAGACTGCGGAGGATTGGATGAGCGTTTTTTCGCCCACATGGAGGAGATCGATTTGTGCTGGCGGATGCAGAACGCAGGCCATATTTTGAAGGTCGTTCCCCGTTCCGTGGTATATCATTTGGGCGGCGGTACGCTGCCGATGAATCACCCCCGAAAATTGTTCCTGAATTACCGGAATAATTTGCTGATGCTGCATAAAAATCTGGCAGAGAGTGATTATAAGAACGTGATGCGGACCAGGCGGTTCCTGGACGGTTTGGCCTGTTGTATTTTTCTTTTAAAGGGGCAGTTCGCAAACGCCCGCTCGGTGCGTGAAGCCTATCGTTCTTTCCGTGAAATGAAAAAAGATTATCCTCGGAAAACAGGAGAGAACAGGCCGTTGGGAGTTTATTCCGGAAGTCTTCTGTATGCTTACTTCGTCCGGGGAGTGCGTGCATTTTCCCAATTGAGATGGAAATAAACGGGGTATGGAATAAACCTTCGGCTTTGAATATTGTCATATAACCGAAGACAGGACAATGGTGGATTTGTGTATGGAAGAAAAAGAGATTATAGAGTTGTTTCATCTGAAAGGAAAGAAAGATGAGGCTTTCCGGCTTCTTGTAAATCGCTACAAGGAGCGGCTTTATTGGCATGTCCGGAAGATTGTGCTGAACCATGAAGATGCGGACGACGTTTTGCAGAATACTTTTGTCAAAGTCTGGCAAGGGTTGACGGAGTTCCGCTATGAATCCCGCCTGTTTACCTGGATGTACCGGATCGCTACGAACGAGGCGATTAATTTCCTGAACGAGAAGAAGCGGAAAGTGTATGGCAATTCGGGTGAAATGACGGCGATGCTGGAGAATGTGCTGGAGAGCGACGTTTATTTCGACGGCGATGAGATTCAGAAAGAGCTGCAGCGGGCCATCCTGCGGCTTTCCGAACGGCAGCGCCTGATTTTTAACATGAAGTATTTTGACGATATGTCGTATGACGATATAGCGGAGGTGCTGGAAGTGGCGGTGGGGACGCTGAAAGCGACGTATCACAATGCTGTGAAGAAAATAGAGGAGTATCTGAGGATTGCAGATCCTTCTTTTTAATGTCGGATTAAAAGAGTGTGGTATGGAGAATTTTGATGACAGGTATAAAAGAAAAAATCCGTTTTCGGTTCCGGAAAGCTATTTTGACCAGCTGGGCAAACGGATCGAGCAACGGATTGAAACGGAGAAAAAGCCGCAGAAAGTGCGCTTGGTCACGTTGTTGAAACCCTATGTCGGACTTGCCGCCATTTTTTTACTGGCATTGTTTGTCGTGCAGGTGGTGCTGCCTCATGTGGTGGACAAGGACAGGATGCTGGTGAGTGAAAAGCGGGAGGGAATGGCGGAGAAAGAGACCCGGTCGGAAACTTTCGAGTTTGATTCCGGGTTCGACCCTACCGATGAAGAGATTCTGGAATACCTTTCTACGGAGGTAAATGACTATGATTTGTTGTATGCGGATTTGTATTAAAATAAGGAAGAGATGAAAATGAAGATTTTAATTCTGGTAGCCTTAGTGTGGGGAGGTTCCATATCGCTGTTCGCCCAGGGAAAACTGAGCGAGGAAAAGCGGCAGGAGTTCGAAGCCCAGAAGGTGGCTTATTTTACCCAGGCGTTGGAGCTGACGCCGGAAGAGGCTGCCGTGTTCTGGCCTCTCTACAATGAGATGATGAAGAAAATCCGGGAACAGGATGCCAGGCTTCGGGAGAGCCAGTGCGAAACGCACAAGGCGAAAAAGTTGACGGAGGAGCAGGAGAGGCAGCGGGTGATGGATTTGCTGACGTATGAACAGAAAATGCTGGATATTAAAAAGGAGTATTATCAGAAACTGCTGAATGCGGTTCCGGCCCGGAAAGTGGCCCGTCTGGACCGGACGGAGCGGAAATTCCATAAACAGCTGCTTCAAAGAATGTGCAAGGAGCCGGAGTGTCGCAAATAAAAGGCGGAAACTCCCGCTTTGCGGATAAAAAAGTGTGACAAAAGTTTGCAGGTTCGATTTAAAACACTACTTTTGTGTCCGCAAGAATGGTTTAGCACCATGGAGAGATGGGTGAGTGGCTGAAACCAACAGTTTGCTAAACTGTCGTATCCGATTAGGGTACCACGAGTTCGAATCTCGTTCTCTCCGCATCCCCC
>CAZYJV010000071.1:0-10056 GCA_964647845.1 uncultured Odoribacter sp.
CAACCTCTTGGGCCGTAACCAAGTGCTCTATCCATTAAGCTACGAGTCCGTGCTTTATCTAAAGCGGTGCAAATATATGCACATTATTCCGATCCCACAAATGTTTTTCTTATTTTTTTAGTTTCCCGGAGAGAAAAAAGAACGTTTTTTCGTAAGGTCTTCAGAGACTGCCGTTTGTAGGGAAGTGGAAAATTAATTTTAAGTTAATGGGATTAATTGTTATTTTTGTCAGAGATATAGAACGAGGTATTTATGAAACAGATCATACATAAGATTTTCCACCGGATGAAGCAGGATTCGCTGGCGAAAAAGACGGCGGAGAGAAAGAGAACGAAACAGTATCCGGACTTGCATGCGGTAAAGAGTTGTCTGGCAGTCTGGTGCGCCAACGACAGGCAGGAGGAATACCTGAAACTCCTTAAAAAGAGACTGCCGCAGCAGGTGAAATTGGATAAAGTCTGTTTTTTGCCTGAAGGGGGGCCGGCTTCGTCTTGGAAGGATGTCGTATATGTGCAGGAGGAAGAGCTGGGATTCGGGGGGAAAATCCTGAATGAGCAGCTGCCGGCATTATTGGACAAAGAATACGATTTATTGGTCGATTTGTCGGAGGAATCGAACGTGATGATCGATTACGTCCTGAGAAATTCATTGGCGAGATGCAAGGCGGGAATGAAAAAGGCGGGCTTCGATGCGGATTTGATGATCGACAGTGTGTCGGGTATTCCCGAATTCATCGATAAATTATTTGAAGTATTGGCCAGGTTAAAGAAATATTGACATGAACTTATTTGCAGGCACGGGAGTGGCACTGGTTACTCCTTTCGATAAAAAATCCGGTATCGACGACACATCTTTGCGAAAACTCGTAGAGTATGTGATCGCCGGAGAGGCGAACTATCTGGTGGCCCTGGGGACCACTTCGGAGGCGGCGACCTTGTCGGAAGCCGAACGGTGTCAGGCGATGGAGGTCATTCTGGATCAGAATCAGGGGCGTCTGCCGGTGATGGTGGGAATAGGCGGAAACAATACGCGGGAGGTGGCTGAAAACATCCGGCGTTTCCCTTTCCTGAAATACTGCAAGGCGATACTGAGCGTCACGCCTTATTATAACAAACCTTCCCAGGAAGGCATGTTCCGGCACTTCAAGACATTGAGCGAGGAGTCGGCATTGCCTCTGTTTCTGTATAACGTACCCGGGCGTACCGGGGTAAATCTTTCGTCGGAGACTGTCGTGCGTCTTTCGCATGAGTGCGCCAATATCATCGGGATTAAAGAAGCGGGGGGAAATTTCCAGCAGGTGGCGGAGATCCTAAAATCCATGCGCTCGGATTTTATGGTGGTTTCCGGTGACGACGGCCTTACGCTGCCTTTGATTTCCATCGGTGCAAAAGGGGTGATTTCCGTTCTGGCCAATGTTTTCCCGTCCGAATTTTCCAAAATGGTCCGTCTGGCTTCTGCCGGAAACTATACGGAAGCCGCCCGCATACATTTGAAATGTACCGGTTTGTATAAGGCATTGTTCGCGGAAGGCAATCCTGCCGGTATAAAAGCCGCGTTGCATGTGAAGGGAATCATTGCCCACAACATGCTGCGTTCGCCTTTAACGCCCGTAAGCGAGCGGCTTTACGGCGAACTGAAAGAGCTGTGTCATTCGATGTAACCCGGCCGGGAGCGGTTAAGCCTGCGTTGGCGGTTCCTCTGGAAGCGGATGGCGGCAAACACCATGACGGCCGCCAGTGGCAGCAGGAAATTGAAGTATTTCAGAAAATTCTTATAGTGCTCGTCGATCGGCTGTAAAGAGGCGAACGTGGCGAACTTGTTGCGCAGCCGGATCAGTCCGGAATTATCCGCCAGCCATTCTATCGAGTTGATGGCGAAATTGATATTGTCCTGCCGGAGCACATGTGCATAGAGCCCGATATCGTTGATGAGGAAATCGGCGTCCGTAATGGCTACGATGGCGCTGTTGTTGTCGTCATTTGTCAGCAGCGCCGCCACAATGGATTTGGGCTTGTTGAAATCATACCGGTTCCACTGGTGTTGCAGATTGAAAAAAATCGGGGCCGGTTTGGTGCCGGACAGCGAGGACGTGGTCGCCAGCGGAGTAAATATATAGGTCGTGTTGGTTTTTATCTGTTCGATGCTGCTGGCGAAAGGCAGGAATATCGTGTTCAGTCCGTGGGTGATGGTGTGGTCGCTGAAATTGGTGATCATCGGCAGGTAAGGAAAGCTGACATTGCTTTGGTAGCTCATGAAACCGTTGTGCTGCTTGACGGTCATGGTTCCGCAATTGTTGTCCACGACGAAATCCGGCTGTATCTTCAGTCCTTTTTCCGCCAGGATGTCTTCCAGTCCGGTCGGATTGATATAGCCGTTATGCTGGCTCTCGTTGATCTGTCCCACCGCATGGTTCAGCGCGACAAACAGGCGTCCTCCGCCGGCCAGGTATTTTTCGATCTGTTCTTTTTCATAGGGGGTGTACATATCCTGCGGCCCGATGATGCACAGGACGTTGAACCGGTTCAGGTCGCCCGCATCGAAGAGCCTGATGACGGATATGTCCGTCAGGTGCGAAAGTTCGTTGATAAGCTGGGGCATCTGTCCCAGCAGGGCTTCCCTGTGTCCGGAAACAAAAGCGATATGGGGTTTGACGGTATCCGTCGTTTGTTTTAATATGCGGGTGATCTCGTATTCAATGGGGGTATTGTGGTCGATATAGGGAATCACGGCCTGCTTGTTGCCGATTTTGATGACGGCGCCGATGAACACGTTCTGGATTTTCTCCATATCCCGTTCCCGCAGTTCCATTAAAATGGGCTGGATGCCGGACGCCAGCGCCATATTGCCTTTCTGTTCGGTATTGGGGTGGATGGTATTGATGGAAAAAGGCACCCTGCTGCGGGATTTGTACTCCTTTGTCAAAGAAATAAACTCCTTGGCCACCTTCTTGATATCCTGGGGAAGATCCTCCGTAATGTAAAAATCGATCGTGACGGGTTCTTTTATATCCTGTATGGCGTCCTTGCTCACCTTGCTCAGCGAATAGCGGTTGTTGAACGTGAAGTCTATCCGGACGAACAGAATCGCGGACAGGAGATTGAGCAGCACGATGCCGGTGAGCGTATAGAGGTTGTTTCTTATCAGTGTTTTCATGTCGGTTCAATGTCTGATTTTGCAGATGAAAAATTTGGACAAAGACAAAAAGAGCGTGACGACCGATATAAAATATACAATATCCCGGCTGTCCAGAATGCCTCTGGAAAGCGAATCGAAATGCTCCTCGAAAGAGAGATAGGTCAGCAGTCCGCTGATGAATCCGTTCCCGCACTGCTGGGCCAGGAAGCCGAAAAGCAGCTGAAAGCAGAGGCTTATCCCCAGGCTGATAAGGAAAGCCGTCGCGGCTGTCCGGGCCAAAGAGGAAGCCAGTATGCCGATGCTGATATAACAGGCGCTGATGCAGACGAGTCCGAAGTAGCCGAGGATGACCGTGGCGATATCGATGTGCCCCAGGGTGGCGACGGTGAAATAGTATGGAAGCGTCATGCCCAGGGCGATGACGATGAGTATCAGGTGTGAAAAAAATTTGCCTCCGATCAGCTGGTTCGTCTTTATCGGCTTGGTTAAAAGCAATTCGAGCGTCCCGTTCCTTTTTTCATCGGCGATGGAGCGCATGGTCAGCGTGTGCACCATGAAGAACGTCGTCCAGTTGATGACGATGAAAAAAGGCATCATGGAAGCCTGTCCGAGATAGAATATGTTGGAAGACGACAGCCAGCTGATAAATCCGCATATGCAGAAAAACAGCAGGAAGCCGATGTACGTGCTCCAGGAATTAAAGGCGTTGTCCAACTCCTTGCGGATGATGATTTTTATCGTTCTCATGAATTTAATTTTGTGTCACTTGCCGGAAAATATCCTCCAGCCGGCGTTCAACGGGAACCAGTTCCTTCAGGTACCAGCCGTTGCGGCTGCAGGTCTCGAAAACGGCTTTTTCGATGTCGTCCTCCTGCGAAGATTTCAGTTCGAAACACCCCTTGTCGAGAATATCGATACTTTCGAGGCCGCCGATGAGGGTCAATGCGTTGAATATGTCATTCGTTTCTCCCCCCCGGATGCTTAATTTCAAAATCTTTTCCTTGTTCGACTTGCGGAGTTCAGCGGCGGTTCCGTCGGCGACGATTTTTCCCTTGTTGAGAATCAGCACCCGGTCACAGGTGGCCTCCACCTCCGCCAGAATATGGGAACTGAGTATGATGGTTTTTTCCTTCCCCGTATTCTTTATCAGCTCCCGGATATCTGCGATCTGATTGGGGTCCAGCCCTGTCGTCGGTTCGTCCAGGATCACCACTTCGGGGTCATGGATCAGCGCCTGCGCGAGACCGACCCGCTGTTTGTAACCCTTGGACAGTTCCTGTATATTTTTGTGCTTTTCGTGCTCCAGACCGCACGTTCTGAGCATGTCGAGCACCCGGGACGTGATTTTGTAACGGGGCACATTGTGTATGTTGGCGATGAACGTCAGAAAATCGATGACGTTCATTTCGTCGTACAGCGGATTGTGCTCCGGCAGATAGCCGATGAACTGCCTGAGCTTGTAGGCGTGTTTGCGGATGGATTGTTTGCCGATATAGACATTCCCCTGGTCCGGGAAAAGGAAGCAGGTGATGATCTTCATGATGGTGGTTTTTCCTGCGCCGTTGGGGCCGAGGAGACCCAGAATCTCTCCCTTTTTTACCGAGAACGAGACCGTGTCGACGGCTTTTTGGGTACCGAAAGATTTCGATAAATTTTCTACCACTACATCCATAAGACAGAGATTGTTTCGTACAAATATAATTACCGCGGTAAAGATGTATAAGGGTTTAACAAACTTTAACCGGTTCGGGGCATAAGCGGGATGAAAGCGTCCTCGAAGTCTTAAAATAAAGGAGATTCTGCTCCCTTATTTTAAGATTTTCAGACAATATTTCAGTCATTGAGATAAGAACGGTCGGAAGATTCGCGGATAATCAATTCGCAGTTGACGATTTCTTCCCGGATGCGGGCGTGTTTGCTGTTCAGTATTTGTTCGAACAGCAATTCTGCGGCCATTTCGCCGATTTTTTCCGGGAATTGGTTTACGGTGCTTACCGAAGGGTTCATATACCGGGAACGCTTGGTGTTGGAGAAGCCGAACACGGCGATGTCTTCGGGTATCCTCAGATTGGCTTCCTTGATGGCTTCGATGGCTCCGATGGCCATGTCGTCGTTGATTCCGAAAATGGCATCCGGTTTCTCCTGCAGTTCCAGCAGCTTCCGGGTGGCTTCTTTTGCGGCCTTCACCGAAAAATCATCGCATCTGATGATATAGTCCGCGTTGATTTCGAGTTTGTTCATCGTCATGGCTTTCAGATAGCCCTTCATCCGGTTTTTCCCGATGGAAAGCTGTTCGGGACCGGTGATCAGCGCGATTCTTCTGGCCCCTCCGTGAATCAGGTGCTGGACGATCTTATAGGCGGCGTCCGCATCGTCGGCGATGACCCTGGACACGTCCAGCTCTTTGGTCGTCCGGTCGAAAAGCACCAGCGGCACCCCCTGGTTCTGTATATTCTTGATGTGATCGTACGATGTCGTCGCCCGGGAGAGGGAAAGAATGATCCCGTCGGCCCGGTTCGCCAGAAATACGTCTATGCTTTTTTGCTCTTTTTCAAAAGTTTCGTTGGAAGAAGCGACCAGCACGTTGTAGCCGTACTTGTCCGCGATCTCTTCGATTTTTTTTACCACATTGGCGAAGAAAGTATTCACAATCTGAGGCACGATCACTCCGATCGTATAGCTCTTGTGTGTTTTCAGGGCGACGGCAATCGGATTGGGGCGATACCCCAGTTCTTTGGCCAGCGCCTGGACGGTTTTCCGGGTCTGCTGACTGATTTCGGGGTTGTCTTTCAATGCCCTTGATACAGTGGATACCGAGATATTTAGTTGAGCTGCGAGGTCTTTGATAGTGATTGCTTTTTGTGTCATATCTCTAAGTTTTAATGGTATTATGCTCATCGTTTTCGGAAACGTTCGGTTCTTCGCTCTGCTGCAGTTTCGGGTAGGCGATACGGGAATGGTAAATGTTCGTGAGCATTTCGATGAAAACCCGTTTCACGTTTTCGATGTCTTTGTATGTGATTTCGGCATACATGAACCTTCCGTCTTGCACCTGGCTGTCGATAATGTTGTTCACCAGGGCGGTGATATTTTCTTCCGTCTTCTCCTGAAGGGTCCGGGAAGCGGCCTCCACGGCATCGGCCATCATGACGACCGCACACTCCTTGCTGATCGGATCGGGGCCGCTGTATGTAAAGGCTTCTTCATCCACAGGACGGTCCGGATATTTGTTGCGGAACGAATTGTAGAAATACTTCACCTTGCTTCTCCCGTGATGGGTGCGTATGAAGTTGATGATAGCCTCCGGCAGGTTGTATTTCTTGGCCAGTTCCACCCCTTGTGTCACATGTTCTATGATATGACGGGCGCTTTCGTCGAAGTCGCACTGGGCGTGCGGATTGATTCCTCCGCTCTGGTTCTCGATAAAGAAAATGGGGTTCTCGGATTTGCCGATGTCGTGATACAGCGCGCCGGTCCGGGTGAGCAGGGGAGATCCCCCGATATGGTAGATAGCCTCCTCCGCCAGATTGGCGACCATCAGGGAATGCTGGAACGTTCCCGGTGCCTTCTTGGTTAAGGCCCGCAGCGCCGGATGATTGGGATTTGACAGTTCCATAAGCGTGATTTCGGAGGTGAAACCGAAAATACGTTCGAAAATATAAATCACCGGATACGTCAGACTCAATAACAGACAGTTGATCACCAGCCAGAGCACCCCGAAGACGTGGGAGAGGCTTATTTCGCCCTCCTGCACCAGAATGAAGGAGATGTAAACCGCCGCGTAGGTCAGGAACGTCAGAAAGATGGAAAGGAAAAGCTGGCCCCTTCTTTGCAGTTGGGACAGGCTGAACACGGAAACGATACCGGCCGACACCTGCATGAACAGATACATGTAGCTGTTGGGGGCGAAATAGGAAATCAGAAGACTCGATCCCAGCAGCAAATAGAGGGCGGAGCGGCTGCCTACCAGAATATTGACGATAATAACGAAAAACAGCACCGGCAAAGCCAGCATGTTGATATTCTGGTAATAGCCGATGCATCCCAGCATGACGGTCGCCAGAAACGAGCCGTAAAGGAATATGAATTCCTTGTTATTGTAAAAAATCCGCTTTTTGGAGTAATAGAAAAAGAGGGAGAATATGATCAGCGCCGTCAGCGTCAGGATGACCTGTCCGCCGATGATCCGCAGATGGCTGGCATAGGAGCCCGCATTGTGCAGGTATTCCAGTTTCAGCGAATTCAACAGCTTCACCTTCTCCGGCGTCACCAGCTCCCGCTTGGTGATGATGATTTCTCCGTTCCGCACCAGCCCCTGGGTCAGACTGATGTTTTTCAGCTGGTTGAGCAGTTGCAGGTGGGTCTTCGAGGCGTCGAATTCCAGGTTCGGCTGTATGAAATTGCTGATGTTCAGGCTCAGTATGTGTTCTTTCACGGAGGCAGGCAGATTGACGTTGTCGATGAACTGCGTCAGGGTCGAGTAAGCTTTTTTCAGGTTGTATACCTTGGAAAAGTCCACATCCTTGCCGATGTTGTTGTGAATGATTTTTATCGTCTTGATATTCAGTGAATCCAACTCCTCCGGCAACAGAAGGATACCTTTATTATAAAGCGCCGCCAGTTTGTTCTGGATCTGGTTGATGGCCGCAGCGGTACCTGGATTCCGGTATTTTTCCGTCGCTCTTGCGAATTTGGTCGTCTGCTTTTCCTTGACTTCCGCTTTCAGATTGAAAATAGGGGTCTGTTCCCGCGTGATTTTCTCCCGCTCCGCCGCCAGTTCGGCATCTGTCTTGTAAATGGGGAAATCGAAAGGGGCGTTCAGGGTCTCATAGCGCCACGGCGACCCTTTCTGGAATTCGTATTGAAAACTGCCGGATTTGGGGAACAGATAAACGATTGTTCCGCAGATCACGAGAATGATGATGATCCGGAAAATGAGCTGAGGTCGTATCTTCAAAAATTTGTCCAGCATACTATGCCAATTTATCAGCCAATAAAGATATAAAGAATTTATAAAAAAAGGCCCTCTTCCGAGGACCTTTTTTCCGGTTACTGAATACCGGCGGTTTCGAATTCCTTATTCAGTTTTTTAAACAGTCCCTGAAGCACTTTTCCCGGGCCTATTTCCAGCATGCAGTCGGCCCCGTCGGCAATCATGTTTTTCATGATCTGGGTCCAGCGTACGGAAGAGGTCAGCTGGGCAATCAGGTTGTTCTTTATCTGTTCCGGGTCGGTGTAGGGTTTGGCGTCCACATTCTGATATACAGGACAGATGGGAGTACTGAAGCTCGTGCGGGCGATGGCTTCCGCCAGCTCTTTGCGTGCCGGTTCCATCAACGGCGAATGGAAAGCGCCGCCGACGTTCAGGGGTACCACTCTTTTGGCACCGGCTTCCGTCAGTTTCTGACAGGCGATTTCGATGCCTTTGTTGCTTCCGGAGATGACGATCTGGCCCGGACTGTTGTAGTTGGCCGGAACGACGACTTCGTCGATTTCCCCGCAGATGCGTTCCACGACCTCGTCATCCATGCCTAAAACGGCGGCCATGGTGGAAGGGTTGGCTTCGCAGGCCTTTTGCATCGCCAGCGCACGGGCATGAACCAGACGCAGACCGTCTTCGAAAGACAGGGCGCCTGCAGCGACCAATGCCGAAAACTCACCTAACGAGTGGCCGGCAACCATCGCCGGTTTTTCCTCCAGGCTGTCCGCCAGAATGACGGAATGCAGGAAAATGGCGGGTTGCGTTACCTTCGTCTGTTTCAGGTCTTCGTCCGTACCTGCAAACATCAGGTCCGTGATGCGGAAACCTAAAATATCGTTGGCTTTTTCGAATAATTCCTTCGCCCGGGGAGAAGTTTCGTACAATTCTTTTCCCATTCCTACGAATTGTGCTCCCTGACCGGGAAATACAAATGCTTTTTTCATACGTATAAGTTTTTATAATGTGACTTTTAATGTAAACGGGAGCTGATCAGCCGGATGAACTCTTCCCGGGTGGCCAGCTTCTCGAATGCTCCGCTGAAATCGGAGGTCGTGGTGACCGAATTCTGCTTCTGTACTCCGCGCAGACTCATGCACATGTGCTGGGCTTCGATTACGACGGCGACACCCAGCGGGTGCAGCGTGTTCTGGATGCAGTTTTTTATTTCGTAGGTCAGCCGCTCCTGGACCTGCAGGCGGCGGGAATACGTTTCCACCACCCGGGCGATTTTGCTCAGTCCCGTGACGTAGCCGTTGGGGATATACGCTACATGCGCCCGGCCGAAAAACGGCAGCATGTGATGCTCGCACAAAGAGTAAAGTTCGATATCCTTGACGATGACCATCTGCCGGTAGTCTTCCTTGAACAGGGCGGAGCGGAGTATGGCTTCCGGATCCTGGTGGTAGCCCTGGGTCATGAACTGCATGGCCTTGGCGACCCGCAACGGGGTTTTCAGCAGGCCCTCCCGTTCCGGATCTTCGCTTAGGAGCCTGAGTATTTCCTTGTAATGATAGCAGAGTTGTTCGGTTCTTTTCGTGTTGAAGAACTCTTCTTTGCGGTAAAATTCATCTTCCTTGTCTAATTCCGGCGACATGCTCTTTTATGAATTTGAATTCTGAATATCATGTTGAAAAAACAACACAAAGTAAATATAAAAAATTCTATAATGAAATTTTTTACGGATTCGCTTCGGGCGAATCTTTTGTTTTCATTATATTTTATTACCTTTACTCCGATAGGAAAAAATTAAATCGGCAGGTTATGGAATGGGTCGCATTGATTTTGTTGCTGGGCATCGGTTTTATCATGGTGGTACTGGAGTTTCTGGTATTCCCGGGTACGAGTGTGGTTGGATTCATCGGGTTGGCGTGCATCGGCTTCGGGATTTATCTGGGATACAGGTTTTTCGGAACCGCAACGGGGCATGTCGTCGTGCTGGG
>CAZYJV010000071.1:10156-11347 GCA_964647845.1 uncultured Odoribacter sp.
ATTCTAAAGGTATATACAGATAAAGTGATTGTAAAATTAAAAACAGAAGAGCATGGACAATAACAGTATTGTTTTATTCGTGGCGGCCATTGCCGGCGGGTTGTTCCTGATCTGGATGATATTGTACTTCATTCCGATCGGGTTGTGGTTTCAGGCACTGGTTTCCGATGTGAAAATTTCTTTGTTGCAGCTGGTGCTGATGCGCTGGCGGAAGGTGCCCCCCTCCGTGATTGTCGGGGCGATGATCGAAGGCAAGAAAGCCGGACTGGAACTTTACCGGGATCTGCTCGAAGCCCACTATCTGGCGGGCGGACATGTGCCTCAGGTGGTGCATGCCCTGGTGTCCGCTTCAAAAGCCAACATCGATCTGACCTTCCAGATTGCTACGGCGGTGGACCTGGCGGGACGCGATGTCTTCGAGGCCGTACAGATGAGCGTAAACCCGAAGGTCATCAATACCCCTCCCGTGACCGCCGTGGCCAAGGACGGCATCCAGCTGATCGCTAAAGCGCGGGTGACGGTGCGGGCGAATATAAAGCGTTTGGTCGGCGGTGCGGGAGAAGAAACCATCCTGGCGCGTGTCGGGGAAGGAATCGTGTCTTCCATCGGCTCCTCCGATTCCCACAAGGCGGTGATGGAAAATCCGGATTTCATATCCAAAGTGGTGCTGGAGAAAGGACTGGACTCCGGTACGGCGTTTGAAATACTGTCGATCGATATTGCAGACATCGATGTCGGAAAGAACATCGGTGCCGGTTTGCAGATAGACCAGGCCGATGCCGACCTGAAGATCGCCCAGGCGAAAGCGGAGGAAAGACGGGCCATGGCTGTGGCGAAAGAGCAGGAAATGAAAGCGCTGGCACAGGAGATGAAAGCCAAGGTAATTGAGGCGGAGGCGCATGTCCCGCTGGCGATGGCGGAGGCTTTCCGTTCCGGGAATCTGGGTGTGATGGATTACTATCGCATGAAGAATATCGAAGCCGATACGCAGATGCGTGAGGCGATTTCCAAGCCGGAAGGAAAGAAAAAGGCGGATAAGCTGAAATAAGAAGGGGAACGAATTGTTTATTGTTTGTAAAAACTTGCAGCCACCCAGTTGTTTTCTGTTTTCTGCCCGTGGAACCCCAGGCCGTATTCTTCGGCTTTCTGCCGGATGAGAGGCAGGTCCTGTGTATAGAAGCCGCTCATAAT
>CAZYJV010000072.1:0-11165 GCA_964647845.1 uncultured Odoribacter sp.
TGGTATCGCTGTCGGATCCGAACCATGTGACGCTCGAGGATATTTCGCCTGCGGTCCCGGCGCAACTGCGCGGTTATCGTTACGATTTGCTCCATGACATCAATCTGGATGGTTGTGTCGATTGGCCCGGTTGGAACGGAACCGCCTTGACGGACTGGCTGTTCGTAGAACGGAATCGGCGGAAATATACGGAAGTCCGGTGGAGATAAAATGTAGATTTAATAGGCATCCCGGATAGGCAGCAATTCCTTTCCTTTTGACACACAACGACACAGTTGCCTGTTCGGGACCTATTTATTTAAAGCGGAGATAAAATTAAAAAGGGTCTCCGGTAAAGCAGTATCCTTTCCTTTTTTGACACACACACAACACTACTGCTTGCCGGAACCCTTTTATCTATTTCGGAATAAGAGTATAATCGTAGCAATGATAATTATAATTTTGCGGATCACGAAACAATTGTGATAAAAATTGCTAAAAAGAATGATTTATTGCTCATTTTTCCCCTTTGGGATCCGATTTTCGCAAACATTTTTTTTATAAAAACTTGTTTAGAATATAGTATTAGCTACCTTTATCGTGTTTTAATCATAAAAATAATCACATAATTTATATCATGAGTCAAGAAACAGAAGTGATCGAAAAACAGGATGTGGTCATCCGTTTTTCAGGCGATTCCGGTGACGGAATGCAGCTGACCGGGCAACAGTTTTCGGATACGGCTGCTTTGTTTGGAAACGATGTGTCTACTTTCCCTGATTATCCGGCGGAGATCCGCGCGCCGCAGGGGACTGTCGGCGGAGTATCCGGCTTCCAGGTGCATATTGGTGATGAACACGTGACTACGCCCGGCGACTATGCGGATGTGCTGGTCGCTATGAATCCGGCAGCGCTGAAAGCCAACCTGCGGTGGGTGAAAAAAGCCGGCACCATTATTGTCGATACGGATGCTTTTACGGACAAACACCTTGAAAAGGCGGGATATACGGCCAATCCGCTGACCGATCATTCGCTGGAGGGTTATAATGTGGTGGCGGTGGATATTACGAAACTGACGGTGGAAGCTTTGCGGGAGACGGGATTGGATCAGAAATCGATGCTGAGATGTAAGAATATGTTCGCTTTGGGAATGACCTACTGGATGTTTGAACGTTCCGTGGAACACTCCGAAGCGTTTCTGGATATGAAATTTGCCAAAAAGCCGGCGATTGCCTCTGCCAACAAATTGGTGCTGCGGGCGGGATATAATTATGCCGCCAATGTGCATGCCCTGGCAGTTCACTTTAAAGTGGCTCCGGCCGCGATAGAGAAAGGGAAATACCGTACCATTACGGGCAACAAGGCGACGGCCTGGGGCTTACTGGCTGCTGCGGAGAAAGCCGGTTTGCCTCTGTTCTGCGGTTCCTATCCGATTACTCCTGCCACCGATATTCTGCACGAGCTGGCATTGCGCCGGGATCTGGGCGCGAAGACCTATCAGGCGGAAGATGAAATCGGCGGAATCTGTACGGCTATTGGAGCGAGCTATGCCGGTAACTTTGCCGTTACGACCACATCGGGACCCGGTCTGGCATTGAAAACCGAAGCCTGCGGTCTGGCGGTTATGGCTGAATTGCCGTTAGTGATAGTGGATGTGCAGCGCGGAGGACCTTCCACCGGTCTGCCCACGAAAACGGAGCAGGCGGACTTGCTGCAGGCGCTGTATGGCCGGAACGGCGAAAGTCCGATGCCGGTGATTGCCGCCAGTACTTCCGGTAACTGTTTCGATTATGCTTTTATGGCAGGTAAAATCGCATTGGAACACATGACGCCGGTCATCTTGCTGACGGACGGCTTCCTGGCCAACGGAGCCCAGCCCTGGCTGATTCCTTCCATGGCGAAATTGCCGGAAATTAAGCTCCGGATCGCCAAAGAGGGGGACGATTACCAGCCCTATGCCCGTGATCCGGAAACTCTGGCGCGTACGTGGGCGCTTCCCGGTACGAAAGGACTGGAACACCGGATCGGAGGACTGGAAAAGATGAACATTACGGGAAACATCAGTTATGTACCCGAAAACCACCAGGTGATGACGGATCTCCGCGCTGCGAAAGTGGAACGCATTGCCGACTCGATTCCTTTGCAGGAAGTGTATGGCAATCCCGAAGGGGGGGAAGTGTTGGTTGTCGGATGGGGCGGTACATACGGCCATTTGTATTCAGCCGTGAAAGAACTGAGAAAAGAGGGCCGGGACGTCAGTCTGACGCATTTCAATTATATCAATCCGTTGCCCCGGAATACGCAGGAGATATTTGCCCGGTATAAAAAAATCATGGTTTGCGAATTGAATTTGGGTCAATTCGCTTCTTACCTGAGGAGCAAATGCCCCGGATTCGAATTCCTTCAGTGCAACAAAGTGGCCGGACTTCCTTTCACGGTGGCGGAAGTCAAGGAAAAAGTCGGACAGCTTTTTAATTAATTTTAAATCACTCAACTCATGTATACAGCAAAAGATTTTAAAAGCGACCAGGAAGTGCGGTGGTGTCCCGGATGCGGAGACCACGGTATCATCATGGCTGTTCAGAAAGCGATGGCGGAACTGGATTATCCCAAAGAATCGTGGGCGATTATTTCCGGTATAGGATGCTCTTCCCGCTTTCCTTATTATATGAACGCTTACGGATTTCATACGATTCATGGCCGGGCGGCCGCCATTGCCTCCGGGGCCAAAAATGCCAACCGCAAACTGAATATATTGCAGATTTCCGGAGACGGAGATGCGCTGGCTATCGGCGGCAATCACTTTATTCATGTGATACGCCGGAATGTGGACATCACCATTCTGTTGTTCAACAACGAAATCTACGGATTGACGAAAGGGCAGTATTCTCCGACGACCAAGTTGGGGACCAAGACCAAAACCTCTCCCTACGGAACGATAGAACATCCGTTTAATCCGGGTGAACTGGCTATCGGTGCCCAGAGCAAGTTTTTCGCCCGTTCCATCGATACGAATGTGGCGTTGACGGCGGAAGTGCTGGAAACGGCAGTGAAGCATAAAGGTACCTCGGTGGTGGAGGTGTTGCAGAATTGTGTGATTTTTGCCGACGGGGCGCATTCGGCGATTACTGACAAAGAGCTGAAGGAAGACCGTCAGCTGATACTGCACCACGGACAGCCGATGATTTTCGGAAAAAATAAAGACAAAGGCTTGCGTCTTGATAAGACCGGAAAACTGGAAGTGGTGGAAATCGGTAAAAACGGCGTTACCGTGGACGATATTTTAGTGCACGATGCCCACAATCCGAATCCGTTCCTGCACTGGATGCTGGTAAATATGAAAGCTCCCGAATTCCCGGTGGCCTTGGGCGTCATCCGTGAAGTCGAGGCCCACACGTATGATGAGGCGCTGGACGAACAGATCGAGCAGGTTAAAAAAGTTTCTGACATTCATTGCATGGACGACCTGCTGAACAGCGGAGATACCTGGGAAGTGGAATAATCCTTGACTATTTGTAAAAAGAATCCCGTTCGGTTGAAGGACTGAACGGGATTTATTTTATTGAAAGGTGTAGAGCAATCCGACGCTGAAGCCCAGATTCATGATTTTGTTGAAGCCGATGTTGCCGCGGGTGTACTCGTCTATTTTGTACTCGTCCTTTACGTTGAGGACATAATCGCCTTTGACCTTCAGGTCTAATTTGACGTATTCGCTTAGTTCTATCAGGATGCCGATGTCGGGACCGATGCCCGGAGAAAAAAGATTCAGTTTCTCGGATACCTCAGGATCCCCGTACAGATTTGATTTCTGCTGGATACCGATATGGGTCATGTAACCTCCGAAATGCAGACCGCAATAGGGCAGCAGCGTACGGTCCCATGTCGGGATATAGAACGTGGCTTCCAGCACGAAAGGGATCAGTTTGCATTTGTAATCCTGGGACACATTGTCATTCCCTGCGATATCGGTTTTGAAAGAATGGTAACCCGCTTCGAATCCGATGCCGATTACCCGGTTGATCAGATACTTGGCGGACAGGTTTCCTCCCAGTCCGTTTTTGTTGATTTTGCCGAAATCGCCTAACGGATAGGTATAGCCTGCATTGACGCCCAGCAGGAAGCCGCTGTCGCTGTTCCGGTATTGGGCCTGCATGCCGCTCCAAAGAAGCAGCAATACAAAGAGTAAATAATATCCTTTTTTCATGTTCGAGCGGATAAGCTTAGAGTTCCACGGTTTTTTCCGTCCTTTCGTTGATTAATTTCTCGACCTCGTTCAATTTCTCTTTGGCGTATTTGTCCTCCTTTTTGATCTCCAGCGCCTTCTGGTAATAGAACTTGGCGATGGCGTAGGATTTTTCTTTATAAGCCCGGTCGGCCTTCTCGATCTGGCTTTGATACTCCTTATTCAGAAGTGCCAGGCGCTCGGCTTCGATCAGCTTGTCGACTTCCGCAATCTTTTTCTGAATCTCCTCCTTGTCTATCGGCAGGATAGAGGCGGCCTTTTCATAATACACCTTGGCGCCGGCATAATTCTTTTCTCCCAGGGCTTCTTCCGCCAGCTTCTTGTTGTGGTTGAACTCGGCGAGACGTTGCTTGTATTTGGCGGAATTGAAAATGTTGTCGATCTCCTTGATCTTGTTCTTAGGGTAACTTTCGCCCGTCTGGAGTTGGTCGGCCTCCACGTAATGAGTCCGGGCGATAGCGTAATTTTCCGCTTTAAACGCCGCATCGGCTGTTGCGATGATCCGGTTGTACCGGTTCATCAGCTCGGCTTTCCGCAACTCCTCCTGCCGTTTGCGTGCGGCCTCCTCCTGTTTTTGTCTGTCGCTTGCCTCTTTCCGGATAGCAGCGATGGCTTTGAGCTGATTTTCAGGATATTCCTTTTCATAGTTGAGAGCCAGTGCATCCCGGTAGCGGGATTCGGCGGAGTCGTAATTCTTCTGGTGAAACTCCTGGTCAGCTTCCGCAATGATCTGTTTGTATCTCGCTATCCGCTCCTGGAGGGCTTCCGCCGCTTGTTTTTCTTTGGCCAGCTGTGCCAGAATCGCATCGATTTCCGTTATTTTCCTGGAAGGGTATTCATCAGCAAGGGGCAGAGCCTTCGCCATCGTAAACTTTTCTTTCGATGCGGCATAGTTCTTCACGGCAAAAAGGCTGTCTCCGGAGGCGACAAGCATTTTATAGGTACGTGCATTTTGTGCGGCGACACTCTTCTCGGCTTCTTCCCGCTCGTATTCTTTTTGGGCGATGGCGATTTTCTCTGCCAGTTCTTTCTTGTCGGGTTTAAGCTGCAGCGCCTTGCTCCAGTGTCCGATGGCTTCCTGCCAGTGGCGCTGAGTGAAAGCGCGCTCGCCTTTTCCGGTCAGTTCTGCGAACAGCTGTTCGCGGGCCAAGGCTTCCGACCCCTTCTGTGCCAGCGCCTTTCTTATCTCTTGTTCCGTTTTGGCGATTTTGTCCTTAATCCTGGATGAATATTCCTTGTCGAAAGTAAAATCGTCCAGTTCGTGATTGTAATTCAGATTGGCGATGGCCTGCTCGAAAATACTGATGTCGACGCCTTCCACCTGAGGCAACAGGGTGACGATCAGTTTTACGGGAGGGAAATTGGGATTGCTTTGAACGATTTCATCCGGTACATCGGTATTGATGTTGACGATTTTGGTGATGTATCCGTCTTTCTCGAAAAGGAGCTTGTAATCGGCGCCCAGTCCGAATTTGAAGTCGAACCGGCCCTTCTTGCCGATTTCCCTTTTTTCCAGTTCGATATTGTTCCGCAGGACGACGATGCGGGCGCCCTCGCTGCCGGCGTTGTCGATCACGAGCGAACCGTTGATGTTTAAAGATTGGGCGGAAAGTATCTGAGAAAAGAAGAGGCTTAACCAGAGGAGGATGTATTTATTCATAAACCTGTCACTTGTAATTTTCTACAAAGCTAACACATAAGCAAAAAAAAGGCCCCGAATGGGGCGCTTTTTTTGAGGGATCCTCTATTTTTTAAGATTTGTTTTCACTCGGGTAATGTATTTTTCGACATTTCTTGCCTCGGAGGAATTCGGAAATTCTTTTTCGATTCTTTCGTACACCTTCAGGGCTGAAGCATAGTCCTCGGCCTTTTCGTAAGCCAGGGCATTTTTCATCAGGAATACCGGGGTCGAGAAATCGTTTACTTTGGAAGACGCTGCTTTGGCATAATATTCGGCGGCTTTTTTGTAGTCATTCAGCTGCATATAGGCGTCGCCGATATTGGCGATGGCCATGTTGGACAGAAGCAGGTCGTCCGTGGAGAATTTCTTCAGATAAACGATGGCCTGGTTGTAATCGCCCAGATACAGGTAGCAGAGCCCGCTGTAATAGTTGGCCAGATTGCCTGCCGGCGTGGAACCGTAATTGTCGGCGATTTCCAGAAAACCGGAAATATTCCCGTCGCCGTTTAAAGCCAGGTTGAAAGAATCCTTTTCAAAATAATTCTGGGCTCCGAATATCTGGCTGGAAGCTTCTTCGATTCTGGGATTTTTGATGAATCTGTTATACCCTAAGAAAGCTCCGATTATCACAAGGATTACGATGACGGCATTGATAAGCAGCTTCTGGTTGTTTTCCACGAACTGTTCACCTCTGGTCAGTGCGTCCTCGATGTGTTCGAATTGATCTTCGTGTTTTTTTTCTTTTGACATGGTTATATGCTTTAAAACCTGAATAAAATTTCAACGCTGTAAATTCCCCGGATATAACGCGTATAGGCGGACTGAATTCATAACGCGCAAAAGTAGTTTTTTTAATTTAAAACTGAAACTGAAACTGAAAAAATCTTTTTGTTTTTTATATATTTGCCTCTCAAAGCAATGGGTAGTTTGATATATCCGGGTAACGGAGCGTTAACGAGAGGCTAAATGTTTGTAAAGGAACTTCATATCGTAAATTTTAAAAACATAGAGGAAGCGACTTTTACGTTTTGTCCCCGTTTCAATTGCATCGTCGGAAACAACGGGGTCGGGAAGACCAATGTGCTGGACGCGTTGTATCTGCTTTCCATGTGTAAAAGTTATTTCGGGCTGCCCGACACCCAAAATATACGCCATCACGAATCTTTTTTCGTATTGCAGGGGGAATACCGGCGGGACGGGGAGGACGTGGACGTGTATTGCGGAGTGAAACGGGGGCAGAAAAAAGTATTTAAAAAGAACCGGAAAGCCTATGAGAAGCTTTCCGAACATATAGGCTTGCTTCCTTTGGTGATGATTTCGCCCGAAGATGTGGTTTTGATCGACGGGGGAAGTGAAGAAAGGCGCAGGCTGATAGACGGCATCATCAGCCAGAGCGACCGGAATTACCTGTATTTGCTGATTCGCTACAACAAGGCTTTGCAGCAGCGCAACAGCCTGTTGCGGGTGGCGGAGGGCAGGGAGATAGATCCGGCGGTGCTGGATGTGTGGGACGAACAGCTGACGGATTGCGGGGAGAAAATTTTGAAGTACCGGTCGGATTTCCTCCGGGATTTCAAGGTGTTTTTTCAGCGTTACTATGACCTCATATCCGAAGGGAAAGAGCAGGTGGCGTTGGAGTACAGCAGTTCCCTGAGGGGGCTGGACATGCGGGAGGCGTTCGGGAAGGCGCTGGAGAAAGACCGTTTGCTGGGCTACACATCGGTGGGGGTGCATAGGGATGACCTGAATCTGACCATCGGCGAATATCCGGTGAAAAAAATCGGTTCGCAGGGGCAGAAAAAGACATTCCTGATCGCGCTCAAATTGGCTCAGTATGCCTGGCTGTACCGGACGAACAAGATAAAACCCTTGTTGCTGCTGGATGATATTTTCGACAAGCTGGATGCGGGGAGAGTAAAACGGATTATCGAACTGGTCGGAGAGGACATTTTCGGGCAGGTTTTTATCACGGATACCAACCGCCAGCATCTGGACGATATACTGGATGCGCAGCAGGTCGGATATAAATTGTTCCTTGCGGAAGGGAACGGGGCTTCAAATAGTTTCAAACCATGCTGAGTCAGGGGAAAACGATGAAATTGGATGAAGTGGTCGAGCTGCTGCTGAAACAGCTGGGGGCGGACCGAAAGTACAAGTAGTGCGAGGTTTCGCAGATATGGCCGGAAGTGGTGGGGAAAATGATCGCTTCCAAAACGAAAAGCCTGAAAATGGCGGACGGAAAACTGATAGCCTGTTTTAGCTCTGCCGTGGTCAGGAATGAATTGCTGATGGTGAAAGAGGGGCTGATAGCGGCGCTGAATACCAGACTGGGGGAGAACATTGTGAAAGATATAATTATAAAATAATACGGATTGCCGGAAGAACGCCGGGGAGAACGATCCGGAAGCATACGGACTATGAATCTGATAGAATCGAGAGACCTTTTGAAAGCCTCGGAAAGCCTGAACTGGTTCGGCGGGAATATGGCGGCGAAACTGGTGATGTATATCATGCGTCTGGATAAGATCAACAAGCTGTATTCGGATGTATACGATACGGATGCGCATGCTTTCCTGGAGCGTTTGATCGAAGAACTGGGAGTGGGCATCGAAATAAAGGAAGAGGACCTGCAGAAAATTCCCCGGGAAGGGGCTTTTATTACCGTCTCCAACCATCCCTTCGGCGGTCTGGACGGGATTATACTGATAAAACTGCTGAGCAGGATCCGGCCGGATTATAAAGTGATGGCGAACTTCCTGCTGAAAAAAATCGAACCGATCAAAGAGTATTTTTTAGGGGTCAATCCTTTCGAGAGCCGTAAAAGTATATCCAGTACGGGAGGGATTAAGGAAGCCTTGCGCCACCTGTCCGAAGGGCGTCCGTTGGGGCTGTTCCCGGCGGGGGAAGTTTCCGCTTATCAGGCGGAGTCCAATATGGTGGAGGACAAAGAATGGGGGGCTTCCGTGCTGAAAATGATAAAGAAAGCGAATGTGCCCGTCATTCCGATATATTTTAAAGGCACCAACAGCTTGCTGTTTCACCTGCTCGGACTGATACATCCGATGCTGCGTACCGTAAAACTGCCTTCCGAACTGCTGAATAAAAAGAATACGGTCGTCAGATTGAGGATCGGCAACCCGATCGGCGTGGATACCCAGAACTCATTCTCCGACCTTGTGCAATACGGGAAATTCCTGCGGGCCAAGACCTATTTGCTGGGCTCCTCTCTGGAGGTGAAGAAATTTTTCCTGAAATCGCCCGAGGCGGCACCCAAGGCTGAGGCGATAGCCCCGCCGGTAGAACCTGAGACGCTGTTGAAGGAAGTACAGGGGATTAAGGAAGATTACCTGTTGTTCGACATGAAGAATTACAGCGTATTTTGTGCCCCGTCCATAAAAATACCCAACGTCCTGAATGAAATCGGACGCTTGCGGGAGGTCACGTTCCGGGCGGTAGGGGAAGGAACCAACCGCAGCGTGGATATGGACGAATACGATCTTTACTACTATCACCTGTTTATCTGGGATAACGACACGCACCGGATTGTGGGCGCCTATCGCGTGGGGAAAGGAAAAGAGATTATCGACAGCTACGGGATAAAGGGATTCTATATCAACTCTCTTTTTAAGATAAAAAAGGCGATGTTGCCGGTTCTGTATGAATCCATCGAACTCGGACGCTCGTTCATTATCGGGGAATATCAGCGCAAACCCCTGCCTCTGTTCCTGCTGTGGAAGGGGATACTGTATTTCCTGATTAAAAACCCGGAATACCGTTATCTGATCGGGCCGGTGACAATCAGCGGGAAATACACGGAAGTGTCGAAGGAGCTGATCATGAAGTTCATCATCCGCAATCACTACAACAACGAACTGGCGTGCTTTGTCGCGCCCCGGTGCAAATACAGGGTGGAAACCAAAGACCCGGACGTGGATGTCATGCTGCAGGCGGCACACGACAACATCGGCATGCTGGATAAAATGATTGGGGACATCGAGCCTTCCAGCGACAAACTGCCGGTTCTGCTGAAAAAATACATTTCCCTGAATGCCCGGATCGTCGGTTTCAACATAGACCCGAAATTCAACATGTGTCTGGACGGGCTGCTCATCCTGGATCTTTTCGATGTGCCGATGAATACGATAGAATCTCTTTCCAAAGAGATCAACGACGAAACGATACTGAATCGATTTACGGCGGATAATGTTGAATTGTAACGTTTGGGAAGCATGTACGATATTGTCTATATTTTCAGAGGGATGCTGATAGGCCTGATGGTGTCCGTGCCGTTGGGCCCCATGGGCGTGCTGATTATTCAGAAAACGTTGCACAAAGGCGCCTTGTCGGGGTTCATCGCTGGAATGGGAGCCGCCTGTGCCGATCTGTTCTACGCTTCGGTGGCGGCGTTCGGTTTGGGATATGTCATCAATACCGTTCAGACGCATGAACTGATCCTTCAGATTATCGGCGGAATCTTTCTCCTGATTGTCGGTTTGACAATCTATTTCGCCAACCCCCTGAAACAGATAAAGGCCCGCCGGCGGGTTTCCAAGAAAGGACTGGTCGGAGACTTCCTTTCTTTGTTCTTCCTGACGGTCTCCAATCCGGTGACGGTGATTGTTTTCATGGCGGTATTTGCCGGCACCTCGGTGTTCGGCGACGCCCCGACTTTTTTTACGGAGATCATGGTGCTGATAGGCGTGTTGCTGGGGGGAAGCGCCTGGTGGTACACCCTTTCCACCGTCGTCAATATTTTCCGGAAAAAGTTCAGGTTGCGGGCGTTGATTACGATCAACCGGGTGTCCGGGATCATTATTACGGTATTGGGCGGATTGGTTATCCTGTCGGCTTTCGCGCCTTTCAGGTCGTTTCTGCCTGCGGCGTAAGAGTATTTGAAGCTATCCCCATTCATTCCAGGCGATGAGGCATTGACTGGCGGCGATGTTTTCGGAAAGTTGCCGCAGCGTATTTTCGTCTCCCTCTTCGATACAGGGCTTGTTTTGATACAGCGTGTAGTTTTTCCGGTTGCGGAGAGGCGTGATGTTGGGCATTACGACATTGGCTCCGGCCGCAATGGCTTTTTCCCGTCCCAGCGGGTCGATGGCCTGCAAGGCTGTCGTCGCGGCGATGTTGATGCGGGGCATAAGGATGCGTAAACAGGCGACCATGCGGATGCCCAAGCGCAGACGCTCTGCTGCGGGCAGCAGAGACTGACGGCAGGTGTAAAGAGGCGTGGATGCGTGTTCCAGATAAGGCCCCATG
>CAZYJV010000073.1:0-10840 GCA_964647845.1 uncultured Odoribacter sp.
AGGGTCATCGCCCGGTCATTCACGGATTCGTAGTCATTCCCCGTATACTCGGGATAGTGATTCCGGTAGGCCGTGCCCACCGACACGTACAATTCCACATAAGTCGCATTTTTTATCCGGTAGACACCGTTCTTCATGCCCGGCTTCCCGTCCGTCTTTACCAACACCTTCCCCTCGAAAGGCAATCCGTTGGAAGCCAATTCGCCCCTGATTTCCAGCAACCCCTTCCCCGCCGCTTTAAACGAATGGGCATGCGGGGTCCGGAATCCCACGACATAATCCCGCCCCTCCCCGGCATCGTTCGTATATTTCATCACCACCAGACGGGCCGGATAGGAAGCGAAATAGGTATTGTCAAAACGTACTCCCCCCATCATATATTCAACCCGTCCCAAGGCATTTTTCAAATCCAGCGTACGCCGATAATTTCCGAACAACGTATCGGGCGTATCCACCGTTACCATAAAAGAACCGAACGTCTGGTTCCCCCCGAAATCTCCGAACTGGTCCCCCGCAGCCGTCGGCGTCGTCTCCCCGACCAGATAGCGTTCCGCCAGCGCCGCCGCCTTCGCCTTTTCCCCCTGCTTCAACAATTCCCGGATCGTCTCCAGATGTTTCCAGCTCTCCTGCTTGTTTCCTCCCCTGTAATTTTTGTTGGCTCCGGAACCGCCCGCCCAGAAACTCTCCTCCGAAATCTGCACCTCATCGGTCACCGGTCCGCCGAAAAACATCGCCCCCATGTATCCGTTCCCGACAGGCAGCGCCTCGTTCATCCACACCCTGGCGGGTTTGTCATACTTCAATACCAATTCCTGGGCGACGAGTTCCGGCACGGAAAACGTCAAAATCGTCCAGACAAGTACACTCCACTTATTCATCTTGCAAATTCAATTATCGATTGACATCCTAAACATTCCCTTACGCCCGCTGATGCACGGAATAGCTCCGGTAGCCGTAATAAACAATCACCAGAAAACAGATAAACGGCAACACGAACGACGCATTGACAGCCGGCCAGCCGCACACGACACCGCAATCGATGATGGCGGCCTGCAAGGGAGGCATCACCGAACCGCCCAGAATGGCCATGATCAATCCGGCGGCACCGAACTTCGCATCCTCTCCCAATCCCTGCAAAGCGATTCCGTATATCGTCGGAAACATCAGGGACATACATCCGGAAACTCCCACCAGACAATACAGCCCCCAAATATCCTGCAGACCGATCACGCCTGCCGTCAGTACCGCTCCGCCTATCGCCAGCACCATCAGCAGACGACCCGGCGAAAAATACTTCAGCAGGAAAGTACAGACAAAACGGCTCACACAGAAAATCGCCATCGCCACGATGTTATAGCGCTGCGAAAGGACCTCCGCCGCCTGTTCGTCCATTCCCTGATTCACGAAAATACGGGTGCCGTACTGAATAATAAACGTCCAGCACATAATCTGCACCCCGACATAAAAAAACTGGGCGATCACCCCTTCCCGGTAACGCGGTATGGAAAAAATCCGTTTCAACACCCGCCCGATGTGCAGCGAATGATCCTGATCGGCATTCTTGGGCATCCTGGTAAAGCGGATCACCAAAAACAAAAACAAAACGACCAGCCCGACAGCGACATAAGGAGCAATCAGCACCTGCAGATCGGCGCTTTTCACCGCTTCGAACTCCTCCGGGGACAGGGCGCTCCGCTCCGCCGTACTCAACGGACTCAGGCGCGCCTGTATAAACGTCATCGCCGTAAACATGCCCAGCAGCGAACCGATGGGATTGAAAGCCTGCGCCAGATTCAGACGGCGCGTAGAGGTAGCTTCATCCCCCATCGTAAGAATATACGGATTGGAACTGGTCTCCAGAAACGACAATCCGCAAGTCAGTATAAAATAAGCGATCAGAAAAGGATAATACACCCCCGTCATACTTGCGGGAATAAAGAGCAGCGCCCCGCCGGCATACAAGGCCAGACCGACCAGGATACCGGCTTTGTACGAATATTTACGGATAAAAAAGGCGGCCGGAAAAGCCATCGCGAAATATCCGCCGTAAAAAGCCAGCTGCACCAGCGCCCCGTCCGTCACACTCATCCGGAAAATCTTGGAAAAAGCCTTTACCATCGGATTGGTAATATCATTGGCGAATCCCCAGGCAAAAAACAACGTCGTCACCAGAATAAAAGGCAACAACAGGTGACGCGGCACCAATTGTGATTTCGATTTCATATGCTTACGATTTAAAAACTGTCCTCAACCGATAACGGCCTTCTGACACATTATATTTCCGATTGCCGTCGCCTCCGTGGCTCCCACCACGACCCGGGCGCCGGTCAACTCTTCCGTCATGCTGTTCAGCAACCCGTTCTGCGAACCGCCCCCCACAATATGGATCGTATCGATCTTCCTCCCCGAGCATCTCTCCAGCATCCCCTTCACTTCCGCATACTTCGTCGCCAAAGAAAGGGCGATGCAACGCATAAACTCGCCTTTCGTCCGGGGCGGCTGCATACCCCGCCGCCTGCAATAGTCCGCAATGGCCTCACACATACTCTCCGGCTTGTTGAAACAGGGGTCATCCACATCCATGACCGATTGCAAACCGGAGTGCCCGGCTTCGGCAATCATCTCGGCATATCCGCACTTCTCCCCCTTCAGCTCCAGTTCCCGCACCACGTTCTGCAACAGCCACAGCCCCGTAATATTCCGGAGAAAACGGATCTTGCCGTTCACAGTCCCCTCATTGGTAAAATCACATGCCATCGCTTCCGGAGTCAGAATCGGCCGTTCCGTTTCTATCCCCATCAGCGACCACGTCCCGGAACTGATAAACGCCCAGTTGTCCCCCTGCGCCTGTATCGAAGCCAGCGCACTGGCGGTATCGTGGGAACCCACCGCCACCACCTGCACATCCTTGCCTCCGGTTTCCGAAGCAATCTCCGGCAACAGCCTCCCCACCACCGTACCCGACGGCACGATCTTCTGCATCAGGCGCTGCGGAATGCCCAGCTTGCCGAAAACCTCCGATGCCCAACCGCCCGTTGCATGCCGATACAACTGGGAAGTAGTGGAAATCGTATACTCATTCACGGCCACGCCCGTCAAAAAATAGTTGAACAGATCCGGGGTGAAAAGCAGTTTGTCCGCCGCTTTCAGCAACGGATCGTCGTTGCACACCATACTGTACAGCTGAAACGCCGTATTGATTTCCATAAACTGGTTCCCGGTCAGACGGTACAGTTCCGCCTCGGGAATCACGCGGAATACCTTTTCAAGAATGCCGTTCGTTCGGGCATCCCGGTAACATACCGGATTGGCCAGCAGGCGTCCCCGGCTGTCGAGCAGACCGAAATCCACGCCCCAGGTATCCACCCCGATGCTGACAATCCCGTCATATTTCGCAAAAGCCTTCTTCAACCCCGTTTTCAACTCCTCGAAAAGGGCCAGGAAATCCCAATGCAATGTCCCGCCCAGATAAATCTGGCGGTTCGGGAAACGGTGCACTTCGTCCAGCTCCACCTTCCCGCCCGCAAGCGTTCCGACGATCACCCGTCCGCTTCCGGCTCCGAAATCCGCTGCAATATACCTCATAAGACCATCACTCCGCTACTTCGTTATCTTTCCCAGAATATACTTATCCAGATCCCCGATTTCGTCAGCCGTGAGCGTCGTATAATTCATTCCCGTATGGACCATTATCTCGCAAGCCATCTCCAGGAACTCGGCTTTCTCTATCGCATCCTTGAAATCCTTCCCTGCAAACACCTGCCCGTGCTTCTCCAGAATCACGGAATCATGGTGCTGCATAGCCTCCACCACGGCCTGCGCCAGCTCCGGCGAACCGGGACGGAAATACGGCACCACGGCTATTTCGCTCCCGCAATGACACGGCAGTTCGGCCGTCACATTAAAATCGCGAGGCTTGTTCTTCATACAGGCCACGGTCGTGGCATACATACTCTGACAATGCAGTACCACATTCACCTCCGGACGATTGCGCATGATCGTCAGGTGAAACGTACTCTCCATCGAGGGCTTCACTCCGTTGATCCATTCCCCCGTAGCTATCTTGCATACGGAAACCTGCTCTTTTCTCAGCTCCGGCACCCACGAACCCGTTCCCGATACCAAAGCCAGCTCCCCTATCCTCCAGGACAGATTCCCGCTGCTGCAGCGGGTCAGTTTCCGGTCGCCCACTTCATGAGCGGCGGCCAGAAACTGCTCTATGTGTTTTTCTGTTATCTCCATTAAAACCGTTTTTAATCGTACACGCCGATGCACTATTTATACAGCGCGCCGTAATTCTTACATGCCCGGTAATCGGCACCTTCCGGATCCATGCCGAAAGCATTCCATGCGCTGGGACGGAATATCTTGGCTGCATCCACATTGTGCATGCACACCGGTATCCGCAGCATGGACGCCAGCGTGATAAGGTCCGCACCGATGTGGCCGTAACTGATGGCTCCGTGGTTGGCTCCCCAGTTATTCATGACCGAATAGACATCCCTGAAAGCTCCTTCTCCCGTCAGACGGGGAGCGAACCAGGTCGTCGGCCAGGTCTTGTCCGTACGCTCGTTCAGAATCTTGTGAACTTCCGGGTCGATCTCCACCGTATACCCCTCGGCAAGCTGCAGCACGGGTCCCAGCCCCTTCACGATATTCACGCGCATCATCGTCACCGGCATCCCTCCCTTCGACAGGAAATTGGAAGAGAAACCGCCGCCACGGAAATAATCCCGGTTGGCCGGATACCACGTGGTCGCTTTCAGACATTTCTCGACCTCCTCCTCCGTAATTTCCCAGAAAGGCTTCATGGCCGGCTTGCCTTCGCAGGACTGCTGTCCCGAACCGTCCAAAGACGCAGAACCCGAGTTGATCAGATGGATAATGCCGTTGGCGGCAGCACCGGTCAGTTTTTTACCCGTAACCCGCTCTACGGCCGACGGGCTCCAGTAAGTCCGTACATCGGCAAATATCTGGGCGGAATTGGACAGCAACTTGCCGAACAACATCGCCACCCCGTTCAAAGAATCGTTTTCCGTGGCGAATACAAAAGCCTCCCGGATACCGTTCCAGTCGAAGGAACTGTTCATCAGCGCCTCGGCAAAATCCCCGTTGGGCATATGATCCGTCCATTGACGCTGTCCCTGGAATCCTCCGACGATGGCATTGTGTCCCAAAGCCTCCTCTTTGAATCCCATCTCCCTCAGCTTCGCATTTCCGCACATCAGATCCCGGAAAACGATGAACATCTTCACCACATATTCCCAATCGGCATCCAGCTCGATCCGGTTTTTCTTCTTCTTCTCGATATTGAAATCCTTCCCTTCGTTCTTCTTGCAGTATTTTTCCGTCCACGCCATGGCCCGTTTATACTCCTCCCTGTCGTATATGCCTTCGTCGATGCGCCGGATAATCTCGCTCATATCCACATACTCGTTGCGCATTCCCAGATACGTCTGGAAGAAATCGGAATCCACGATACTTCCGGCGATTCCCATCGCCACCGACCCGATCGACAGGTAGCTCTTGCCCCGCATCGTCGCAACGGCCACTCCGGCACGGGCGAAACGCAGCAACTTTTCCTTTACATCCTCCGGAATCGACGTATCGTCCGCATCCTGTACATCCTGTCCGTATATACCGAAAGCCGGCATCCCCTTCTGGCTGTGTCCTGCCAGAGCCGCTGCAAGATATACGGCGCCCGGACGCTCCGTCCCGTTAAATCCCCAGATAGCCTGAGGCACCCGGCAGTCGTAGTCTATCGTCTCGCTGCCGTAACACCAGCAGGGCGTCACAGAAATAACCACCCCCACACCTTCTCTCTTGAACTTCTCCGCACAGGCCGCCGCTTCCGGTACTCGGCCGATGGTCGAATCGGCGATAACGCACTGAACGGGAGTGCCGTCCGTATATTTCAGTTCGCTGCTCAACAAAGCCGCAACACTGTGCGCCATATTCATGGTTTGCTTTTCCAAAGACTCCCGCACACCTCCCTGACGGGCATCTATTACGGGACGAATCCCAACTTTCGGATATTCTCCGACAAATCTCGGTTGTTTCATATATCTATTATTTTTAGTTATTTTAGTCCACTTCCCACACCTCCGCATACCCTTACAAACATAAGAATTTTTCTCAAAAATTCACAAAATAAACGGCAACATCTCCGATTCCCCCGCCATTTATTTCACCAAACGGCTGGTACATTTGCACTTAGCGCACCCGGTCATAAAAAAAATGAGTCCGGCAAAATGCCGGACTCACACCAAAGACCTTGCGGTCCTCTATTATTTTACGAAAGCATGACTGTAACCGTCCACCTTCTGCCAGCCTCCGCGGGTGAAATCGGGCACTGCCACCGGAGCGCTGTTGTTTTCAATGGACAGACGGGTCAGTTCGGCCATACAGCACCACTCTGCCAGGTCATAAACGTCCATATCCAACGGCAGACCGTTGCGCAGACAGTATACCAGACGGTAGTCCATGATATAGTCCATACCGCCGTGTCCGCCGACTTTCTTGGCGGTTTCTTCCAGTTCCTTGTGAATCGGATGTTTGTATTTCTCCATCAGCGCTTTTTTCACAGCCTCGGATACAGAACCGTGCGCATTCAGATTTTCATGGTCGGGCACATCCTTCGAATCCACCTGGGTAGGTCTCAGGCAGTATTCCTGAATCGGATACTTGCTTGCATACCCGTCGGTGCCTACCAGCTGATACATACGGCTGTAAGGACGGGGCGTCATCACATTGTGCTGAATCAGCATCGTCTTGCCATTCTTGGTACGGATAACCGTCGTCGTCTGGTCTCCGTTCTGAAAATCCTCTGCTTTCTCCCCGGTGGCTTTTTCCACGATAGCCGGACCGTTCACAGCCTTGGTATCCATGGAAACCAGATAATCCATACGGTCGCCGCGGTGAATGCCCAACAACTGGCAGGCCGGTCCCATGCCGTGAGTGGCATACACATCGCCCCGGTTGTTCCGGTTGTAATCCATACGCCAGTTATTCCAGTACGCCGGCCAGAATTCCTCCAGATTGTGGATATAGGAACCTTCCACATGAAGCACGTCTCCGAACACGCCCTGCTGAGCCATATTCAAAGTCGTCAGTTCGAAAAAGTCATACACGCAGTTCTCAAGCTGCATGCAGTGTTTGCGGGTCTTCTCGGACGTATTGATCAGCGACCAGATTTCATCCAGCGTCATGGCTGCCGGCACTTCGATGGCCACATGCTTTCCGTGCTCCATGGCATACACGCCCATCTGAGCATGGTGCTTCCAGTCCGTTGCGATATATACCAGATCGATGTCATCCCGTTCGCACAGCTGTTTCCAGGCATCCTCGCTGCCGGAATAAACCGCAGCCTCCGGAAGACCGGCTTTTTTCAGAATATTCTGGGAAGCCTCCACCCGTTCCGGACGAATGTCGCACAAAGCGACCACCTTGGTTCCGGGAATATGCGTAAAACGTGAAACGGCACCGGGGCCTCTCATGCCTAAACCGATAAATCCCACTCTGACGGTATCCAGTTTCGGAGCCGTAAGCCCTACCACATCCGTCTGTCCCGCAGGACGCTCCGGCGTAGCGACCACAATTGGATTAACCTTCTTTCCGGCTGCATCTGCCTGCTGTCCGCACTGACAGGACACCAACAGCAAACCGGCCACTAAAAAACTAAGAATCTTGAACATAGATAGTGATTTTATAAAAACATTAATTAAAAATACCACGATATCATCTCAACCGTTTGCGGGGATAAAGGTATATGATTTTTTTATTTATCGCACTACCTATGTAAATTTTTTTACAAAGAATAACTATTCCTCTTTTCTTTCTTTCAGATACTTCACCAAATCGGGTTCGTCGCCTTGCGAATGCAAGGCCTCCACATCGTTATTCATGGCATGTTCCTCCCTTACCTGCGCCCCCAGAGACTGGCTTCTGCACTCTTCCTCACGCCCTGAAACTTTCCCGGACAACTCCCGGTTCTCCTCCTTACATTTGTTCATTGTATTTTCCATGGTTACGTTCGTTTTCCCAGATAAACGCAACCGCCCTACGTAATGTTACGCCATTTTCCCTGCCTTCAGGCGCAAGCTGTTCGTAACCACCGACACCGAACTGAAAGCCATGGCCGCGGCCGCGATCATCGGATTCAGCAGAAAACCGCAGCAAGGATACAAAACACCGGCGGCCACCGGTATCCCGATGACATTGTAAATAAAAGCCCAGAACAGATTCTGCCGGATCGTCCTGACCGTCCGGCGGGAAAGTCCCAGCGCTTCCGGAATAGCGTTCAGATCGGAAGTAATCAGGGTAATCTTGGCGACATCCATCGCTATATCCGACCCCTTGCCCATCGCAATGCTGACATCCGCCTGCGCCAGCGCCTGGGAATCGTTTATGCCGTCACCGACCATCGCCACGACCTCCCCTCCGGACTGCAACCCCTTTACAAAATCAGCCTTATCCGACGGCATCACCTCCGCCCTGTATTCCTCCAGCCCCACCTGTTCCGCGACAGCACGGGCCGTCATCTCATTATCGCCGGTAAGCATATACACTTTTATACCCGCCTTGCGCAACCTGGCGACAGCGCAGGCGGAGCTCTCCTTTATCCGGTCGGCAATCGCGATTACAGCCAGGACTTCCCCCTCCCCGGCAAAATAAACGACCGTATTTCCTTTCATTCTGTAAGCATCGGCGGCCTCCGCCTGTTCCGGAGTCAAGGACATGCCGTACTCATCCATCAGCTGCTTATTTCCGACCCGGAACTCCTGTTCCCCGACCCGACCTTTCACACCCTGTCCGGTAACGCTCTCGAAGGTTCCGGTCAAACCGCCCTTTATGCCCTCCTCCGACAAATAAGCCACCACCGCATCTGCCAGCGGATGCTCCGATTTGCTCTCCAGATACATCAGCACCGGGGCAAACTTGCCGGCATCCACCCCGTCCCTCCACAACACGCCCGTCACCACCGGCCGCCCCTCCGTTATCGTCCCCGTTTTATCCAGCACTACCGCCGTCGTCTTATACAACAGCTCCAGCCCTTCCGCGTCCTTGATGAGTATATTGTGCTCCGCCCCCTTGCCGATTCCCACCATGACAGCCGTGGGTGTCGCCAGCCCCAGCGCACAAGGGCAGGCGATAACCAGCACCGTTACGGAAGTCAGCAAGGCATGGGTAAACGCCCATTCTCCCCCTGCCAACATCCACACCGCAAAAGTAAGCAGGGCGATGCCGATAACCACCGGCACGAATATTCCGGCGATCTTATCCACCAGACGCTGCACCGGAGCTTTGCTTCCCTGGGCCTCCTGCACCATTTTTATAATATGGGCCAGCACCGTTTCACTTCCTACCCGCTCCGCCGCGAAGTAAAAACTTCCCTTCTGATTGATTGTCCCGGTGTACACCTTCGCCCCGCTCACCTTCTCGACAGGCAGGGACTCACCCGTTATCATGCTCTCGTCCACATAGGAAACGCCCTCCCGGACCGTTCCGTCTACCGGTATACGTTCTCCGGGCTTCACCAGCAGAACATCCCCGGCCTGTACCGCCTTCACCGGAATCTCGTGTTCGCTCCCGTCCTCCGAGATCCGCACCACCATTTCAGGCTGCAGCCCCATCAACTTGCGAATGGCGGAAGAAGTATTGTTCTTCGCCCGGCTCTCCAGCAACCGCCCCAGCAATATCAACGCGATGATCACCGACGACGCTTCGTAATACACGTGGGCTTCCAGCCCCCGGCTCGTCCAGTACTCCGGATAAAACGTATTGAACAGACTGAACAGAAAGGCGATTCCCGTACTTACGGCAACCAGCGTATCCATATTCGCCCGCCCGTGCTTCAGCTGCGACCAGGCATTCATATAAAAACTCCGGCCGAAAACCAACAGGACAGGCAGGGTAAAAAACAGCATGATCCAATCGCCGTAAGGCATATGCATAAAAAACATACCGATGACGAACACCGGCAAAGACAGCAGAATCGCCCCCAAAGTATTCCTTTTCAACGCTCTGAACTCCTTTTGCTGTATATCCTCCGCCCTGCTTTCATCCTCCTCGCCGATCAGCAGATCATACCCAGCAGCCCGCACCGCCTCCTGCAAACCCGACGGAGTCACCTCCTCCGCATCGTAATCCACCATCACCGTAGAAGCGGCGAAATTCACCCGGGCTTCCTTTACTCCTTTCTGTCCGGCCAACGTATTTTCGACGGTAGAGGCACAGCCCGCACACATCATTCCGACTACATAAAATATTTTTTTCTGCTCCATATCCTTATTTCTGATTTCCTGTTGCAATTCTCTCTGTTTTCCTACAAAATTAATCAATAAAGTTTGTATTCCTGCAAAAATCCTCTATATTTGCACCGCCAAACCGTAAAAGTGTCGGTCCAGTAGCTCAGCTGGATAGAGCAACGGCCTTCTAAGCCGTAGGTCGTGGGTTCGAATCCCGCCTGGATCACTTTTGTAAGAAGCGAATTAAAGAAAATCCCTGATAATCAAGTATTATCGGGGATTTTTATTTTAGGACAATCCCCTGTTTTGGGCAAAACAAGGCACCTTTCACCTGCGAAATCGGTGGAGTAGGAGTCCCCCAAAAAATCTCCACCGAATTTGTAAATTATTCGTTGATTTACAATGTTTTGCATTGTTGTGTTTTTGACTTTCAAACCTAGTTTTACACACAAAAAAGGAGTTCACTACCGCTTTGAGAGCATGGCTTTGCAACCGACGAACAATATGGCTGCGTAGCGGGGGCAGAAATCAGATCCGCCATATTTCTGAAAAAAGTCGCTTTCGAGTTTGCAAATTTAAAATACAATTTTAAA
>CAZYJV010000074.1:0-2025 GCA_964647845.1 uncultured Odoribacter sp.
GGATGCAGCACGTTGAAACCTTTCAGGCGTTTGAAGCGGGAATATATATCCGAAGCGATGTATCCGAGCGGGTGCCCCACGTGCAGTCCCGCTCCCGAAGGATAGGGAAACATGTCCAATACATAGTACTTAGGTTTTGAGGGGTCGGCTTTTACCTGGTAGGTTTTGTTTTTTCTCCAGTAATCCTGCCATTTTTTCTCTACTTCTCTGAAATTATATTCCATAACTGTGACCGATTGATTGATACTTCATTCGACGTACAAAGATATAAAAGAAAAGGCGAAATGCTATACCGGGAAGAAAAGGAAAAAGGGCCGGATAACTTCTGACGGTTAAACGGCCCTTTGAATATGGGAAATGAAGCGGGCGCCCGCCTCGTTCGGGTTACAGGATAAAATGGTCGCTGATGGACTTGTGTTCCACCACATTCCGGATCGTCTCGGCGAACATGCCGGCGACGGAAATGATTTTTATCTTCGGCGACTGGCGTTTCAGCGGGATGGAATCGGTAAAAATCACCTCTTCCAGCGCGGAATTCTCGATCCTTTCGTAAGCCTCTCCGGAAAGTACGGCATGCGTTGCCACGGCGCGCACGGATTTTGCGCCCATCTTGCTCAGCATGTCGGCAGCCTTGCAGATAGTCCCGGCGGTATCGATCATATCGTCGACGATAACGACATTTTTCCCCTCGACATTGCCGATGGCTTTCATCTCTGCGACTTCATTCGGCCTTTCCCGCGTCTTGTGGCAGATGACCAGTCCGGAATTAAAAAACTTCGCCCACGAATTGGCTCTTTTCGAGCCGCCTATGTCCGGGGAAGCGATAGCCAGATCATCCAGCTTCAGCGACCGGATGTAAGGGGCCAGAACGGTCGAACCGTACAGGTGATCCACAGGGATATCGAAAAATCCCTGAATCTGGTCGGCATGAAGGTCCATCGTCATGATCCGGTCCACGCCGGCGGCATGCAGCATGTTTGCGACCAGTTTCGCCCCGATGGCGACCCTCGGCCGGTCCTTTCTGTCCTGGCGCGCAAAACCGAAATACGGAATCACGGCGACCACCTTGTAGGCGGAAGCGCGTTTGGCCGCGTCGATCAGCATCAACAGCTCCATGAGATTATCACTGGGCGGGAAAGTCGACTGTACGATGAAAACATGATCGCCTCTTACGGTTTCATCATAGGCGGTCGCAAATTCTCCGTCGCTGAAATGCAACAAAGTTTTTTTCCCGAGTTCCAAATGAATGGATGTGGCAATGCTCTCAGCAATATACCTGCTGTTTTCCCCGGAGAAAATCTTGACTTCGGAAAGATCTGACATAAATTTTTAATTCGTTGATTACACCAACGCAAAAATAATGAATTAATCGAAAACGGGAAAAGAATGCTTTAATATTATTCGCCGAGAGGCTTGAATCCGCGGCCCAGAACGATGTCGATGACCTTGCCCTCGATAAAGACGACAAGCAGCGAATACATGGGTAACGTCCACTCGCCGAAAGCCACGACGGTTGTCAGCGTAATCGTGCAATCCACCAGTATAACCAGCCGGCCCAGTGAAATACGGGTGTATTTGTTCAGAATCATGGCTACGATGTCCGAACCTCCGGAAGTCGCTCCCGACTTGAAAATCATGCCGATACCGATGCCGTACACGACGCCTCCGGTCAGGGCGGAGAGCCATGGCCGATTCTCACCCAGCAAGGCCTGATAACCGTATGTTTCATGGATAATGCCCATAAAAAACGGGATGGCGAGAGTGCAGACCACCGTTTTGATTCCGAAGCGGGAGCCTAAAAAGTAGACGCCGATCAACAGCAGCGGAATATCCATGCACAGCGCGGTCAGTTCCGTACGCCAGCCCATCAGATGGTGCAGTACGATCGACAAACCGTACGTCCCGCCCGGAGCGAAACGATTGGGCTCCGTGAAAAGAACCGCTCCCAGGGCGAACACGAAACACCCTCCCAGCAGCCAGGCATAGGTGATGAAAAAATCTTTTGAGAATACTTTCTCTTTGGTA
>CAZYJV010000074.1:2125-10576 GCA_964647845.1 uncultured Odoribacter sp.
GGAAGAACGGAAAACCGGTTCGCCCGCGAATCGCCGATTTTCATGTAAGCCGCCTTACAGGAGGCGGAAATTCCGATCCGGCGGGAAACGTAATAGGTCAGTCGCAGATTGCTTTCGGCCGCGAAATCCCGGCTGAAACCGACGCTGTAATACAGGGCGTTCACCCCGTAATGGAAAGCCCGGGAAAAATAGGAATCGAACTGTACCCCTCCGTAATACAGAAATTCGTTTTGGAATATCCGGGAATGGTAAAGCGTATGGAACCAGTCGAACGGTTGTATCTGCCTGTTATTTTGGCCGGCATAAAACTCGACGCCTGCCTGAAATGTCAGTATTTTTTCGGCAGCAGGGTCCGGACAGCCGGAAATCTGCGGATTTATCAGCCAGGAAAACAAGAGCTCGTGACGCATGGCGATGCCTTGTTTTATTGAAACGGAATCCGGAATCAGGTCCTTTATTTTCGTTTTTTGCAGTATGCGCAGAAAAGGCCAGGTGTAATACAGATGGTGTCCGGAGGAAAATACGAAACGGTCGTTCCCCCACCAGCGATGCTTGATGCCTGCATTGGGTAAAATCCACTCTTCGCCGATGCGGAGCAAGAGTTCCGTCTTTTCCGTCATGCCTATTCTGGAAACGTTGAACAGACTGAGTTCCGCCCCGTCGTTTTTGATGATTCCGGCCGTTCCCGCATGCCAGGCGGAAACGACGGGCCGCCCCTTGCTTCGGCGGACATTGTCCCTTTGAAGCCATTTCTCGGCATCCTGGGAGAAAATGAGCTGGCAGTGTATGAGAAAAATAAAAAATAAAAGCGTCTTTAACATGTTTTTCGGTAATAGGTGAGAATCAAATCATGCACGGCAGCCGGAACGAAAGAAGAAATATCTTCCCCCCGCCGGATTTTTTCTCTGATTTCCGTGGAAGAAACCGGAAACAGCGGGGCGTTTACAAGATGTATCTTCGGGTCGTTTATAGGCTGCGTGAAAGAAGAATGCCGGGGATATACGAATACGGGATAATTCCGGCGGATCGTTTCGTAGCCTTTCCATAACGGGAAATTCTTTAGATTGTCCTCTCCCATGATGAGGGCGAAATCCTTTTCGGGGTACAGGGCCGAGAGCCTCTCCAGCGTATCTGCGGTATAAGAGGGCCTGGGCAGGGAGACTTCGACATCGCTGACCTGTATGCGGCTGTCGCCGGCAACGGCCTGGGCGGCGATTTCTATTCTCTTTTGTACATCGAGCAAATCCTGCTCCTTTTTGAAAGGATTTTGCGGACTTACGACGAACAGGATTTCATCGACGCACCGCTGCTCCAGCAGAAAGCGGGCGATTTGCAGATGTCCGGCGTGTACGGGATTGAATGATCCGAAAAAAAGGCCTGTCATAAAAGTCGGTGATGAAAATGGAATATAGCATTTATTAAATTTCAAATATAGAATTTATTATCTATTTTTGGCCCCGTTTATCGGAAAAATAAGCGAAAAAAGGAGGTATTCATATGATTAGTTTTATCACTGTCATCGATTACATCGGGACGTTTGCCTTTGCCATAAGCGGAATCCGTCTGGCTTCGGCGAAACAGTTCGACTGGTTCGGAGCGTATGTCGTGGGACTGGCTACCGCCATCGGCGGCGGGACATTAAGGGACATCCTGTTGGGCGTGACTCCGTTCTGGATGCAGCAGCCGGCTTATCTCGTCGTAACGGCGTGCGCCCTGGGATTCGTCATCCTCTTCGGGAAATACCTGATTCATCTCAACAACACCTTCTTTATTTTCGACGCCATCGGATTGGGATTGTTTGCCGTCGTGGGCATTGAAAAAAGCCTGGCATGCGGCTTCTCTTTCTGGGTGGCGATTATCATGGGAATGACCACGGGAGCGGCAGGCGGAGTCATTCGCGACGTATTTATCAATGAAGTCCCGTTGATATTCCGGAAAGAAATCTATGCCCTGGCGTGTGTCTTCGGCGGTTTTGTGTATTATATCTGCATGCACTTCTGCTTACCGCCCGCACTCACCCAGTTCCTTGCCGCTACCGGCGTGATACTGGCGAGGGTATTGGCCGTGAAATACCATGTGAGTTTACCGGTGCTGAAAGGGCGCTGAAAGAAATTCCCGTACGGTTTTCTCCGCTTCGGACAGTGCTGTCTCCAGCTGTCCGTTGACAAGGATCGTGTCGAACTGGGAAGCGAAACTCATTTCATATTCGGCCTTGCTGATCCTTTGTTCGATTTTCTCGGGCGAGTCTGTCGCCCGTCCCACGAGTCTGCTCCGGAGCTCTTCTACCGAAGGGGCCTGAATGAATATGGAAAGGGCGTCATGGCCGAACTTTTTCTTGATATTGATGCCGCCGATCACATCGACGTCAAAAACGACGGTGCGGCCTTTCTGCCATATCCTGTCGATTTCTGACAACAGCGTGCCGTAAAAGCATCCGGGGTAGACCTCTTCCCATTCCAGAAATTCGCCGTTCCCGATTTTTTGTTCGAATTCGTCGCGGGAAAAGAAATAATACTCCCTGCCGTTTTGTTCCTCCCCCCGGGGCCGGCGGGAAGTGGCCGATACGGAAAACTCGAGTCCCAGATCCTGCGTCAAAAGGTGATTGACGATCGTGCTTTTGCCTGAACCGCTCGGAGCGGAAAAAATAATGACCTTTCCCATGACTGCATTATAAAATATTGAGGCTTTGCTCCTTGATTTTTTCGAGTTCGTCTTTCATCTGCACCACGAGTTTCTGAATATCGTGGTCGTTCGCCTTCGAACCCATCGTATTGATTTCCCGGCCGATTTCCTGGGCGATGAATCCGAGCTTCCGCCCCGGCGCCTCTTCTTTTTCCGCCGTTTCTATAAAATACTTGCAGTGATTGGCCAGCCGGACCTTTTCTTCCGTAATGTCCAGCTTCTCCAGATAGTAGATGATTTCCTGCTCCAGCCGGTTCTGGTCGATGTGCTGGACTTCGTTCCACTCTTTCATCTTTTCGAGCAGCCGCTGCCGCACGCCTTCGATACGCCGGTCCTCATATTGGGGCACCTCGGAGGCGAATTGCCGGATCAGGTCGATGCGGTGCAGAATATCTTTTATCAGCACCTGCCCCTCCTGAATCCTGAACTTGTCGATTTCCTCCAGCGCCTGCCGGATGCCTGCCTGCAGCTCTTCCCATTCCCGTTCGTCCAGGTCTTCCGTTTTTTGCTTCAGAGTTTCCGGAAACCGCATAATTGTTTGCAGGATTTCCCCCTTGCCGGTCTCGACGCCCAGAGAGGCGGCGACGTCCGACATCTGTCTGAAATACTGCTCCACGACGCTTCGATTGATGGAAACATCCTTGTCCGAATCGGCATTGTCGAAATAAATGCTCACGTCGATTTTGCCTCTTTCCAGAAAATTTTTGATGATATTCCGGATTTCCATCTCTTTCTCCTTGTAAAGATTCGGCATGCGCAGGCCGATGTCGACCTGTTTGGAATTCAGGCTTTTCACCTCGATGATGATTTTCTTGTCTCCCGATTCGACAGTTGCTTTCCCGAAGCCGGTCATGGATTTTATCATGGTGTATCGTTTTTGTTTTCCGGTTACAAAAATAGGTAAAAATCACTATCTTTACGCCCCAGATAGTTGAATTTGTTGAAAACCCGGAATGACATATGGAAAACATCCGAAATTTTTGCATCATAGCTCATATCGACCACGGTAAAAGTACGCTGGCGGACCGCTTGCTCGAATACACGGGGACCGTCACCGGCAAGGATCTGCAGGCGCAGGTATTGGATGACATGGACCTGGAGAGGGAGAGAGGGATTACGATCAAGAGTCATGCCATACAGATGGATTACGCATACCAGGGACAGAAATATGTGCTTAATCTGATAGACACTCCGGGACACGTGGATTTCTCATACGAAGTGTCGCGCTCCATCGCCGCCTGCGAAGGGGCGCTGCTGATTGTGGACGCGACCCAGGGCATACAGGCCCAGACCATATCCAACCTCTATCTGGCCGTGGAGAATAACCTGGAAATCATACCGGTGCTGAACAAAATGGACATGCCCAATGCCATGCCGGAGGACGTCAAAGACCAGATCATAGAACTGATCGGATGCAAACGGGAAGAGATCATCGAAGCCAGCGGAAAAACCGGCCTGGGCGTGGAAGAAATACTGCACGCCATCGTGGAACGCATTCCGCATCCGGAGGGATTCCCCAACCAGCCCCTGCAGGCATTGATATTCGACTCGGAATTCAACTCATTCCGGGGCATTATCACCTACTGCCGGATTGTGAACGGAAGTCTGAAAACGGGCGATCTGGTGAAGTTCGTCAATACGGGCAAAGAATACGCGGCGGATGAAATCGGCGTATTGCGACTGAAACCGGAACCGCGGCAGGAATTGAAGACCGGCGATGTAGGTTATATTATTTCCGGAATCAAAACTTCATCCGAAGTAAAAGTCGGGGATACGATTACTCATGTAGATGCACCCTGCGACGTGGCGATTGACGGTTTCGAGGAGGTAAAACCCATGGTCTTCGCCGGTATCTATCCGATAGAGACGGAAGATTATGAAGACTTGCGCGCTTCGATAGAAAAACTCCAGCTGAACGACGCTTCCCTGACCTTTGAACCGGAATCGTCCGCGGCCTTGGGATTCGGGTTCCGGTGCGGATTTCTGGGGATGCTCCACATGGAAATCGTTCAGGAGCGTCTGGACAGGGAATTCAACATGAACGTCATCACGACGGTTCCGAATGTCATGTACATCGCCCACACGACGAAAGGGGAAAGCTACGAAATGCACAATCCTTCCGACATGCCTGCGGCTTCGACGCTGGATTACATCGAAGAACCTTTTATCCGGGCGCAGATCATCACTCCGGCGGATTATATCGGTCCGATCATGACGCTTTGTCTGGGGAAAAGGGGAATCCTGATAAATCAGCAGTACCACACGGGAAACCGTATCGAAATCACCTATGAAATGCCTTTGGGAGAGATTGTTTTTGATTTCTATGACAAATTGAAGAGCATCACCAAAGGATACGCCTCCTTCGATTACTATCAGATCGGCTACCGTCGGGCGAATCTGGTGAAACTGGATATCCTGCTGAACGGCGAATCGGTCGACGCCTTGTCGGCACTGATTCATTTCGACAATGCCTATGCGTTCGGACGCCGTATTTGCGAGAAACTGAAAGAACTGATCCCGCGCCAGCAGTTCGATATTGCCGTCCAGGCGGCAATCGGAGCCAAAGTGATAGCCCGGGAAACCATAAAAGCCGTCCGCAAAGACGTGACAGCCAAATGTTACGGCGGTGACATCTCCCGTAAGCGCAAACTGTTGGAAAAACAGAAAAAAGGGAAAAAGCGGATGAAACAGATCGGCAACGTCGAAGTCCCGCAAAAAGCATTCCTGGCAGTCCTGAAACTGGATTAGAACACCCGGGGGAAACGCATGTTACCCTGCCGGATCATGACCGTTGAATCGTTATCCTGCTTCTGAACTCCTTCGGAGTACATCCTTCCTGGCGTTTGAAAAAGCGGAGGAAATGCTGCGGATGCTGGAAGCCCAGCGATTCGGCGATCTGTTTGACAGTACTTGCCGGATTAAGCATTCGTTCTTTGGCTAAGGCAATCATTTTGATTTGAATATACTCCTGGGCCGTTTTCCCTGTTTCCTGCTTGACCAAGTCCTCGAAATAATTGGGCGAAAGGCAAATCTTTTCGGCAAAATATTTCACGGTCGGGATTCCTTCATTCGCAGCCGTACCCGAATACAGGTAGTCATCCAGCAGTCGTTCAAAACGTGCCAGCGCATCGTGATTCATATCCTCGCGCGTGATGAACTGCCGTTCATAGAAACGCATACAATAGTTGAGCAACACCTCGATGTTGGAAACAATCAGCGCCTTGGAGAACTTGTCAATGGGATGTTGCAACTCGCGGACGATTTTTTCCATATAATCTTGCAGGATGATGCGTTCCTCCGTCGAAAGGTGCAATGCCTCGTTGGAAGCGTAGGAAAAGAACGAATATTGCTTCATCCGCTGTCCCAATGCCGTGCGGTGCAGAAAATCGGGATGAAACAGCAAGCCGATGGCTTCCGGCGCAGGACCGTCCTCCAGCCGGTGGATGCCTACCGTCTGTCCCGGAGCGAAACTAACGACCGTTTCGTCATCGAAATCATAGACCGTCTTTCCGTAGTTGATGATGCATCCGGTTGTCTTCTTGAGAAACAACGCGTAGAATCCCAATGTCATCCGGTGCGTCGGTTGCGGCACGGATGCGTCGAAATGCACGATGCCGACCAGCGGGTGGCGTGTCTCGAAGCCGAAAAACCGGTTGTATTGTTCAATGGTGTCCGCTTTGACAATATCTTCAGTAGGTTTCATAGCTATTCTTTATAATAACACTGATATCCTTATTTTCAATACAAAGGAAATACATTTCCCCCGATAATGAAAGCCTGTCCCTGCAAAACCCGTAATCGGGGTACTTCTGTCCGTAAAAGAGGTACCGGACTGCTTGGTGGAAGACCCTATTTTTGTCATATAAAAACAACGACAATGGATAATGTAATTGAAAGAATGCGGCGCGGCGATCGGATTATGGAGACGGATCCCGACTTCCCCCGTTTGTGCGAAGAAGTGGAAAATACACGGCGGCTGGTGGGCGAACTGAACGCCGGTTACCATTCGCCCGATGAAGTGCGGGCGTTGCTCGGACGTATCTGGGGACAGCCGGTGGATGCTTCCGTGCGTATGTTTCCCCCGTTTTATACGGCTTTCGGAAAAACGACCCGTGTAGGCAAAGAGGTGTTCATCAACTTCGGCTGCACGTTTCTCGACCAGGGCGGCATCACGCTCGAAGACGGCGTATTCATCGGACCGGGAGCCAAAATCCTTACGGAAGGACATCCCGAACAACCCGAGATCCGCCACACCTTGCAGGTACAACCGGTCGTTATCCGCCGCAAGGCGTGGATCGGTGCAGGAGCGATGATATTGCCGGGCGTGACTGTCGGCGAGAATGCTATCGTTGCCGCCGGAGCCGTTGTGACGAAAGATGTTCCCGACAATACCGTTGTCGCAGGTGTACCTGCTAAAATATTACGAAAAATCAAACAATAAATCGCGATGAAAATGCTTATATCATCACTTCTCCTGATGTCGGGCTTGACGCTCGCAGCCGGCTCCTGCAGTCCGGTCGATGAATCGGTAGAAACCGAAGAACCGACACCCGTTCCCGATCCGGAACCTGCGGGCAACCGTGCATTGGTGGTCTATTTTTCCTGTACGAACACGACCAAAGGCATTGCCGACCGGATTGTTGAGGCGACCGGTGCGGCAAGCTGGCGCATCGAACCCCAAACGGCCTACACGTCCGGGGATTTGAACTACAACAATTCATCATCACGTGCCAATCGGGAGCAGAATGATCCGTCGGCACGTCCGGCAATCAAGGGCAAATGCGAGAACCTTGCCGACTATGATGTTGTTTTCCTCGGCTATCCCATTTGGTGGGGCAAGGCACCGAAAGTCATCTTCACTTTCCTTGAAAACCATAACCTTGCGGGCAAGACCGTCGTTCCGTTCTGCACTTCGCATTCCAGCGGCATCGGTTCGAGCGATACCGACCTGCATCGTCTGGCGGCCGAAGCCGTCTGGAAACCGGGACGGCGGTTTGGCGGGAGCGAATCAACAGAAACCATTAAAAATTGGATTGAAAGTATGGACTTGCATTTCAACGACAATGTGAATACGGGAGCGTTCGACCTTTCGAAAGGCGCTAACGGCAAAGCGCCGAGCGTGCGTTTGAGCAGCGGTTACGATATGCCGATTTTCGGACTGGGAACTTACAGCCTGCACGGAGCCATTTGCGTCAATTCCGTGAAAACGGCAATTGCCCTCGGTTATCGTAAATTCGATACGGCTTCCGTTTACGGCAACGAGGAGGAAGTGGGTCAAGGCGTCCGCGAATCGGGGATTCCGCGCGAAGATATTTTCGTGGCGACCAAACTCTACCCCAATCAATACGCCGACCCCGAAGCCGCCATTGAGGAGTGCCTGCGGAAACTCGACCTCGAGTATATCGACCTGATGCTGCTTCATCATCCCGGCACGAACGACGTGAAAGCGTACAAGGCTATGGAGAAGTATGTGGCAGCAGGCAAAATCCGTTCGATAGGCGTATCGTGCTATTATGTCAAGGAAATCGACGAATTTTTGCCGCAAGTGAACATCAAACCGGTATTGGTTCAAAACGAGATTCACCCGTATTATCAGGATACGGAGGTGGTGGAACATCTTCACGCTCTCGGCATCGTCGTCGAGGCTTGGTATCCGCTCGGCGGGCGGGGGCATCAAAAGGAACTTTTGAGCGACCCGGTTCTGTCCGAAATTGCCGCCAGACACGACAAATCCGTGGCACAGGTCATCCTGCGCTGGAACCAGCAGCG
>CAZYJV010000075.1:0-10501 GCA_964647845.1 uncultured Odoribacter sp.
TGGCCGGGTGGAAATACCGGAAAAAGATGGCGAAATAGGGGGGATTGAATGCGGTGGTATGATACACCGTGGATTCGATTTTGCCGACGACGATCAGCAGGAACCAGCCCAGTCCGAAGCACATGTGCATGTAGCCGAGAAAAGGACTGGTGCGGTACACCTTGTGATGTACCAGACATTCCAGGAAAACCTCTTTCACCGCCCTGAGCGTTTTCACGCTGAACAGCCCTTTCCGTATCCGCTTTCTGTCCTCCTGCGGAAAACTGCGTATCCAGCGGGTATATCTGACAATCAGAAAAACAATCAGTATATTGATACCTATCGTGAAAGGCAATACAAAATGATCGTAATACATGCTGTATAAGTTTTAAGATTGACGGTGGAGGTATTCGCTCATGGCCAGTATCATTTTGCGCGTATCCACGCCGCGGGGACATACCAGCAGACATTTCCCGCAGAGCATGCATTTGTGCAGCTGCCTGCGGGCTTCGTCGTTTTCTCCGCGTTTCACCAGCATCTGGAGCTTGCGGATATTGAATTCGGTCATATTTCCGGCGGTGCAGGCGGCCGTACACCCTCCGCATCCGATGCACAGCTTGCTGCTCGGTGCTTTCTGGGCCAGATAAGCTGCGAAAGCCTTGTCGTTTTTGTCGTAATTCACCACCCGGGCTTCAGAAATGGAATATCCCCAGAAATTCATCTTTCCTCGTTTTAGCGTTTGATATTGTTTTTTAACCACTGGGTCAGGTCGGCGGCCGCCGACCTGGCATCGGCGAGCGTATCCGTCAGGTTCATGGGAGCGGATCCGCAGCCGGCGACGAATATGCCCTCCTCGCTGGTCCGGTTGTTTCCGTAATGGGGATCGGCGGATTGTATGAACCCGTTCGGAGCCTGTTTCAGCCTCAGCTGCGCCGCCGCTTTTTTGCTCCCTTCCGAAGCCTCCATGCCCACCATAAGAACCATCAGGTCCAGCGTCATGCGCAGAGGTTTGCCTATCAGCGTGTCCTCTGCCTTGATGATGATCTGTTTGTTCTGATTCTCGGAAGCCTCCGAAAGCCGTCCCCGCACGAATTTGATATTGTATTTCTCCTGGGCTTCCCGGTACATCTCTTCATAGCCCGGCCCGAACATGCGCATATCCATGTAGAAACACAGGATTTCGGCTTCGGGCAGCATCTCCCGGACTTCGATGGCCTGCTTCACGGCGGTGATGCAGCAGAGCTTGGAACAGTGGTAATTGCATATCTTTTCGTCCCTGGAACCCACGCAATGGATAAAGCCGATGCGTTGCGGAACTTCTCCGGAACTCGTGGCGAGCTGATGATTCATGAACTTGTTTTCCAGGTCGACGGAGGTAATGACGTTGTCGTAAATGCCGTATCCGTACTCCTCCTTTCGCTGGGCCTCGAAAAGCTTGAACCCGGTAGTCACCAGCAGTGCATCGCTTTCCAGAAGGGAGCGGTCGCTGAGTTCTACGGAAAACTTCCCGTCCCCCCGTTTCTCCATGCGTACGGCCTCCGTATTGAGGTGCAGCCGGATTTGCGGATGGTTCAGCTGATTGCGCAGCATCTCGTTCAGGTCTGCGGCGCGCTTCCGGTCGGGAAAAAGCTGATACCAGTTGTTGAGGTTGCCTCCGGTGTGGCATTCCTTCTCGACCAGGTCAACCTGTATGCCTTCCTCGGCTAAGCGGAAAGCGGCTTCGCATCCTGCGGGACCGGCTCCTATAACAGTAACGTTCATCATCCAAATAAAAGTTTAAAATTAAATAAAGGTATACGAGGTTTTTATTTCACTTTCAGATAGGTGGGGCATTGCGGCCTTCCGAGCGATTCCCCGCGGCTGTTGCAGTATTTCTTTTCGGGGTCGTAGGAAATGCCCATTTTGTCCAGCAAAGGCTCCACCGACACCTGGTGCATCTGCAAGCCGATTTCCCAGGGATCGTACCCCAGCACCAAAGCGGCCATCTCCTCATAGGTAAGCACGGGTATGCCGTATCCGTCCTTTCCGTAGGTCGTGCCTTCCATCTCGCTGATCGTGTATTGCCATTTGTCCAGAAACATCGCGCAGCCGGGACAGTTGGCCACGATGAAATCCGGTTCATAGGGCTGCATGGACTCGAATTTCTTTTTTGAGTTGGCTACGGAAAATCCCCGGTTGGCCATCACTAAATAATTGCGGAACCCGAATCCACAGCAGTGGCGGCGTTCCGGATAGTCGACGGGTTCCCCTCCCCAGGCTTCTATCATGCCGCTCAGCACCGCCGGGAACTCAGCACCGCCGATGCCTTTGCTGGGAAACATCTTGGCGTAGTGGCAGCCGATATGGTCCACGCCCCTCAAAGGCCGTCCCGTATGTACGTCTTTCAGAAGACGGGAAGCCTGCGCTGCGATCTCATGTCGGAATTTGTAGATGATATCGGAAGTGTGGGCCAGGTTGCGGGGTTTCTTGAACTCTCTCCCGGTCGCTTTCCGCAGAAACTCCCGGATTTTTTCCTCTATCTCGGGATGATGTTCCCACGTATCCAGAATTTCGGTATAAATGCCGAAAGAGGTGATGCACGAAGGCGTGATGTTTTCGTAGCCTGCTTCCGTCATCAGGGCGAAATGGCGGGCGACGACGGTCATGATCGTTTCCACCGGCACCACATCCGAATGATAGCCGATACCCGTACAGGTCGTGTGACGGGGATCGTCCAGCACATCCTTGTGCAGTCTGTTGCGGAGAATATCCAGATAAGCCCATTCCGAGCCGGGGAAAAAAGTCTGCCGGATACAACTGCGGGCGTAAAAGAACCTGTCGTCGGCGATCTCTTTCTGGTATTCTTTCCATATTTGCTGTTTCCCTAATAAATCCATGGCGTCCAATGCGTGGTTTATGAATGTGATCCGTTATTCTCCGTGTAGACATGCAGGAAATACTCTTCCATGTCCGTATCGGTCTCTGCCGCCTTCTTCTCCGAACAGCTCTGTATTTTTTGTAAAAATTCGGTTCCTCCGGTGACGTCGAAAATCTTATGAAGCTCCTCCATGCTTTCCCCGTCCACCTCTCTGAGCGCTCCGGCGCCGGGCTTGCGGTAGTTGGCATGAACCCGTTCGAACACATCGTCCATGTGCTCGTATATCCATTCCCAGACCGGCCCCTGTTCCGGATGCATTTCGGGTTTGACCAGATCGGGGGTGATGCAGTAGCCCCGTTCGAGAATGTGGGTGTCGATCACCCTTTTCAGGGCATACTGCTGCCGTCCTTTCTCGGACTCTACGAACGTTCCCTCTTCCTGGGCCAGCTTGCGCAGGGCCATGATGATCAGTCCGGGCGTATTGCCCCGGGGACACCGGGTTTTGCAGGACATGCACTCCCCGCAGTACCAGATCACGTCGGACCGTATCAGGGAGTGAATCGTGCCTTCATCGTTGCGCTGGACGGATTCCGCCACGGCTCGCGGGTCGTAATTGTAGAACTCGGCAGCGGGACAGATGGCCGTACAGACTCCGCAGTTCATACAGCTGTTCATCCCCTCGATGTAGTGAATATCTTTCTTTAATTTCTCAATCAATTCTGCCATCTTCGTCGCATAAATTTACCCATGCAAAAATAAATCTTTATTTGTACGTTTTAAAGTGGGAAAATACCTATTGTGAATGTGTATTTATACTTAGAAACTCTCGTCGGGTTGCCCGTTTTTTTATTTTAGGGATCGAAACACGAATAAAGGAAAAACGTAAAAAGAAAAGATTAATTACTTAAATTTAAATCTATGGATAAATCAGTGAAAGGGACCCTGACCGAGCAGAACCTCCTGAAAGCCTTTGCGGGAGAATCCCAGGCGAAGAATCGGTATACGTTTTTTGCGGAAGCGGCCCGCAAGGAAGGATACGAACAGATTGCCGGCATTTTTTACGAGACGGCCTTGCAGGAAGAGATGCATGCCAAACGTTTTTTCAGTTATCTGGAAGGAGGAATGCTCGAGATTACGGCTGCGTACCCGGCGGGATCCGTTCTGGCGACGGAGAAGAATTTGCTGGAAGCTGCCGAGGGGGAGCACGACGAGGCTTTCAATCTGTATCCCTTGTTCGGCAGCATTGCGGCGGACGAAGGCTTTACCGCCGTCGCCCGTACGTTCAGATATGTCGCGGAAGTGGAAAAAATGCATGAAAACCGCTATTTGAAACTCCTGGAGAATCTGAGGACGGGGCTGGTGTTTGCCCGGGAAGGGGAAGTCCGGTGGTATTGCCGCAAATGCGGCTATGTGCATGTGGGCAAGACTCCGCCCCAAGTGTGTCCCTCCTGTCTGCATCCCCGGGCATATTTTGAGCTGTTTCCGGACAATTATTAGAGAAGTTTTTTAACTTTATCGCCGTTTTAGGAATACAATTCGATTGTGTCTATGCTGAAATGGTGTATTTTATGCTTCGGATGTCTGCTGATGCAGACGCTGTCGGTCGCGCAGAAGGTGAGCGCGAACAAAAAGGCGCAGCAGGGATACGAAGAGGCGATGCAGCTTTACCGGAGCAAGCGGTATGAGGAGGCACTGAAAGCGCTGGAAAAAGCGGCCGCCTACGACCGCTTTGCCGAACTCGCTTTCCTGAAAGCCGACATCTGTAACAAACAGAAGGACAGAGAGGCGGAAAGCCGGGCGATAGAGGAGGGACTGGCACTGGATTCGCTGAAATATACGGGCTATTATTTTTTTCTGGCGGAGAATTATATGCTCCGGGGAGAATATGAAAAAGCCCGGAAAGCTTACACGCAATATCTGGAAAAGGATAAAAGGCAGCAGCATGCTGTCCGGGCGCAGGGACAGCTGAAAAACTGCGGATTCGCGTTGCATGCGCTGGCTGCCGGGGAAAAGAAAGAGAGGGAATTGTTCATCGGATCCGGGCGGGATGTATATTGGCCTTCGTTGGATGTGACGGGGGAAACCGTGTTGTATACGTCGCTGGATGAGGGGGAGGAAAACATCCGGATGCGCAAGGGGGGAAAGACGTTCTTTCTTCCGCTGAATACGTCGGAGAACGAGGGGACGCAGTCCTTGACCGCCGACGGACAGATGATGTATTTCACCGGATGCGGACGACCCGATTCGAGAGGAAGCTGCGATATTTATGTCGCTTACCGCCTTTCGGACACCTCGTGGTCGGAACCTGTCAATCTGGGAGAACCCGTCAATACGGATTCCTGGGAGGCGCAGCCGGCGATATCCGCCGACGGCCGCCGGCTTTTTTTCGCTTCCAACCGTCCCGGAGGCAGAGGAGGGAGCGATATATGGTATTCCACCCTGCTGGGCAGAAGCGACGACGGGCGGCAAAGGTGGTCGGAGCCCCGGTTGCTCTATTTTAACACCCCCGGTCAGGAAATGGCCCCTTTCCTTTATTATGACGGCAGAACCTTGTTTTTTGCTTCGGACGGTTACCCGGGGATGGGAGGCATGGATATTTACAAAGCGGACCTGGAAGAGGCGGGGGAACCGGTCAATCTGGGCATCAGCATCAACAGCCATGAGAATGAAATGGGATTTGTGGTGGATGCCACCGGACGGAGAGGCTATTTCGCGTCTTCCTCGCAGGGGAAACGGAATATATATCGCTGTGAACTGGAAGACAGGGTAAAGTGCCCCGAAACGGCCTATCTGAAACTGAGAATCCGGGATGAAGAGGGAAATGCGATAGTCCCCGACCAGCTGACGGTGCAGATATTGGGGAAACAGGACACGCTGGCTCTTTACGACGGGATGTACGTGCACTCCCGGATGTCGGTGTGTACCCCTGCTGAAAATACGCTATTGCTGAGTGTGCTGAAAACCGGGTATCTGTACTATTCCGACACGGTGCGGATCGGGCGTGCCGGTTGGGAACATCCGGCGGAACGGGAAATCGTCCTGCGGAAAATCCGGGAGAACGGCAGCCTGATACTGAAAGGGATATTTTTTGAAGTGGACGATTACGCTTTGCGTCCGGAATCGGAGGCCGAATTGCAGCAGTTGGCGGCGTTCATGCAGCGGAACCCGGAAATAGCGATAGAGATTGCCGGATATACGGACAACGCCGGAACGGACGAACACAACCTCAGATTGTCGGAAAACAGGGCTTTCGAAGTATTCAAGTACCTGTTTCTTCATCGGATAAAAAAAGACCGGATGACCTACAAAGGCTACGGAAAAGCGGATCCGGTAGCCCCGAACGACACGGAAGAGGGAAGGGCCCTGAACAGAAGGACGGAGATTAAGGTGAAAGCCGGAAACCGAAAATAGACATGGGAAAGAAAATAAGGGAATATACGGCGGCGGGATTCGAAATCTCGGAATACGATGAACTCGCCTCCACCAATACTGAGGCGGAACAGTGGCCCGGAGAAGAGCTGAAAGACAGAAAAGTGATACTGACCTTCTGTCAGACGCAGGGACGCGGACAGGCGACCAACAGATGGGAGAGCGAGCCTGGACGGAATGTATCCATGACGGTGGTCTTCTGTCCGGAAAAATACGAGGCTTCCCGTCAGTTTGCAGTGTCGATGGCGTGTGCCCTCGGGGTCTGTGATTTTGTCGGTCATTATGTGGAGGGGGTGAGTGTGAAATGGCCCAACGACGTGTATGTAGGGGACGGAAAAATCTGCGGCATGCTGATAGAACATACGGTCGGGGGGGCTTTCATCAGGAGATCCTTGTGCGGGATAGGCGTGAACATCAACCAGTCCGAATTTTTGTCGGATGCTCCGAATCCCGTATCTTTGCGGCAGCTGACCGGAAAGCGGATGCCTCTGGACAAGGCGGTGGAAGAATTGCTCGCCTGCATCGGCAGACGTTACGGACAGATAGAAGACTATGAACGGCTGGAAAAGGATTTCATGGCCAGCCTGTATCGGCGGCAGGGCATCCACGCATGGGAAGACGAAGCCGGCGGGTTCAGAGCATCCATAGACCGGATTGACGAATACGGACGGCTGGTGCTCAGAGATACGCAGGGAAAAGAGCGCGTGTACGGATTTAAAGAAGTAATCTATAAATAACTCAAAAGAAAACGGATGATACGGAAATTAATCTTATTACTGTCGTGGACAGTTGTGGCATGGAGTTGCCGGAAGGAAGTGCATTTCGTGGCGGATGCACACAGTCGTCAGCAGATTCAGCAGGATTTTGAAACCAAGAAGGCGATCCTGGCAGATTCTCCTGAAAACCTGCTCGCTGTCTTTGATCAGCCTCTTACAACGGAGGAGAGAGAAGCGCTTCAGTTCCTGTATGCTTACTCTCCTTTGATAGACATCTCCTACTACGGAGGGGAATTTTTGCTGCAGAACGTGCGGCTCTCCTTGCAGGCCAGAGAAGAAATGCCCTGGGGAAAAGAGATTCCCGAAACGATTTTCAGACACTTCGTTCTTCCGGTGCGGGGAGGCAATGAAGGATTGGATTCTTCCAGAACGGTATTTTATAATGAATTGAAAGAGCGGGTGAAGAAATGCGGGTCGATGGAGGAAGCGGCTCTGGAAGTGAACCACTGGTGCCACGAGAAGGCGATTTACAAGCCGACGAATGCCCGGACCTGTTCGCCTCTCACCATGACAACGACGGCTTACGGGCGTTGCGGTGAAGAATCGGTATTTGCCATGGCAGCCATGCGGGCAGTGGGAATACCCGCCCGTCAGGTATATACGCCCCGCTGGGCGCACTGTGACGACAACCATGCGTGGATAGAGGTATGGGTGGACGGAACCTGGAAATACCTGGGTGCCTGTGAACCCGAGCCCCGTCTGGATATTGCCTGGTTTACCGCTCCCGTACGCCGGGGGGTATTTATGACCGCCCGGGTGTTCGGACGTTATTCGGAAGAAGAAGTGGTCTCCATGAATCCGAATATGACAAGCGTGAACGTTACCGGCAATTATACGGATGCCCGGAAAGTGAAAGTAAAAGTGGTCGATGCGGCGGGGAAACCGGTACCGGGGGCCAAAGTGGAGTATAAAGTCTATAACTACGGCGAATTTTATCCGTCCGTAATCCTTGTCGCCGACCCGGAAGGAGTATCGGAACTGACGGTCGGACGGGGAGACTGGCTCATATGGGCGTCCGACGGGAAGCAGTTCGGCTTCGGAAAGCTGGATGCGGTCTCCCGGGAAGAGATTACGGTCGTATTGGACAAGACGGGCGGCGATGGCTATCAGCTGGCATACGACATGGTGCCTCCGGTGGAAAAAGAATACCAGGCACTGGTGCCGGATGAGGAAAGGGCTGTCAATGACCGGCGCTTTATGTACGAGGATTCGGTGAGAAATGCTTACATCGCTTCCTTCATGAAAGAGGATGAGATAGTTAGGAAAGCCGGAGCATGGAAAACGGACCCGAAAAAACTGACGGGAATCATCCGGGAATCCCGCGGAAACTATCCGGAGATAATCGCTTTTCTTCAGGAGGTGAATGATTCGCCGGAGATGGATATGGCAACGGCGCTGGACCTTTTGACGGTCGTGGCCGGAAAAGACTTGCAGGACACGAAGGCCGAAGTATGGAAAGACCATTTGCAGGGGGCCGCCGCATTTAAGAAGAAACCGCGAATTTCAGCATCGGGAAACGCTTATGCGGAGCTTTACAGAGAGTATATTTTGAATCCCCGGGTGAAAAATGAACACCTTACCGCTTATCGGAAATTGCTGAAAAGCTATCTGGCGGAGAACGACATCTCAACGGTGGAAGAGCTGTTGGCGGCTATGCAGAAATTGCGGGTCGTGGATTCGGTAAATACGATAGGGGTGGCTACGCCTCCCGAAGGAGTGCTGAAAGCCGGAGTGACCGATACCCGTTCGAAAGAATTGTTTTTCGTAGCGGCCTGCCGGACGATGGGAATAGCCGCCCGCTTGAACCCGATGGACGGTAAACCGGAATACAATGAGGGCAAGGGCTGGCAGCAGGCTTTGTTTACCCCGTCCCAGCAAGCGGGAGAACGGGGTCGGCTGATGATCGTTTATAACGGAGGCGCGGTGAAAGATCCGGCTTACTACACCCATTTCACCGTTTCGCGGATTGAAAACGGAAGAGCCCGTCTGATCGATCTGGGGAGCAATGCCGATGTGGATATGGGCGGCGGTGTCGTGCACAGCGAGATATTTAAAACGCCTGTAACTCTCGAAGCCGGGGATTATATGCTGGTGACGGGCAACCGGAGAAGCGACGGGGCGGTGCTGACGGAGATAGCTTCTTTCACGGTGAAACCCGGCGAACTGACCCGGGTGAAGATGAACGTGCGGGATGTGACCGAAATAGTGAACGTATTGGGGAAAGTGGAACTTCCGATGTCATATATTCCGGAAGGGAAAACGGCACCGGAAGCTATGCAGCTGCCGAAGCAGGGTTATACGGCTGTCGCCTGGATCGCTGCGAACCAGGAACCCACCAATCATCTGGTCCGGGATATGAGCAACATGAAAGACGATTTCGAAGCGAAAGGCATTCCGATGTACTTCCTCTTTCCCGACCGGACACAGTTGCAGAAATTCGTCCGTCATGATTTCAAACCGCTGCCGGACAATATGTTGCTGGGCTATGACCCGGAGGGCGGATTGCTGGAAATGGCTGCGCGGAGTCTGAATCTGAAAAATGCCGATAACCTGCCCCTCATTCTGATGGTGAACAAAGCAGGGGAGGTGGTCTTCATTTCACAGGGCTATCGTGTGGGACTGGGGACACAGATTATCAAATTCATAAAGTAGGAGTTAAAGGAATTAAAAGGGTTGAAAGGGGTAAAACGTTTCGTCCCCTTTTCAATCCTTCAACCTTTTAACTGTTCGGAATGGATATTTTGGAAAAAGTTTCTGGTTTTCACGGAAACTTTTTTGAATTATTTCCTTCGTTTACGGAAACTTTGTATTGAAGAAATGACAGACAAGTTTCTGCGGAACGAACATACACCTTTTTAAATGTGAAATTTTATATGAAAAGCACTTTTGCAAAAGTGAATATTTAATGAAAAAACACTTTTACAAAAGTGTTTTTCGTATATTTGCAACGAAATACGTAAATTACGCCCTTATGGATTACGAGGATATTCAACCGTTGGTAAATACTTTTCATCGTAAACTCGCTGCAACCGATCTGCGATTCAAACGCTATTTGTATGACTGCATAAACTGGAATGTGCGACTGATAGGCATTAAAGGCGCACGGGGCGTAGGCAAGACTACATTGTTGATGCAACATATCAAAGAAACTTTCACCAAGCTTGACAATGTACTGTATGTGTCATTGGACAATATGTGGTTTAACAATCACAGCCTGGAAGAACTGGTGGAATTTCTCTATGCACACGGTGTTGTGAATGTCTATTTCGACGAGGTGCATAAGTATAAGAATTGGACGCAGTTACTAAAGAACTTTTACGACAGCTATCCCGATTTGAATATCGTGTATACAGGCTCTGCCATGTTGGCTATCGACAACTCTAAAACAGACTTGTCTCGCCGGCAGTCGCTTTATACGCTTAACGGACTGTCTTTTAGAGAGTATCTCGAATATGAGGGT
>CAZYJV010000076.1:0-10161 GCA_964647845.1 uncultured Odoribacter sp.
TAAGATTGCGGGGTGGAGCAGTGGTAGCTCGTTGGGCTCATAACCCAAAGGTCGTCGGTTCGAATCTGGCCCCCGCTACAAAGAAAAAGTCAGCTGTCCGGCTGACTTTTTTCATTATTATACCTCCTCTAAAAGTAAAATCCCAGATTAAAATAGAAACTCGCCTTTTCCGTCCAGTCCGACAGACTGACCGACACATCCACCGGTCCTACGGGCAAATCGTAGGAATAGCCGATTCCTCCGCCCCAGATGCCTTTCTTCTTAAGAATATCGAAAAAATTGTCATTCTGCAAAGCGTAATTCCCGATCAACGACAGATAATGGCGGGCTCCCATCCGCTGCCGGAAATGCAGTTTTCCCGCCAGCAAAGCATTCTCAAACAGTTCCACATGATGGATTCCGCAGAAAGACAACTGCTGGTTCATATAACGCCCGGCGACCTCCCCTCCCATATAATTCAGGTAAGGATACGGCACCTCATGCCCTATCAGCACCCTTCCGTAGACCGAAGGCAAAAGCTTCAAACGGTTCGTCAGCGAAACGACCCCCGTAAAATCAGCGCTGACAGCCGAAAAAGGCGCACCGTTATTATACCGGATGAAATTATCCGTATAGAGCGAATAAGACGCCTTAAACGAAACCCCTTTCGTTGGATAATACCGCCGATCGTAAGTTTCCAAATGAGCCAGACCGTAATAGGAGATAAAACCGCCCGATTTCACATCGATATACGCCCCCTCCGTCCGCACCAGAAAATCATCGTAATTGAAATACTCATACCGCAGCCCCCACTGGAATTTGCAATTCCGGATATAAAAGTCCGTCAGGCTCACTTCGCCCAGATGATAGCGGCACGCCGTCCCGTTTACCTTATCTCCCCGCTCATACAGATCGAAATCATTGTATTTGAACATATAGATCAGGTTCAGCCTGTGCCAGAAAGGATTTCCGAAAGAATAATCCAGACGGACGGACGGACTTTTGCTCAGCCGGGACGTCAATTCAAAACGGGAACCTCTCAAAGCCCTGAAATTCAAACGGGTATTCAGCAGAATGGCCGCCATCTCCTCCGAATCGAAACGCACCCCCAGGCGGAGTTCGCTCATCTCCCGCTGCTGCAGGTTCAACTCCAGGTCATACACCGGACCGCCCAGCAGACGGTAAGTCACCCCGCTGAACAGTTTCGTCCCGTACAGGCGGGTGATCACCTGATGAATCTCCCCGCGGGTCATCCTCCGGTTATCCTTCAGACGTATGATTCTCTTTATCCAATCCCGGTCTTTTTCCGAAACCCCGTTCAGATGAATATTCCGGACAAAAAAAGTATCCCGCCTCACAGCGGTTTCCTGAGTCAGTCCCTCCTGCAACGAATCCGCCTCCAATTCCTTTTTCAGCTCCATCAGCTCGTCCCATTTCAGCAAGGCGGCCTCAATGCCGTGCGCCAGCAGCGTGTCGATGGCCTCTTTATTGAAACTGGCAGCCGAATACCCCCTGACATCCGGCCGGATATACAGATCCGTCATCGCTTTGTTGGCTTCGAACTTATTGAGACACATCAGATTTATCAACTGCCCCATAACGCCCGGCAGCGTATTCAGCTTCTCCGCTTCTTTCAGATCCGCCTGCACATCCACGCCGATGATCACTTCCGCCCCCATCGCCCTGGCCACATCCACCGGAAAATTGTTGACAATCCCCCCGTCCACCAGCACCATTCCATCGGTCCTCACCGGAGTGAAAACTCCCGGGATAGCCATACTGGAACGCATGGCCTGCACCAACATCCCCTCCTTCAGCACCACTCCCTGCCCCGTAACCATATCCGCCGCCACACAGGCAAAAGGCACAGGCAGGGAGGCGAAATCAAGCGAATCATGATACCCCGCCGTCAGATCGGAAAACAGATTATAGATATTCTGCCCGCTGACAAACCCCGCCGGCATGCGCTTGTCCCTGTCCTTGCCGAAAGGAAAAGACAATACATACTTTTCAGCGACCTCCTTCTCCGAAAAAGACAGTTTGTCACGCACCAGCCGGTCACTCAACAGATACGCCCAGTTCTGCCCGCGCACCAGACTGTCCAGCGACGCTCCGTCGTATCCGATGGCATACAATCCTCCCACAATAGACCCCATACTGGTGCCCACCACAACGTCTACCGGTATCCCAGCCTTCTCCAACACCTCGATCACCCCGATATGGGCAATCCCCTTGGCACCGCCGCCGCTCAACACCAGTCCCACCTTCTTCCGCTCCGCCTGCAACTCCGGCAGCAGACAAAGACAAAACACGATCCACAACCAATATTTACGCATACGATAAACCGTTAATCACATCACTCATCGCTTTCATCCCTTGCAACAAACATGCCAAACTCCGGTTGTCCGCCGGCGGCTTTTCCGCTTATTTTCACCATTTTTCAAATAAATATACACGGGAGAAAGCAACCATAACCTGCAGGCAACGTTATAATCGGAAACTAAACTAAAAGAAAAAAGATGAAAAAGAAACTATTATTGCTGTTGATTGCTGCGACGCCCATACTGTCGTTTGCACAGGAAAGTACGGCTCTGATCGTACAGGAAAAGAATACCTCATGGAGCGGATATGTAACCAACCGCTTCTGGGACAACTGGTTTATATCCATCGGTGCCGGCGGCGAGATGTACTTCGGCCAGAACGATTCACAGGGAAAATTCGGGAAACGCATCGCTCCCGCCTTCGATTTCTCCGTCGGCAAATGGATCGTTCCGACCATCGGCCTCCGTGCCCAGGTCAGCGGTTTCAAACTGAAAGGCTACACCTACGACCGCAACAACATGTATGTGAGCGGCAGCCCCGACAAGGACGGACTGTTCAAACAAAGCTGGAACCAATTCAACGTGCACGGCGACGTACTGCTCAACTTATCCAACTGGATCGGAGGATACCGCTACGACCGCTTTTATGAAGCCATCCCCTACTTAGGCTTCGGGATCATGCACGCCTGCACTTCCGCCTCCAACAACGTATTCACCGCAAACGCCGGTTTGATCAACAAAATGCGTCTGTCCGACGCGTTCGACCTGAACCTTGAAATCAGAGGCTCCGTATTCGAAAAGAAATTCGCCGGAGAGCCGGGAGGCAAAAGAGCCAACGGCATCCTCACCGTAACCGCCGGTTTCAGCTACAAATTCAAAAACCGCGAATTCAAACGGAACATCCCGGTTGCCCCCGTCGTAATGGCAGAAGACATCGCATGGGCCGCAACAGCAAAACAGCTGGAAACCACCCGGGCGCAGCTGGCTGACCAGATCGCCTACAACAATCAGCTCACCAACGAATTAAACCGCGTAAAAGCGGAAAAACAGGCCGTGAAGGTAGAAAAAGAAATCGTTGCCGCCCCGAGGGCCATCTTCTTTAACATCAACCAGGCCAATATTACCGGAAAAGACAAAGTAAACCTGGAATACATGGCAGAACAGATGAAGGCCGATCCGAACAAGCACTACACCATCGTCGGATATGCCGACAAAGCCACCGGGACCCCCCAGTTCAACCTGCAGCTCAGCAAAAAACGGGCGGAAAACGTGTACAACGTACTCACCAAAGAATTCGGAGTGAACCCCGACCAACTGAAAGTGGAATACAAAGGCGGCGTCAAAGACCTGTTTGACGGCAACTCGCTCAACCGCGTAGCCATCATCGAATAACCACGGCGACCCGCGTTCAGCAATAAAAAAGAGAGGTACTTTCCGGAAGTATCCTCTCTTTTTTGTCTCCGTGCCGGAAAGTTCCCTCGCATTCCGCCGCCTCAAAAGATAAATTTCAGCAAAATCTTAGCCATTTTCATTTATTAATTTTAACTTCGTTGCGCAAAGTTTAAAACCTATTAATCAATATAACTATGGCAGAATTCAAATACCAAGAACCGTTTCCCGTCGAAAAGGACACAACCGAATACCGGCTGCTGACCAAAGATTATGTAAAAACGATCGAGTGCGACGGGCGAAAAATATTAAAAATAGAAAAAGAAGGGCTCGAACTGCTGGCGAAGACAGCCTATGCAGACGTATCTTTCTATCTGCGCGCATCCCATTTGCAGAAACTGGCGGACATCCTGAAAGACCCGGAGGCCAGCGACAACGACAAATTCGTAGCGCATACCATGTTGCTGAACCAGGTGATTGCCGCCGAAGGAGAGCTCCCGACCTGCCAGGACACCGGGACGGCCATCTGCATCGGTAAAAAGGGAGAAAACGTATACACCGGATGCAACGATGCGGAAGCCATCAGCAAAGGGGTTTTCGAAACCTACCGGGACTGCAATCTGCGCTACTCGCAGGTCGTACCTTTCACGATGACCGAAGAGAAAAACAGCGGCTGCAACCTGCCCGCCCAGATAGACCTCTATGCCACGCAAGGCAACAAATACGAATTTTTATTCATCACCAAAGGAGGCGGCTCCGCCAACAAAACGTTCCTCTATCAGCAGACCAAAGCCCTGCTGAACGAAGAAACCCTGACGAAATTCATTTCCCAGAAAGTACTGGACCTCGGCACATCTGCCTGCCCTCCCTACCATCTGGCAGTCGTTATCGGAGGCACCTCCGCCGAAGCCAACCTGACAACGGTGAAGAAAGCTTCCGCCGGCTATTATGACCACCTCCCGACTTCCGGCAATGAAGGCGGACGGGCATTCCGCGACCTGGAATGGGAAGAGAAAATCCTGAAAATATGCCGGGAAAAAGGCATCGGAGCACAATTCGGAGGGAAATACTGGGTACACGACGTACGCGTTATCCGTCTCCCGCGCCATGCAGCCTCCTGCCCCGTAGGCATCGGAGTGAGCTGCAGCGCAGACCGCAACATCAAAGCCAAAATCACGGAAGAGGGCATATTCCTCGAACAGCTGGAGAAAAATCCGACACGTTTTCTGCCGGCAGAAACTCCCGCCCTCGCCCCGGCCATAAACATCGACCTGGACCAGCCCATGGAAAACGTATTGAAAGAACTGACAAAACATCCGGTGAAAACCCGGCTGAACCTGTCAGGAACCCTAATCGTAGCCCGGGACATCGCCCACGCGAAAATCAAACAGATGCTGGATGAAGGCAAACCCATGCCGGACTATTTCAAAAACCATCCGATATACTACGCCGGACCTGCCAAAACCCCGAAGGGAATGGCTTCCGGCAGCTTCGGTCCCACGACAGCCGGACGTATGGATCCCTATGTCGACCTGTTCCAGGATCACGGCGGCAGCATGATTATGGTGGCCAAAGGCAACCGCTCGCAAGCCGTTACCGACGCCTGCAAGAAACACGGCGGCTTCTACCTGGGCTCCATCGGCGGACCGGCAGCCATCCTGGCCAAAAACAGCATCAAATCCGTTGAAGTGGTAGCCTTCGAAGAATTAGGCATGGAAGCCATACGCAAAATCCGGGTGGAAAACTTCCCCGCCTTTATCATCGTCGACGACAAAGGCAACGATTTCTTCGCCGAATGGGCGCACTAATCCAGGCAAGAAATCAAAACCGGAAAACAAAAAAGGTAAAAGGCCGCACGGCTTTTTACCTTTTTTCCTTTCATGCATGCAGGTAATCCAGAATCCGCTCCTTATCATCGGGATGGAACCAGCGGATTTCATTGTCCCGTCTGAACCAGGAGAGCTGTTTTTTGGCATACCGCCGGGAATTGCGCTTTATCAGCCGGACGGCCTCTGCCTCATCGATTTTCCCGTCAAAAAACTCGAACCACTCTTTGTAGCCCACGGTATTCAAAGCATTGCAGTCCCGATAAGGATACAGACTGCGCGCCTCCTCCATCAAACCGTCCTCCAGCATCTGATCCACCCGGCGATTGATCCGGTCGTACAGCTCCTCTTTCTCCCGCATCAGGCCTATTTTGACAATCCGGAATCCCCGGTCTTTCGCCGCGTTCGTACGAAGGGAAGAATAAGGCACGCCCGCCATCAGACACACTTCCACGGCGTGCAGCACCCGTTTCGCATTGTTCAGATCCACCTGTTCGTAGAAAACGGGATCCAGCAACTTCAACTGCCTGCGGATAGCTTCCAGCCCCTCCTCCTCATAGCGGTTCATCAGCTTTTGCCGCAATTCCGGATCGATGGTCGGAATATCATCGATACCTTTGCACACGGCGTCTATATACATCATCGAACCGCCCGACATCACGACCGCATCCCGCTCCTTGTGCAGCGCATGAATCCTCTCCAGCGCCTGCTGCTCGAACTGCCAGGAATTGTAATACTCCCTGACGGATATCGTGCGGATAAAAAAATGAGGAACCGCCGCCAGCTGCCTGTCGGAAGGGACGGCGGTTCCTATCTTCATTTCCCGGTATATCTGGCGGGAATCGCAAGAAACGATCGACGTCCCGAAAGCTTGGGCCACATCGATACTCAGATCCGTTTTGCCTACCCCCGTGGGACCCAGTAATACAATAAGCGTCTTGTCCATGCTCCCGCCCGAAAAAAATGCCGGACACGACTCTCCCCGAGCCTGTGTCCGGCTTTTCCTACCATTTATTATAACTTATCCAGATAATCGTCTATACTTTCATAACGGTCGTCATACCTTCCTCCCCGTCCGAAGCCGTCCTCATCGTCTCCGTAATCGTCCTCCCCCTCGCCGTCGAAATCCCCCTCATCCGTATAATCGTTGAACTCCTCCATAAAACTGTCGTCATACTCCTCGTCCGATTTATCGAAATCCCACTCGTTGCCGGAACCGAAACTGCTCTGTTCCGGAATATCCCCGTCGCAATACACGCATACCGGCAGAATATCGGCAGAATCCGCCACATATTCACCAGCATACTCTACCCGAAAATATTTATTGTCAAAAAAATCATAGACGTACTCCAGTTCTATGCACTCGGAATTGATGACATCCTCGATTTTCGTCGAATCCATCACCAGCGTGCCGGACTCCTCCTCGTCCGCCGACATATCCATCAGGGCGATCTCCTTCCCCCGGTTTCCCATCCTGTCTATCGTATAAAACGACGCCATCTGGGAAGCGTCGTACTCCAGCACTTCGACGATTTTATCATGCAACTGCTGAAACGTCTGTTCTCCGGCAATAGCAATTTCACAGCGGAACTCCGAACTGTCCGGCAAACTGATTTCAAACCTGTAATTCATGACGCGGTTCTGTTATTTACAAATTATAAGGCAACGAACTCAAGCCGGCAGCAAGAATTCCCATCACGATCAAAATCACGAACACGATGACCAACGCCGAGATGCAAATACCGACAATCCCGCATACACGCCCCGCATTCAAATTCTTATACGAAGATTCGAAATAATTCTCCGGATTCTCCCGATACATCCGTCTGGGAGAGCCCGACAGGGCCACGGCTATAATTCCGAGAACCAGTCCTACGAAACCGTAACACCAGCAAAATATCAGCGACAGGATACCCAGCACCAGAACAAGGGTCGAGTTCGGCAAATCCATTCTGTTTTGTTCCATTTTTCCGATTTTAAGTATATAGAAAATTTAATTTGTTAATTTCAGCAAATATGATACTAAAATTATTGCCAAGCAAGCAAAACCGGTAATTTTTACCCACTCCGGGGAAATTTTTTTCACCCCGCAAATTCTCAGCAGCCCCAGCGCCACAAACAGGATCAACGGATACAAAGCCGGATAAGCGAAAAAAGCCGCTTTCCACTCTCCGCGCAGCAGCAAAAGGAATGCCGTCTGCAAACCGCATCCCGGGCACGTCACCCCTATGTAACGCCTCACCAGACAGGGCAGCTGATGCGCTTCCAACCATTCCAGCATATTACCCGCACACCACACTTTCCAGCGCATCCATCGCCCGCTTCACCAGCTCCATGTCGGCCTGGGAACCCATGTGACCGATGCGGAAAACTTTCCCTGCCAGACATCCGTAATTCCCTCCGACCACGACTCCCTGTGCCCTCAGGCTTTCATCCAGCTTCTTCCAGGAACGTTTCGCCGGCACACACAAAGCCGTAACGGTAGGCGACAAAATCGCTCCCGGACGGGGGAACAACTTCAGCCCCATCCCGACGGCACGCTTCCGGCAATACTCCGCAACCCGGGCATGACGTGCAATCACCTTGCCCAGTCCCTCCGCCAAAATCAGCTCACAGGCTTTGTGCAACTGCGCCGTCCCCTGCCAATACGGAGTATAGGGGAAATAACGCTGCTTCACCGCCAGACGGAAAGGCTGCAGGGCATCGTATCCGACATAGCCGATCTCGTCGACAATTTCCCAAGCCCTGTCGCTTACAGACAAAAAAGACAGGCTGGCAGGCGCAGAGAGACATTTCTGCGTTCCGCCGAGACACAGGTCCACATGCCACTCATCCGTCCTAATCTCGCTTCCACCGATACCGGACACCGCATCCACATACAGCAAGGGCACGCCGTATTTTTCCTTCAAAGCCCCGATTTTATCCACCGGATTCACCGTACCGCTGGGAGTTTCATTCTGCACCATCGTAATCATCTTCGGCGAAAATTCGCGTATCGCCTTCTCCACCAGTTCGAAATCATCGATCGACTCATCGAAACCGAACCCCACCGTCCGGACTTCACACCCCAGCGTCTCCGCCATCGTACCTATTCCATAGCCGAACAACCCGGTCGCCAATGCCAGCACCCGATCGCCGGGAACAAGCGTACTTTTCAAAGCGCTCCACAACGCCAGCATCCCCTCCCCGCTCTGTATCACCACCTGGTTCTTCGTACGCATGATCTTCTGCAACGCCTTCTGTGTCGAAACATACAAATCCACATATTCTTTTTCCAGATCGGCAGACCCGTAGTCGCAGACTGCCGCATTCAGAATCTCCCGAGGCACGGAAACCGGCCCGGGAACCATCGGTACAGGATATTTTTCCATCTCTGACAAATTAAAATACAAACAGCCAACAAAAGTAATCTATTCCGAAATATTATCAAAACATTCGAATCTGCTGAACAAAACAGCTTCTATGTCTTTATTATATCGAAATCTCTCATGACTATTCCTTTGTTATAAACTCCCAATAGCCGTCTTTATCCGATCCGATGCGATGTATCACCGTTCCGTTCAACTTCCTGATATGTCGGGCAACGGTGGCACGACCGATACCCAGCATTTGTGCATATTCGTCGTAAGTATATTCGGGATGCTCTTTGATGACAGCGATAAGCCGGAAAGTGGTATCATTCGGTTTTACAGTATCACTTGCAGTATCATTTACAGTATCATTCATCGTTTTTTGATACTGTAAAATCCGGCTCTCCAGATTAGCGATATGTTGTGCCATCATTACATCCTGAATAATAACACTGTTTTCATTTTCACGGCTGTCTATCAAGGCTTGTATGTATTCTCCTTTTGCCTCTTTCGTGACAATGGACGGGATAAGCCCCAACTGTCGTTGTACCATATTCATCAGCAGTCGCGTGGTACGGCCGTTGCCGTCAACCCACGGATGAATGGTAACAAGACGGAAATGGGCTTCAAAACTCAGCCGATAACAGGCTGCCACATCGTCTTTGTCAACAGATGACATTGCCTGATTCAGCCACACACAGAAATCAGCGGTTGCCTTGGGTACTTTTTGGAAAGCCAGATAGCTTTTTCCTCCGATACCGGCACTCACATTGCACCGACGCAGTTCGCCTTTGGAAGAATCGAATGTACCGCCTAATGCAGAATATTCCGAACCGGTGCGCCGCATCACCTTCGCTGAAAGTTCGCACAGAAGCTCAACTGTATAGGGTGTGGGAGTCTTTGTCCATTCAAAGCCGAAGAGATAGGCGTTTTTAAGGTCCACATTCATCATTTGCTCCGTGAGGCTTCTTCCTTTGGCAGCAATCCCCTCATCAAACAGCAGTTGGTTTTCTACCTCGGTAACGGTTGAGCCTTCAATGGCAGTGGAGTGCGTAATAAGTGAATACAGGTAGAACTTGTCGTAATCCACCTGTTGCTCTATTCCGGAAGTAGTGTATCGGTTAATCGTGTTTCTTAGATTTTTATCTATCTCCTTCATTGCGCCGTCATATATTCTTATTTATCGTTTAGCTAACAAACATATAAAAAAATATACCATATCCACTTTCTTGGACACAAAAGTAATAATAAACAAGATTTGCAGATGGATCGTTTATCGTTATTTTGAATTATAAA
>CAZYJV010000077.1:0-9843 GCA_964647845.1 uncultured Odoribacter sp.
GCGGGAGGGCTCGAAGATCTCGTCGTCCGAACCGCTGACCCGGTATCCTTTTTCGTGTAAGGCCAAAGCGAGATTGTGCATGGCACTGCCTCCGATAGCGATAAAATGTATTTTCATAGGGTGTAAGAGTAACGACGGTACAGAAATAAAGTAAAAGGGACTGCCGCGATACCGGACAGTCCCTTTACTGTTTTAGAGAATCATCTGAGGCATGAATTCGAAGCTGTTGTATTTGGGACGCAGACGTTCCGTATTGTAGAATTTCTCTACGTCCACCAGTTTTTTGGTGCTGGTGATGATGTCGATGGGAGCGTTGTCATACCGTCCGTTGCGGAGGATAACCAGACGTCCGTGCATGCCTTTGCCGATCAGGTCCAGGGCCAGGTTTCCGTAGGCCATCGGAACGATGGAGTCCATGGCGTCCGGATTTCCGCAGCGTACCATATAGCCCAGTTTCTGGTTGATGACGTTGATGGTCTCGCCGTTATTGTATCTGGGCGACAATTCTTTCAATTGGTTGGCGATGTGGTCTCCGATACCGCCCAGTTTCTTGTGTCCGAACATGTCGGCCTCCTCGCTCTGGAACATCATGTCCCCGCCGCTGTATGAAGCGCCTTCGGAAATCAGCACTACGGAGTATTTGCTCGGATTGGTGTAGCGGTCCTGGCAAAGCAACTCGCAGAGGTGGTCGATGTTGAACTGGTACTCCGGAATTACGCAGCGGTTGGCAGCGCCGGCCAATGTCGGCAGCATGGCGGAGAATCCGGCATAGCGTCCGAAAACTTCCAGTACCAGCAGACGTTCATGCGAACCGGCACAGGTACGAAGGCTGTGGGTCAGTTCGATGGTACGGGTGATGCAGGTGCTGAAACCGATGCAATAGTCGGTACCCGGCACATCGTTGTCCATGGTTTTGGGAATGGCGATGACTTTCACCCCTTCCTGGCTCAGGCGTACGCCGTAGCTCAGCGTGTCGTCGCCTCCGATGGGGATGAGGTAGTCGATACCGATGAAGTCGAGGTTCTGAAGCACTTCCGGTGTCAGGTCGTTGATTTTTTCGGTATACTTGTCTTTCAGGTGCTGGGGTACGGATTCCAGAGGCACATGGGAAGCCCGCGTGCGGGACGTGTGCAGAAACGTACCTCCGGTACGGCCGGCTTTGTTCACGATTTCCTCGGTCAGTTCAAAAAAATTGCCGGAGTTGTCGGCTTTCTTGTCGCGGACGATGTCGATCAAGCCTCTCCAGCCTCTTTTGATGCCGATTACTTTATATCCTTCTCTCAATGCACGGATAGTCACTGCACGTATTGCCGGATTTAATCCCGGAACATCACCGCCTCCGGTCAGGATACCGATGATTCCTTTTGGTTTTTGAGTCATATGTATTTGTTTTTGTTGTTTGTAAAATCACCTAAAATTGATAAATATATTTTGAATTGCAAAAAAAATCGTCAATAAGTGACTATATTTGTCTGATTTTTTTTAAAATAGGATTTGCGACGGGCTCGTAGAAGCTTCTGAGTGAATAAAATACCACCTTTTTGTTGTTCGGCATAAAGTTTCTGAATGAGGTGGTTTTTTTCTGTGAATTTTAAAGATTTTATCGGGGTATCATGGATAATTTGATCGTTTTTTGGAAAAGTTTAGGGTATAACGGATACTTGTTGCTGCTGTGTGCGGGGTTGTTTCTATTTCATTTGATAAATGTCGTTTACCGCACGGTGGTGATCTGCCGGAAGGAAAAGTCTTTTTCAGAAAACGGGGAGACCGGAGTTTCCCTGGTCATCACCGCGAACAACAAGGCGGACGAGCTGAAAGAGAACCTGGAATATTTTCTGAAGCAGAATTATCTGCCCTATGAGGTGATCGTGGTGGATGAATGTTCCGAAGACGATACGCAGGACGTTCTGGCCGAGATGCAGCAGAAATACCCCGAGCTTCGTACGACGCGGATATTCCCGGACACCAAATTCAGAAGCACGAAAAAACTGGCTATTAATATAGGTATCCTCGCCGCCCGCTACGACATCGTGCTGTTTGCGGAGATAAACAGCCGCCCCGTATCGGATTCGTGGGTGAAGTCCATGGCCTCCTACTTTACTCCGGATACGGCGGTCGTGCTGGGATACGCGAACTATGCGGCGGAAAAGAAAAAGATAAACTTTCACCGGATGTACCGTTTTCTCCGGTATCTGAAAATGCTGTTGCTGGTGAAAGGCAGGGCCTATGTCCTGGGCGATGGGTACAATATGGCCTATCGTAAAGGATTGTATCTCACCAGCAAGGTCTTTTCCAGGAATTCCCAGAGCTACGCCGGATATGACAATGAGATCGTTAGGATATTGTCCAAAGTCGGGAAAGTGCGGGTCGCAAAAAATAAAGATACTTTTATCGAAATAAATGACAGCAGAAAGAAAACCTGTTCGGAAGATTTTACGTATTACTGTTTTAATAGACGAAGATGGGAGCTTCCGGTAAAACTGAGGGCGAATGCTGACAATTTTTTACGTATGGTATTTTATATTTTGAGTTTTTGCCTAATAAATGTTAAAATTTTACAAAATTACATGATTGTAGGCATTTTATTAACATTTTTAATGGATTTTGTAATTCTAAATATCTACCTGAAGCATCTGAAACAAAAGAAATTATTCTTAACTTCGTTTATTATTAGTTCTATTGGATTTTTATACAGATGGTACTATAATGTAAACTCAATTTTTACTAATAAGAAATGGAGATAACAAATAATCTGTCGGAAAAGGCGCTGTATGACTATAAAGTGGTCAAGAGCGCCATTGCCGGTGACGAGAAAGCTTATTCGGAATTGTTCAAAAGGTACAAAGATTCGGTATATTTTATGATACTGAAAATGGTGAACAACAGAACCGATGCGGAAGATCTGATGTTCGAGGCTTTTGAAAAAGCCTTCTCAAGCTTAAATTATTATTCCCCTCAGTTTGCTTTTAGTACCTGGTTATTCAAAATAGCTTCCAACAATACGATCGATTTTATCCGGAAACGCAAAACGCAGACGGTTTCCCTGGATAAGGACGATATAAATCCGGACGACCGGGGATATATAAACAGCATCCCGGCGGATATCCGCACCCCGGATGAAGAAGCGATACGTTCGCAGCGGGCCGATTTTATGCGTGAAAAGGTTTCCCTGCTCAAAGGGCGTTACAAGCGCCTGATAGAACTTCGTTATTTTGATGAGTTTTCGTACGAGGAGATTGCGGATGAACTGGCGATTCCTCTGGGAACGGTGAAAGCTCAGCTGTTCCGGGCAAGAGAACTTTTGCTGAATATTTTGCAGCATACGGAGATTGCCAGGGAAAATGAAAAGAATTGATCCGATTTGTTCCGGACTTAAAATGCTGACTGTGAAAACTTTTTGCCGGCGGATGCGCCGAAATAGAATTTAAACGCCAGAAAAAAGGGAAAAATCGTATCAATTCAAAGAAGATAAATGTATCTTTGCCGAACAATTCTGCTGATTGATGCAGCACATATTTTATTAACGAAGCTATAAGATTATGAAGAGTTATTCCATCGCATTAAATGTAGTGTTATTAATCGCTGTCGGTGTGTTGTACGTCCTGCATTTTACCGGTAATAGCTGTGCCTCTGCCAATGTCGGTGAAAGCGGAAACCATGTCGGAAAAGGGGATGCGAAGATTGTATATATAAATACGGATACCTTGTTGCGTAACTATGCTCTTTCAGTGGAACTGAACGAAGCCTTCCTGAAAAAACAGGAGGAAAGGAATACGGAACTGAATATAAAAGCCAAAGATCTGGACCGGCAGGCCCGTGAGTTCCAGCGGAAACTGGAGAACAACGGATTCATATCTGCCGAACGGGCGGAGGCCGCACGGCAGGATTTGCTGGAAAAAAATCAGAAACTGCAGCAGCTGCAACAGGAAATGACGGAGAAAATGATGAAGGAGCAGAGCGACCTGAACAAGAAGTTGTTCGACTCCATTACCGAATTCCTGGCGAAATACAACAAGGAAAAAGGATATGAAATCGTGCTGAGTACCGTCGTTGCCGGCAATGTGCTTTATGCGGCGGACGGCTTCGATATAACCCAGGACGTGGTCAGGAGACTGAACGAACAGTATAAAAAAAAGGCTGAGTAATCAGCCTTTTTCTTTTTTATGAAGATTTTTGAACGCTATCTGCACAGAAACCCGCCCTTCTTTCACCCCGCTTTCTCCGGGGAATTGTCCTTGATTGTCATCATACCCGTACTGGATGAACCGGAACTTTTCGAAACACTGGATTCCCTGAGGGCCTGCCGCCTGACGAAAGGACGTGCGGGGGTGATTGTGGTGGTGAATCACGCGGAAAACTGCGGGCCGGAAATAAAAAAAAGAAACGAGGCGACGTTAACGGCTCTCCGGGAGTATGTTGCAGCGATCCGTACGCCCGGACCGGAATTTCATATCGCATCGGCTTTTGATCTGCCTGTTGCGGAATCCGGTGTCGGGGTGGTGCGGAAAATGGCGATGGATGCTGCGGCATGGTATTTTTATGCGGAAAAGCGGCCGGACGGCATCATCGCTTCCCTGGATGCCGATACGCTGGTGGAAGCGAATTATTTTGAAGAGCTGCTCCGCTATTTCGGGGAGTCGGATGCGGCAGGCGCGGCGATTCATTATGCCCATCGCTGGGAAGGGGCTGATCCGAAGTTGCAGGAGGCGATTGTCAAATATGAGATGTATCTGCGTTATTATTGCCGGGCTTTGCGCTATGCCGGGCATCCGCATGCCTATCAGTGCATCGGTTCCGCCTTTGCTTGCCGGGCTGCCGATTATGTGGCGCAGGGAGGGATGAATAAAAAGCAGGCGGGGGAGGATTTTTATTTCTTACAGAAATTGATTGCTACGGGACGTTTTGCCGATTTGACGACCACAACCGTCCGGCCTTCCTCCCGGATTTCCTCGCGCACGCCTTTCGGTACCGGACAGTCCGTCCGGAAAATCATGGAAGACGGCGGGATTTTCCTGACTTATAATCCTGCGGCTTTCCGCGTATTGAAGTCATTTTTCGAGGACATACCCTTGCTGTACCGGGCGGAAGAACAGGCCGTCCGCGATTATGTGCGGAAACAGCCGGAATGCCTGCGCCGCTTCCTGGAAAGTGCCGCTTTCCCTGAAAAAATCCGGGAAATCAATGACAATGTGGCATCGCTTCCCTTTTTCCGGAAAAGGTTTTATGATTATTTCAACGCGTTCCGGGTGCTGAAATATCTCAACTTCGTACACGCCGGATATTTTGGAAAACTGCCCGTCGAGACGGCGGTGGCGGAATTGCTGGAGGCATGCGGGAGGGCTTGTCCCGCTGCGCCCCGGGAAATTATATCGTTTTTGCGTTCGGAAGATAAAACTGCCGGTTTTTCGTCTCTTTAACTTCGTTTTAGATACTCCGTTTCGGCAAAACACAAGTGAACTTGCTTTTGCGCTCGCTTATTCGTATCTTTGGCTTCGCCCAAGATACTCATGTTCGGCAATGCTCAAATAAATTTGGCATTGCACTCAACTTATTCGTATCTTTGTAAACATGCTTCGGTTGCGCAATCGTTTCGGTTGCGCCGGATATAGAGTGAATTAAAAGCGGAGATATGGGAAACTTCAATTATGAACTGAAGATAGCTGCTGAGCCGGAAGAGGTATTCACAGCCCTTACCAATCCTTTCCAGATTGAACTGTGGAGCGGCTATCCGGCTGATATGAAAGCGGAAGAAGGATATGTCTTCTCGTTGTGGGAGGGAGATATCTGCGGGGTGAATATCGAAGTCGTTCCGAACAAAAAGCTGGTGCAGGAATGGTTCTTCGGCGAGCACGAGAAAAATTCCATTGTCACGCTTACCCTGAAAAAAGAGGGGAGTGCGACTTGCGTCAGACTGACTCATACGGACATCCCCGATGAAGTGGAGGAGGAGATTGTCGAGGGATGGAAGAACTATTATCTGGGTTCGCTGAAAGATATGCTTGAAATGTACTAATTTCTCAGTGTTTGATTTATGGCAAAAGTGAAGGTGGCGGCTATGGGGGCCGGTAATCGGATGAATGCTTATTCCGAATATGCCCGGATACATCCGGAGGAGATGGAGATTGTCGCGGTGATAGAGCCCAATGCCGTCAGGCGGGAGCATTACAGGCAGCGTTTCGGAATACCCGCAGACGGCAGTTATCCCTCTTGGGAAGATTTTCTGAGACTGCCGAAACAGGCGGATGCTTTGTTCTTGTGTACCCCCGACCATTTGCATTACCTGCCGGCGCTTCAGGCCCTGGAAAAGGGGTATGACATTCTGCTGGAGAAACCGATCGCCCGCACGTGGGATGAATGTGCCGCCATCGTTGCCAAAGCGAAGGCATCGAACCGCATTGTCAGCGTTTGTCATGTACTTCGCTATCATCCTTATTTCATCCGCTTCAAAGAAATACTGGAAAGCGGGGTCCTGGGGGAGATCATAAGTGTCAATCACGTCGAGTCCGTCGGGATAGAACGCATGACGCACGCCTTTGTCCGCGGGTTGTGGAGAAAAGAGGAGGAAACCAATCCGATGATACTTTCGAAAGCCTGTCATGATCTGGATTTGCTGGTATGGCTGACGGGCAGGAAGTGTACGGCTGTCAGTTCGTACGGTTCCCTGAAATGGTTCTGTGAGGAGCATGCGCCGGAGGGGAGTACGGAACGCTGTATCGACGGGTGTGCGGTGGAAGGGGAATGCCCTTTTTCCGCCTGCGATTTATATCTGCGCCGCAAACGCTGGCTGCGTCATTTCGACATACCGGAAGGGGAGGATCCGGAACCTTATATTCTGCGGGAACTGAAGGAAGGCCCGTACGGGCGGTGCGTATACCGTTGCGACAACGATGTGGTCGACCATCAGGTGGTGGCTATGCAGATGGAGGACGGAATCACCGTTAGTTTTTCCATGGAAGGCTTCACGAAGGAAGGGGGAAGAAGGACCCGTGTGATGTGCAGCCGGGGAGAAATCTATGGCGATGAAAAGAATCTGACCGTCAGGTATTTCGATGCCCGGCCGGATGAAACGTATGATTTTTCGGCCTATTGCGGAGAGTGTAATTTCCACGGAGGGGCCGATTTGAACATCGTTGCGGATTTTATTCGGGCCGTCCGCGAGGGGGATGCCTCTTTTTTACGGACGGGCATAGAGACTTCGCTCGAGAGTCATCGCATCGCTTTTGAAATAGAGAAGCAAAGGAAAGGGGTTACAGAAGGTTGATGGTCATGCCGTTTGCCGTAATCGTTTCCCCTTTGCGGATTTTAGCTCTTTTCCGGTATTCCCGGACTCCGTTGCGCCACACATCGCCGTTTTCGACCATCAGTTTGGCCTGCCCGCCGCTTTCGGCAAGCCGCGTCGTTTTCAATAAACGGATCAATTCGATGTATTCTTCTGTCAGCGTGAATTCCATGGTATCTTCTTTTGCCGGACAAAGGTGGTAAAATTTTTGTGTTCTTTTGTTATTTTTGCGGTAATAATCATAGAAATACAGAATCTGAAACAGCTCATAATGGAAAATATCGGAACTCAATTGGCAATAACCCCCTATGGCAAAGCCCGGGGAGTGAAATACGACCTGGTCGTGCTGCCGTGGGGCGCGACTGAACCGCATAACCAGCATTTACCCTATCTGACGGATTGCATACTTTCGGAGGCGATAGCCCTGGATGCTGCCAGGCAGGTGGAAGAAAAGGAGGGCTTGAAAGTAATGGTTCTGCCTCCTGTCGCCATGGGGGCGCAGAACCCGGGACAACGGGATCTGCTGTTTTGTATTCATTACCGCTATGAAACGCAGAAGGCGATATTGAGTGACCTGGTGGCGTCGCTGCACCACCAGGGAATTCGCAAAATGGTGATCGTCAACGGACACGGCGGGAACAGCTTCAAAAGCATGATACGGGATTTGGCCGTGGATTATCCCGATTTTCTGATCGCTTCGTCCGAATGGTTTACCGTCGAACCGCCTGCCGGTTATTTTGAAGAAAAAGACGACCATGCGGGAGAGTTGGAAACTTCCGTCATGATGTATTACCATCCCGAGTGGGTGAAACTGGAAGACGCCGGCGAGGGGAAAAGCAAGCCCTTCGGTGTGAAGGCGCTGAATGATAAAGTGGCATGGGTGCCCAGGAACTGGACGAAAGTGACGGAGGACACCGGTATCGGGAATCCCCGCAAAGCCTCGGCGCAAAAAGGAGAACGCTTTGCCAGGGCTGTTGTCGCCCGCTATGTGGAACTATTTACGGGACTGATACGCCAGCCGCTTTATCCGGATTAAGTGCGGAGCCATTTTTTGCGTATGCGGTGGTCAATCCATAGCAGTCCGCACGCGATGAGGCTGATGAAAAGCGCAGGCAGAAGGTCGGGCAATAAAAAATTGTCCGGCTTTTTTGTAAAGCCCTGGAATAACATTGAGAAATCCACGTTCAGATAATATTTCAGCATCACGATGGCTCCTGTCAGCATGAGGCAGGAGGTCGCCCCGACAAGGCAGAAATTGCCGAGTTCCTTTCTCTTCCGGGACTTGTACACCTTCTGCATAATCTGTTTTTTCAGTACGTCGGACGCCGGAATTTCCTCTTTCTGCCGGAATAATTCCGAAAGGATTTTGTCTTTATACAGGTCCTGCTTCATGGCATGTCGTTTATGATGGAATATAATTTCTTGCGTATCCGGTGCAGTTTTACTTTTACGTTGCTTCCGCTCAGGCCGGTTACAGTGGCGATCTCTTCGACGGAATGATTTTCCGTATAGAAGAGACTGATCAACCCCCTTTCGTCCGGAGAAAGCAGCTCGAGGCCTTTTTCCAGTTTGGCTAATAACAGGGCGGAATCATCCCCGTTGAACGCGTCGTCCACTTGCGAATCGGCGATATTGTTCAGGGCCAGGTCGTCCAGAGAGACAAATTCCTTCCTCTTTTTCCGGGTCGCGGATATGGCCGATGTATAGGCAATCCGGTAAAGCCAGGTCGAGAAACGGCATTCCCCCTTGAATTTGTGCAGTGTCCGGAATGTTTTCAGAAATACGTCCTGGGTGACTTCCTCTGCCTCCTCCCTGTTTCCTGCGATTTTGAATATCAGGACATACATACGATGGCTGTACCTGTCCACCAGCCGGGAAAAATATTCGGTATGGCCGTCGAGCACCTTGTTTATATAATATGTATCGTCCAGTTCATTCATATCGCCTTTTGGACGCAGTCCGGATTCCTCGGTTACACATTTCGGAGGATAAAATTAAAAAAATAACCGGAATATTATTTTTTGTAAAAAACAGCGGGGAAATTTGTAACCTGTAACCGATACCGGCGTCAAACGGGCAAAGAACAAAACAGATTATTATTAACGACTAAATTTTAAAGTTATGGATTTCATTGTTACACCGTTGGTTACGTTTATTGTTTTTGCGACTATTTACAGCCTGTTTGAACTTTTTGTCCGCAGAAGGGAGAGACTGGCGATTATTGAAAAACTGGGAGATAAGTTGGATACAGCCTGTACGGAAGGAAAGTTCAATCTGAACCTGCTGTCCGGGCGCCGCTTTTCTTTCGGGGCGTTGAAGTCCGGATGCCTGCTGATCGGTATCGGTCTGGGATTTCTGGTCGGTTTCATGCTATGCGCCGCATACATTCCTGACTATCTGGAGAAAAGCCCTTATGTTTCTCATCACGGTATTGCCGGAATTATCTACGGAGCCTGTCTGTTTATCTTCGGTGGGATCGGATTGCTGGTCGCTTTCCTGACCGAACTGAAATACTCCGACAAAGCGAAGTGACCCGTTTGTCGCGGTATTGCCTGACGAAAAAA
>CAZYJV010000078.1:0-9785 GCA_964647845.1 uncultured Odoribacter sp.
TAGAGCACCTGACTCATAATCAGGGGGTCCTTGGTTCAAGCCCAAGTGGGACCACTCGGAATCAAGCAGTTACGAAAGTAGCTGCTTTTCTTTTTATCCGGATTTTCCACCTCTCATTGTATTTTGCTTTTGAGGAAAGGATTTTGTTATTTTGCTTTTTTAAAACAGAGCAAGATGGGCAGTTTTTTTAAAGCTCTTTTCGGAGGTCATGCAGGTGATGGAGAAAAGACAGAAGAAAAGGAGAAAGAACGGAAATTCGACATCCTCAAATACGACGGGGTTAAAGCCCTGAAAATGGGCAAAACAGGATATGCCGTCCGTTGTTTCAACGAGGCCTTGAATTTCCGGGAAGAGGCTGAGACGCTGGAGTATTTGGCGACGGCTTACATACAGCAGGGGGAATATGCCGAGGCGATTGAAACTTACAATCGTCTGACGGCTTTGGTTCCGGAAGACACCGATACGTTTCTCAAGCGGGCACAGCTTTACCTGCAGGAAGAGCAGTTCGAAGCCGCTATCGAGGATTGTCAATCCGTATTGCAGCATGCTCCGGACTACCGGGCATTTCTGCTCATGGCGAACGCCCGGTATAAACTCGGCAATATGGAGGAGGCTATCAGCGATCTGACACAAGCCGCAGGCCTGAAAGACGATGCCATGGACATTTTTCTGCTGCGGTCTTCGGCTTATTACAATACCGGCCAATACGAAAAGGCGCTCGATGACATCAACAGGGCTATCGAACTCGCCCCCGAGGAAGAAGCCGCCTATATGCAGCGGGCAAAAATCCGGGAGGCCTTTCAGGATTACGAAACCGCCCTGCAAGATTACGCCACGGTAACGGAACTCAATCCTTTTCATGAACAGGCCTACCTCGAAAGCGGGCGCATTCTGCTGGCAAACCAGCGGATCGACGAAGTGATACGATACTTCGACGAAGCCCTGGAAATCAACCCGGATTTCGGAAAAGCCTATCTTGCCCGGGCGGAAGCGAAAAAACTGAAAGGAGACGACGAGGGCGCGCAAAAAGATCTGGAAACAGGCACCGCTCTTGGCAATGAAACAGAAGAGCAGGTGAAACGTCCTGTAAATTTTGACGATCTGTATGCCAATCGTCCCCTTTAAAAAGAACCTGATTCGGGAAGCCCTTATTCACCATTTTCCACCCGGTCCAAATAGTATTCCAGGGCTTTTACCGAAATCAGCAGTTCTTTCACCGACAACGCCAAAGAGATCACCAGCAGCAACAAGGAGACGGTAAACATATAGACGGCTGCCAGTTGCCAGCCGACATAAATAAAAAGAGTGCATACCACACAGAGCAAAAGGCTCAGCACCCCGAATATCTGCATGGTGCGCGTGATATACAACCGTCTCCTTAAATTCTCGATCTGCCGGGCCGTTACTGCCGTAGGATTGTTTGCGTGTTCGGCATTCAGATTTCGTATGACTGCCGCATAGGCAAGAAAACGGTTCGTATAGGCCAGCATTATCAACGAAATGGCTGAAAATAAAATAGAAGGGGTGGTCAATGTCAGTTCTTCCATCATTTATATCCGGTTCTCAGTTTATAATCTCTTCAATCCTTTCAAATCCTGCGGGTCGGTAACCTCCAGAATGCTTATGGCATACCCGCCGCCGGGAGCGGCTTTCAGCTTCAATTTCGAAGTATGGGTCAGAATGCCCTTGCGAATCGTATAAGCCTGCGGGTTGTATTCATAATGGGCATCTTTGGCATCGGTGTACAGAGTGGCGACATATTTTTTCCCCGGCTCCAGGAAATCGAACGCCAGCTCGGAGACGTGCCCGTTTTCATCGGCCGTACAGCCCACGAACCAGTTTTCCGTCCCTTTGGCTTTCCTCGCCACGGTGATATAATCGCCCGGCTCCGCTTCGAGGTAGCGGCTGTCATCCCAATCCACCGCAACGTCCTTGATAAACTGGAACGCATCCATATAGGGCTCATAATTCTCTATCATATCGGCCGCCATCTGCAGGGGGCTGTACATGGTCACGTACAAAGCCAGCTGGCGGGCCAGCGTGGAGTGAACAAAAGAATGGTTGTCCGGATTCGCTTTGCTCACTTTCATTTCAAAGATCCCCGGCGTATAATCCATCGGCCCTCCCATCAACCGGGTAAACGGCAGGATCGTGGTATGGTCGGGATTGCTGCCTCCGAAAGCCTCGTACTCCGTCCCCCGGGCCGATTCATTCCCGATCAGGTTCGGATAGGTGCGGCACAGACCCGTAGGGCGTACAGCTTCATGGGCATTGACCATGATTTTATACTCGGCGGCCTTTTTCACCGCATACAGATAGTGATTCACCAACCACTGCCCGTAATGGTATTCTCCCCTCGGAATGATATTTCCGACGTAGCCGCTCTTCACCGCATTATACCCGTTATCTGCCATGAACCGATATGCTTTTTCCATGTGCCGCTCATAATTACGCACCGAAGAGGAAGTCTCATGATGCATCATCAGTTTCACGCCCCTGGAGGCGGCATAGCGGCGCAATTCATCCACATTGAAGTCGGGATAAGGAGTAACAAAGTCGAACACGTAGTCTTTGGTCTTTCCTGCCCAGTCTTCCCAGCCTTCATTCCAGCCTTCCACCAATACCTGGTCGAAGCCGTGTTCGGCTGCGAAGTCTATGTATTTTTTCACATGCGCGGTATTCGCCGCATGTTTCCCGTTGGGGATTACTTGGGAATAATCCGTCTCTCCCAGCTTCACTGCTGGCAGGTCGGAGTACGACCAGGTACTTTTTCCCGTAATCATTTCCCACCATACTCCGACATATTTTACAGGTTTAATCCACGAAACATCCTCATAGGCACAGGGATCGTTCAGATTCAGTATCAGTTTGGAAGCCAGGATTTCCCGGGCATCGTCGCTCACCAGCACGGTTCTCCACGGCGACTTGCAGGGAGCCTGCATATAGCCTTTGTCACCAACGGCATCCGGTGTCAGCCAGGACTCGAACACCATATTTTTATCGTCCAGGTTCAGATGCATGCAGGCGTAATCCACCAAAGCGGCTTCGTGGATATTGATATACAATCCGTCGTCGCTTTTCATCATCAACGAAGTCTGCACGCCTGTCGGCGAAAACGGCGTCTGCGAGGAATTGGGCGTAATCGCCCCCTTCATCAATCCCCGGATCTCCGACAACTTGGAAGTCACCGTACTGTACTCCTGCGTATCGTAATCGCCCGGGATCCAGAAAGCCTTATGATCGCCTGCCATGGCAAACTGGGTATGTTCCTCCCTGATAACGAAATAATTCAGTTCCGGCTGCTGGGGAAACTCATAGCGGAAACCGAGACCGTCATTGAACAAACGGAAACGAATGATCATCGTCCGTCCGGTTTCCTCCTGCCTAAGCGTCAGTGCCAGCTCGTTGTAATGGTTCCGGATATTCTTCACCTCTCCCCACACCGGCTGCCAGGTTTCGTCAAAAGAGGAAACCTGCTCTCCGGCAATGCTGAAGCCCCCCATCAGGTCCTTGTCATTTTTTAACTCCAGTCCCAGACTGCTCGGCTTTATCACCGGACGTTGTTTGTAGTCCAGGCTGTACACCGGACGCCCGTCTTTCACTTCCGCCCGCAAGACCAAATTTCCGTCCGGGGATTTCAGTTCCGCGGCTTTCAGACCTAAAACAGCCAGCAGACACACAAATAAAATCTGTAATCTTTTCATCGTTCTGTTACTTTAATTTATTTCCATACGCTCAACGGCAACATTTCACGCTTCATTTCTTTCGTACAAATATAATGCAAAATAAAAGAAAGAAAATTTAATTTTGCCCGAAGAAATCAGGCCACCGATTTATGACGACTTCAAAAGAAATGACAACAGGGCGGGCTTTGCCGCTTCTCGTAAATTTCACCTTGCCCCTGCTGTTAGGCAACATACTCCAACAGACCTATTCGCTGGTGGATGCTGCCATCGTCGGGAAATACCTGGGCATCCATTCGCTGGCATCGGTGGGGGCGAGCAGTTCCGTCATATTTCTCATTTTAGGCTTTTGCAACGGCTGCGGGTGCGGTTTCGGGATTCCCGTAGCCCAGAAATTCGGCGCCAGGGATTACAGCCTGATGCGTCGCTATATCTTCGTCAGCCTGAAATTATCGCTTGTCCTGTCGGTCGTCATTGCCATGCTGACGAGCCTGTTCTGTGCCGATATACTGCATATCATGCAGACGCCCGAAAATATTTTCGACGGTGCGTACGCCTATCTGTTAGTCACGTTTGTCGGTGTCCCCTGCACTTTTTTATACAACCTGCTGTCCAGCATCATCCGGGCATTAGGCGACAGCAAAACCCCGTTCTGGTTCCTGCTTTTCGCCACGGTTCTCAACGTTTTGCTGGACCTTGTCTGCATACTGGTGCTCAAATGGGGCGTCGCAGGCGCCGGCATCGCCACAGTCGTTTCGCAGGGCGTATCCGCACTTTTGTGCTATTTCTATATGTTCCGGCATTTCCAGATATTGAAACCCGTGGCGGAAGAACGCAAATTCCAGGGGGCACTGGCCCGGAAGCTGCTGAAAATCGGTATTCCGATGGGCCTTCAGTTTTCCATCACGGCCATCGGAAGCATCATGCTGCAAAGTGCCAACAACGCTTTGGGAACCGCCTGTGTCGCCGCCTTTACCTCTGCCGTGCGCATCAAGATGTTCTTCCTCTGTCCGCTGGAAAGTCTGGGTATCACCATGGCGACATACAGCGGCCAGAACTACGGCGCCGGGAAACCGCAGCGCATTCTGGAAGGCATCAAAGCCAGCGTAGGGATTATGCTTCTCTACACCGCACTCACGTTCGCTATCCTGCTGAGCTCCTCACGTCTGCTAGCGTTGTTGTTCGTCGACGCTGCAGAAGCGGAAATCCTGAAAAATACGGAATTGTTCCTGCATGTCGCCGCCTGCTTCTTCCCGGCCCTGGGGCTGCTTTGCATTCTTCGCTACACGATACAGGGTGCAGGCTTTACGAATTTGGCCATGCTCTCCGGCGTATCGGAGATGATCGCCCGGGCGCTGGTCAGTGTATTCGCCGTACCGGCATTCGGCTACCTCGCCGTTTGTTTCGGGGACCCGATGGCCTGGATTGCCGCCGACCTGTTTCTCATCCCGGCATTTATCTGCGTTTACCGGAAAATCCGACGTTATACTATATTATACTAATTTTCAGTTTATTGTCCAACTTCCAGCGGTCTCTTCACGTTTAGTCCGGTAACTAACTATTAAATTAAGTGCCATGAACAGTACAAGTAAAAATTCAGAGAAAAGTCAGATCAAAAGGAGCACTGACAAAAAAACGCAACGTGAAAACCAGGAGCAGCACAGAGCGGCTACTAAAAAGAGCACCAAAACTTTGCGTTAAGCTGCTGCTGCAATGTCACGACAATACGGGACCCGCGTCCCGTATTTTTTATTTAACCGGTCTGTTTCTTGATTTCTATCACCTCGCCCAAACCGGGAATAATCACCGGAATACTGCGTTTGCGGGCTTCCTCCTCGAAAACCTTCGGAGGATCGCTCAAAGGTTCATCCGACAAATCGAAAGTACCGTAATGCATCGGGATGGTCACTTTCGCTTTCATTTCCACCGAAGCTTTCAACGAATCATAGGGCGAAATGTGGTTGGGCTGCATAAACCACCGGGGCTTATAGGCTCCGATTCCCAGCAAAGCATAATCGGGAGCGCTGAACAGCTCGGGAATCTCCGTAAAATGCCCGGAATAGCCAGTATCTCCGCTGTAATAAACGGAAATGTCATTCGCCTGTATCATGAAAGCCCCCCACAGCCTTTGTCCGCCGTCGTGCACGGAACGCTTGCTCCAGTGCTGGGCCGGTAAAAAGGTCAGTTTCAGGTCCCCGTCCTCCATCTGCTGGTACCATCCGGCTTCTGTCACCTGCATGTCGGGAAACCATCCTTTCAGCAATGTCCCGACACCCAATCCGCAGAATGCCTTCATCTGCGGATTGTTTCCATACAAGCGCGCAATGCTCCGCCTGTCCAGGTGGTCGAAATGATCGTGGCTCAGCAGCAGATAGTCGATCTCCCGGAAAATATCCGGATTCACGGGCAATTCGCTGCGCCGACGCACAAAAGGAATGTTGCCGAATACGGGATCTAACATCAGGCGCTTGCCGCCGAACTGCATAAAAAAAGAATTGTGGCCCAGCCACACCAACGCATCCCCCCGGACAGAAGCGAGGGTATGCAGATATTCCAGCCGGGGCGTCCACTTTTCCCGTCTTTTTTCTTTTCGCTGGGGATTCATGGAAAACCGCCATTTCAAGATATTCCCCATGCCGTGCCTCATCCGGTGCTGCCGGTTGACAAAACGTCCCTTTACCACCGGATTCCCTTTCCAGTAAGGTTTTACGGTAATCAATCCCTCGTTTCTGCGGAAAGAAATATGTTCGCCCATTCTTCACACCCTTTTGTTCCGCAAAAATATATTTTCGACAAAAGGATACCTATGATTGTCATCATAAAAAAAATTAATAATACATATACGGCCTTTTTTCTAACTTTGACGGAGTTTTCATTTCAAACCGACATTATGATTTCAGCAGACGGACTTACAGTAGATTTCGGAGACCGCATCCTTTTTAAAGATGTTTCCTTTCAGATTAATGAAAAAGACCGTATCGCCCTGATGGGGAAAAACGGCGCAGGCAAATCCACCCTGCTGAAAATACTGGCAGGAGTGCGGAAACCCACCAAAGGAAGCGTAACGGCACCGAAAGACACGGTCATCGCCTATCTGCCGCAACACCTGATGACGGAGGACGGACGAACGGTTTTCGAAGAGGCTTCGCAGGCATTCTCCCATCTGTTTGAAATGGAACAGCGGATCGGGGACCTGAACCGCCAGCTGACGGAACGGACGGACTACGATTCTCCGGAATATTACAAACTTATCGAAGAGGTATCCACACTCAGCGAGAAATTTTACAGCATCGATATGACCCATTTCGAGGCGGATGTCGAAAAAACACTGCTCGGCTTAGGATTCAGACGCGAGGATTTCAAACGCCCCACGTCCGATTTCAGCGGCGGCTGGCGCATGCGCATCGAACTGGCCAAAATGTTGCTGAAGAATCCGGATGTGCTTCTGCTGGACGAGCCGACGAATCACCTGGACATCGATTCCATACAGTGGCTGGAAAGCTTTCTGATTGAGAACGGGAAGGCGGTGGTGCTGATTTCCCACGACCGGACTTTCGTGGACAACATCACGACCCGCACCATCGAAGTCACCATGGGGCGCATCTATGACTATAAAGTCAATTATTCCCAATACCTGGTGCTGAGGGAGGAACGCCGGCAGCAACAGCAAAAGGCTTACGACGAACAGCAGAAGATGATTGCCGAAACCAAAGAGTTTATCGAACGCTTCAAAGGCACCTATTCGAAAACCCTGCAAGTACAGTCCCGGGTAAAGATGCTGGAAAAACTGGAGCTCGTAGAAGTGGACGAAGAAGACACTTCCGCCCTGCGGCTGAAATTCCCCCCTTCTCCCCGCTCGGGCAATTTCCCGCTTATCATACAGGATCTGTCCAAACACTACGGCAGCCATGAAGTATTCAGCAACGCCCATTTTACGCTGGAGCGGGGGGAAAAAGTGGCATTCGTCGGACGAAACGGAGAAGGGAAATCCACCCTCGTCAAATGTATCATGAGCGAAATAACGGACTATTCGGGAACACTGACGCTGGGACACAATGTGCAGATCGGCTATTTCGCACAGAACCAGGCTTCCCTGCTGGATGAAGAACTGACCGTTTTCCAGACAGTGGACGACGTCACGCCTCCCGAACTGAAAAGCAATACGAAGAACCTGCTGGGAGCTTTCATGTTCAGCGGCGACGATATAGACAAAAAAGTGAAAGTCCTTTCCGGAGGGGAACGCACCCGGTTGGCCATGATCAAACTGCTGCTGCAGCCCGTTAATTTCCTGATACTGGACGAGCCGACGAACCACCTGGACTTAAAAACGAAAGACATTCTGAAAAATGCCCTGATCAATTTCGACGGGACGTTGATCGTCGTTTCCCACGACCGCGATTTCCTCAACGGTCTGGTAAAGAAAGTCTATGAATTCGGCAACCGAAAGGTGACGGAACATCTGGAGGACATCAACGGCTTTTTGCGGAAGAAAAAAATGGAAAACCTCCGGGAGATTGAAAAAAACAGAAATAATATGTAGTTTTTCCGAAGAGAAGAGCGTCTAACGGACAAAAATTAATCAGAAGAACAACGTGGACACATCGGAAACAGAATTTGCGCAAATTGTAAAAGAGCATAAAAACACGATTTACACCGTATGTTTTATGTTCTCGAAAGACTCCGACGAGATAAACGATCTCTTTCAGGAATCCCTGCTTAATCTTTGGAAAGGCCTGCCGGACTTCCGACACAAAAGCGACATCTCCACCTGGATATGGCGGGTATGCTTCAACACCTGCGTTTCATCGGAGCGCAGGAAGAAAAGAAACATGACCGTACCGCTGCCTACCGACATGAACCTTTTCGAGGACAAAGACGAGGATTCCCGGCAAATCAGGATGCTGTACGACCGCATCCACCGTTTGAAGCCTTTCGACAGGGCAATCGTCCTGCTATGGCTGGAAAACATGAGTTACGAAGAAATCGCCTCCATCGTGGGGATCTCGGTAAAGAACGTATCCGTCCGCCTGTTTCGGATTAAGGAAGAATTAAAAAAGATGTCCAACAACTAAAAACATTCGGAAATGGAACAATATTCAAATCATACGGAATTACAGGAAATGCGGGAACAACTGACCCTCCTCCACCGCAAACTCGACCGGGAAATCATCGTGAACGAGAAGATGATACGGAAAATCGTCTCCCAAAAGATCAGCACCCTCGACAACGTTGCCCGGAGAACGATCATCCTGCAGCTCCTCGCCGCCTCGTATTCATTGTCATTCTTCAGAATCGGCATCTCCGCCTGGTTTTGCTGCCTCACCATCGTCGCCCTGCTGCTTGCCGCCTTCCACACCTATACCTCTCACCACGGTTTGCAGGTCAAGGACGTCGTATCGGATGACCTTGCCGAAATATACAAGAAGACCTACCGGCTGAAACGCCGGTATGCCAACTGGTTGAAAATCGGCATTCCCCTGGCCTGCCTTTGGTTCGCATGGCTGATTTTTGAAATCCAGACCGCCTCCACCATCGACGAGGAATCGCGACAGTTTTTCATCTACGGGTGTATTGCAGGAGTCATTGCCGGCATCGTCATCGGATTCTACAAACACCGCAAGACCCTGTACACCATGGACAACATCCTGCAGGAAATCGACGAATTCCGGCAGGAGCAAAAAGCCTGAACAGGAGTCTTTGCCGGCATCGTCATAGGTTGCGCATAGCAATTGCTTCGGAGTTGGTATAGGGAAACCTATGGGAAATGTTGAAAGGGGGGGACGCGATTCTTTAACTTTTTCAACTCTTTCAACCTTTCAACTTTTTATATATCTTTGTTCCGCTACGATGTGAATAAGCGTATTCCATCGCAGCGGACATATTTGTTTGAAGCGTTTAGCTTTATCCTTGCCTTAGAAATCTGGACAATTTCTTGTACAAAGGGATAACAGTACAAACGCTCGCGTTTGCCGTATATACACATATATATACCCGGCCAAGCGTGGGTAACTGTTTATTTTTGTACAGGGAGTCCAGACCCGTAAGGCAGATAAACTAAAGTTCCCACGCTTTCTTTTTGTTATAAACCAGCCTTTCCGGGGA
>CAZYJV010000079.1:0-9632 GCA_964647845.1 uncultured Odoribacter sp.
AAAAAACATTTTAGAAAAAAAACATTCATATCTTTATTACGTTTCTTTATGAAAAAAATACGTAAAAAAGAAAAATGCTGAAACGCGTATGGCACCTCTATTATGACGGCTTCCGCGACATGCCCCGCTGGGGAAAAATGTTGTGGGCCATTATCCTGATCAAGGTCCTGATCCTGTTTTTCGTCTTCAAGTTTCTCCTGATGCCCGACTATCTGAACGCACACTACAAAACGGACCGGGAGAAAAGCGAACATGTCCTGAATGAATTAACCAACAAACCCTGATATATGATGTATGAAATCTCTTCCGCCTCTTTAGTAGAGTGGTCGCGCTGGCAGTTCGCCATGACCGCCGTCTACCACTACATGTTCGTCCCCCTGACTCTCGGTCTGGCGTTTCTGATCGCCATCATGGAGACCGCATGGGTCCGGACAGGAAACGAGGAATGGCTGAAAGCCACCAAATTCTGGATGAAACTGTTCGGCATCAACTTCGCCATCGGTGTCGCCACCGGTATCATCCTCGAATTTGAATTCGGTTCAAACTGGTCTAACTACTCTTGGTTTGTCGGAGACATTTTCGGTGCCCCCCTGGCCATAGAAGGACTGCTAGCCTTCTTCCTGGAAGCCACGTTCGTCGCCGTGATGTTTTTCGGCTGGAACAAAGTCAGCCGGCGTTTTCACCTCCTCTCCACGTGGATGGTATTCGTCGGTGCCAATATCTCCGCGCTCTGGATTCTGGTCGCCAACGCCTGGATGCAGAACCCCGTGGGCATGGAGTTCAACCCGCTTACCGCCCGGAATGAAATGGACGATTTCTGGGCCGTTCTTCTGTCTCCCACGGCCGTAAGCAAATTTTTCCACACCGTCACCTCCGCTTACACCCTCTCCGCCTGTTTCGTCGTCGGCGTAAGCACCTGGTTCATTTTGAAAAAGAAACAGCTCGAGATGGCGCGGCGCAGCATCCTGCTGGCATCCGTATTCGGCATTTTAAGCATTCTGGCCACCATCTTTACCGGCGACACCAGCGCGCAGGACATCGCCAGGACGCAACCGATGAAATTCGCCGCCATGGAAGGCCTGAACCACGGAGGACGCAATATGGAGCTCACGGTGTTCGGCGTACTGAAGGAAAAATCCGACGCCCCCACACCCCGCATGAAAGAAACGACCATGACCATAGGCATGCCGGGCATGCTTTCCTTTTTGGCATACAGAGATACCGACGCCTACATTCCCGGCATCCAGGACATTTTAGACGGCTACACGTCCGAAACCGGACAGGTCTTTCCTTCCACCCGGCAGAGAATGGAGAACGGAAAAAAAGCCATTGCTGCCCTAAAGGATTACAAACAAGCCGTCGACGCGCAAGACCAACAGAGCGCCCATACCGCGTTGGGCACCCTGAGGGCGCATTACCGGGATTTCGGCTACGGGTATCTGGAGTCGGAGTACGAATCCATCCCCAATGTCCCACTGGTATTTTACAGTTTCCGCATCATGGTCGGACTGGGATTTCTGTTCACAGCCCTTTTCGTCGTCAGCTGGTGGTATGCCCGCAAACGCAAATTCGAAAAGTTCAGGTTCATTCCCTACCTGGCCATCGCCTGCATTCCGCTGGCCTATGTGGCTTCCCAGTGCGGCTGGATTGTGGCGGAAGTGGGCCGCCAGCCGTGGGTCGTACAGGATCTTATGCCCACCTCCGCTGCCGTAACCCGCATCGCCTCCCACTGGGTGGTCACCACTTTCTGGATGTTCGCCGTACTGTTTACCGTATTGCTGATCGCCGAACTGAAAATCATGTTCACGCAAATAAAAAAAGAAGCCCGATAATTATTAACCTCAAAAAGATACCCTTATGTCATTGGATATATTACAACATTACTGGTGGATACTCATCGCCCTGTTAGGGGGAATACTGGTATTCCTGCTCTTCGTGCAGGGCGGTCAGAGCCTGCTCTGCACCCTCGGCAAAACGCCGGAAGAGAAAGACCTGCTGATCAACAGCCTCGGCCGGAAATGGGAGTTCACCTTCACGACCCTGGTCGTTTTCGGAGGGGCGTTCTTCGCCAGCTTCCCCCTGTTCTATTCCTCCAGCTTCGGGGGTGCCTACATCGTATGGATGCTGATTCTGTTCTCTTTCGTGATACAGGCCGTATCCTACGAATACCGAAAAAAGCCCGACAACTTTTTAGGGCAGCGCACCTATGAAATCTTTTTAATCATCAACGGCATCGCAGCCCCGATTCTTATCGGAGCCGCCGTCGCGACCTTCTTCACCGGCTCGCCTTTCAGGCTGAACGAAATGATGCAGGTCTCCTGGATGACCCCCTGGCGCGGCCTGGACGCCCTGTTCGTGCTCCCCAATTATTTCCTGGCTTTCGCCGTCTTTTTCCTGGCGCGGACCTTGGGGTGCCTCTTCTTTATCAACACCGTCAACCACATCGGCATCCACCAGCGCTGTCTCAAACAGCTGCGCCGGAGTGCGGTCCTGTTTGTCATAGCCCTGCTCGCGTTCCTGGGCATCATTTTCTGCAGCAAAGGATACGGCATCACGACAGGGGGGCAAATCGAAGCGATACCTTACAAATACTTCCATAACCTGCTTCAAATGCCGGTGAACACGTTCATCCTGCTTTTGGGTGTCGTTTCCGTCCTTTACGGAATCATCAAGAGCCTGCGCCTCCCCCAATGGCGGAGAGGCATCTGGTTTACCGGAAGCGGAAGCATCCTGGCCGTATTCGCCCTCTTTATCCTGGCGGGATTCAACAACACCTCGTTCTATCCCTCTACCACCGACCTGCAGTCCTCGCTGACGATATACAACGCTTCCTCGTCCCGCTTCACGCTGGAAGCCATGTCGTACGTCTCCCTGATCATACCGTTCGTAGCCGCCTATATCTGGTACGCCTGGCGGGCGCTCACCCGCAAGCCCATCACTACCGAAGAGCTGCAGGACGGCGAACATCATTATTGATCGCCCCCTACAAAAAAAACTCCCGGACAGTCATTATCTGCCCGGGAGTTCTTTTTATGCCGCTACGTTACTGCTTTTTCACAGGAGTCAGGACAAAGTTAAAGGAGTAATCGCCGTAAGGCAAACGGTATTGCTCCCACGGCCAGGCTCCCCAGCTATCTTTGCAACCCAGACCCATGTGGTGCCCGTCTATCGATACGGTCGTATAGTCACGGGGCTTCAATTCTCCCGAATGGCTCTGTTTCTTCTCCAGTCCGTCATCCAGGTCTTCCTGGCTGTACTCCAGCGCGGAAGCGTAGAAAGGCGCATCGGAGCGCACCATCAGGCCGCGTCCGTCGATGTCCACCACTTTCCACCAGCGGATATCCGATTTCGTTCCGGACTCCTGCGGACGGATGTAGGGATAATACTGGTCTTTCACCAGCTGGCGGTAACGGCCGATATTCTGCGAATATTTCCGGTCCGGATAATTTTCCACCGGTCCTCTTCCGTAATAGTCAATGCGGTCAAACTGCTGCGGCATCACCAGCTGCATGCCGAAACGGAACAGATGCGGCATTTTCTCTTTCGACTTGTCGACCGTCATCTTCTCATTCACTTTCAGTTCCCCCGCCGCATTCATTTCATAAACCATCGTCAGTTCCGCCGACACGCCAGGTAACTCATACACCGCCGTCACCAGGGCGTTGTTGCCGGCCTGTTCCACTTTCAGCTCTTTCTTTTTCATTTTCGGATTCTTCCACGCCCCGAAACGGATCTGCATACCGGCGCCCATGTCATTGTCCGTCGGTGCACGCCAGAAATTGGGACGCAGGGCGAATCCGTCTTTCAACAATTCCAGACCGTTCAGCGAGATACTCTCCAGCCAGCCCGTTTCCTTATCAAACATAGCCACCGCTTCATCCGCCTTCAGTTCGATATGAGCCAAATCCTCGTAGATTTCCACCCTGTTCTCTCCCTTCGTTATGGAAGCGTCGAAAGCATCATACGATTTCACCGGCAGCTGTTCCTGCGCCACCGCATAACCGGCTTCCAGCAGCTGTTTCGCCTTCTTCAATCTGTAAGATACATTCAGCAGCACCTCCTTGCCGGCAGGCAGATCGGCCTCCTTATAACCCAAATCCACGGGACGGGTCTCCTGAGGCTGCACATTCAAATCGTACACCACGCCCTGCAATACCGCTTCCCCGTCGCACAGTATCTGCCATTCCAGGTAGCAATCGGAAAGGTCTGCGAAAAAGTTTTCATTATAAACGTTCACTTTCCCGTTCTTTACATCCGCCGGCGTCGTCCAAACGGACTGATACACTTTTCTCACCTCATACATGTGGGGATTCGGTACCCGGTCGGGACTGATCAGTCCGTTGCAGTTGAAGTTGTTGTCGGAGCCGTGATATTTTCCATAGTCGCCGCCATACGTGTAGATCATGTCTCCCTTTTCCGTATATCCCCGGAACCCCTGGTCTACATAATCCCAGATAAAACCTCCCTGCAGCTTCGGATATTTGCGGATCGTATCCCAGTATTCCTTGAATCCGCCTTCCGAATTCCCCATGGCATGCGCATACTCGCACAGGATCATCGGACGCTTGTCATCGTTTTTCGCCCACGCTTCCAGCACCTCCAACGTCCTGTACATCGGACAATACACATCAGTATGTGCGGCAGTCTCAGCTCTTTCATACTGTACCGGACGACTGCGGTCGCGGTTTTTTATCCACTTGTAACAGGCCTCGAAATTCGGACCGTCGCCGGCTTCATTTCCCAGCGACCAGAAAATAATAGACGGGTGATTCTTGAAAGCCTCCACCATACGCTGATTCCGTTCCAGATGGGCCAGCGCAAAATCCGGATGCTTGGCGAGCGTCTTGTCGCCGTAGCCCATTCCGTGAGATTCGACATTGGCCTCGCAAACCAGATAAATTCCGTACTCGTCGCACAGTTCGTACCAAAGGGGATCATCCGGATAGTGACACGTACGCACCGCATTCAGGTTGTTCTCTTTCAAAATGCGGATATCCTCGATCATCCTGTCTTTAGTCACGACATATCCCGTCAATGGGTCCAGTTCATGCCGGTCGGCACCCTTGAACAGTACGGCTTTCCCGTTCACCCATATCTGCCCGTCCTTCTGTTCTATCTTCCGGAAACCCACTTTCTGAGGGATCGCCTCCAGCACCTTGCCTTTGTTGTCTTTCAACTGCACCATCAGAAGATACAGATTCGGCTCCTCCGCACTCCACTTGGCAGGATTTTCCACCTGCAATACGGTCTTCACGCTCCCTTTCGCATCGGATTTCACCGTCGTTTTCACCACCTCTTCGCCCGTCAGTTCACGCAGGGAAAACTCCACGTCCGCAACGGCGGGTTTATTCAACTGAGCCACGATATTCAGACTTCCGTCCCGATAAGCGGCATCCAGGTCGGGAGTAATGAACAGATCCTCGATGTGCAGCGGCGTACGGGCGTACAGATATACATCCCTGCCGATCCCGGAGAGCCGCCAGAAATCCTGGTCTTCCAGATAGCTTCCGTCACACCAGCGGTAAATCTGCATGGCAATCAGGTTCTTGCCCGGCTTGAGGTATTTCGTGATATCGAATTCGGCAGCCATCTTGCTGTCCTCGCTGTATCCCACGAACTGTCCGTTCACCCATACATACAGATTGGACGTCGCCGAACCGACATGCAGATACACCTCCTGTCCCTTCCATGCGGCAGGGATTTCCACCGTTTTCCGGTAAGAGCCGACATAATTGTTTTTCGTCTCCACGAACGGGGGATTCGGCTTGAACTGATTCGCCCACGCATACCCGACATTCTTGTAAATGGCATCTCCGTATCCGTTCAATTCCCAGAGGGCGGGTACGGGAAAATCCACCCAATGCCGGTCCTCGAAATCGGTTTTGTAGAAATTCACCGGACGTTCCGTCTGGTCTTTCACCCAGTTGAATTTCCACAATCCGTTCAAAGACATAAAATTCACCGCATTCCGCTTCTCTCCCTCCTGTGCACATTTCTCGCAGGGATAAGCGAAATAAGCGGCATGCGTCGGCACCCGGTTGATCTGATTCTTCCCGGGATCCTGCCACTCTTTTTTCTGTGCAAACGTTGTCGCTACCAACGACATACACAGCACCACTAACCAGTTTCTCATACTATCCTATTTTATTTATTAATGAATGTATTATCTATTCCATATAGCTGGAATTGTCCCAGCAATGCGTACACAACTGCTCCTTGGGCAGGCCGATGGCGGCCACCAGATCGTCCAGCCGCTGGAACTGCAGAGAATCCAGCTGCAGGTGCTGGCACATCACCTTCACCATTTCTTTGTATTTGGGAGAATCAGGGTCGGTATAGGGTTTCAGTATCTCCTCCGTCAGTTCGGAAGTTCCCTCCAAATCGCGGATGACCCGCCGGGCGAACAAATCGAATGTGGAACGGGAGGTTGAGAAATTCAGGAAACGGCAAGGAAAAACCAGCGGAGGACAGGCGATACGAATATGCACTTCCTTCACGCCGCATTCCCGCAACTTAACCACATTATCCTTCAGCTGCGTTCCCCGGACAATGGAATCATCGAGAAAAACGATTTTCGCCCCGCGGGTAAAAGCCTCGTTGGGCAGCAGTTTCATCTTGGCCACCAGATCGCGCATGCTCTGGTTCTGAGGCATGAAGCTACGCGGCCAGGTGGGCGTATATTTCACAAAAGGACGTTTGTAGGGAATCCCCTTTTCATTGGAATAGCCGATGGCATGCCCCACGCCGGAGTCCGGAATCCCGGCGGCGAAGTCCGCTTTCAGCTTATCGCGTTTCGCCATGGCGGCACCGCAACGGTATCGCGCATCCTCTACGTTGATGCCTTCGTAATACGCAGACGGATAACCGTAATATACCCACAGGAACGAGCAGATCTGCTTGCGGCAGCCGGGAGCGACGATGGTCGTAAAACCGTCCTTCGACAAGCGGATAGCCTCCCCCGGACCCAAATCGCGGACAATGTTGTAACCCAGATTCGTAAAAGACGAACTCTCGCTCGCCACCACATAGCCGAACTCATTCTTTCCGATGATTATCGGCGTACGCCCGAATCTGTCCCGTGCGGCATAAATACAGCTGTCCGTCAGCACCAGGAACGAACACGACCCCTTCACTTTCTTATAGACGTTTTCGATTCCTTCCTTAAAGGTCTCTCCCTTGTTAATCAGGATGCTTACGATTTCCGTCGGATTAATGGACGAACTCGACAACTCCGCGAAATGAATCTTCTCTTTCAGCAGTTCCGCCACAATCTCGTCCAGGTTATCGATACGCCCCACCACCACAACGGCGAAACGCCCCAGATGCGAGGTCACGGCAATCGGCTGCGACTCCATGTCGCTGATGACTCCGATGCCCAAATAAGATTCCCGGAATCTCTCCAGCTCCGGTTCGAATTTATTCCTGAAATAAGCACTTTCAATGCTATGGATGGAACGCACGAAGTCCTCTCCGTTGAAAAAAGCCATCCCCGCTTTCTTCGTTCCCAAATGGGAATGATAGTCCGTACCGTAAAAAACATCGGCAACACACTCTTTGCGGGACACGCAACCAAAAAATCCGCTCATACAGTCATCTGATAAGTTAAGTGAGGCAAATTTAATAATTTCCCCGATACAAAAATACCCGGCTTCCATTTTTCACACCCCGGATACCGCTATATTCCCCTCAAATCCTACAACCGCTCTATCTCTCCGAGAGAAAGCCCGGTAAGCTGTATAATGACCTCCACAGCTATTCCCGCCGCCTTCATATTCCGGGCTATCTCCATACGACCTTCATTGCGTCCTTTGGCCTCTCCTTCAGCCAATCCCTCCGCACGTCCCTCCGCATGCCCTTCTGCTCTGCCTTCTGCCCTACCTTCTTTACGTCCCTCAATTCTTCCTTCCAGACGTCCTTCTTTCCGCCCCTCTTCCAAGCCTTCCATGCGGGCGGTATCCATCACACTGCGCTGCACTCGCAAATCTTCTATATTACGAAGATAAGCAGCCCGGTCTCTTTTGTCCAAAGAAGAGAACTTCAACCGCTCACGCGCTTCCGCCAACCCCGGAGCCTGCGTGTCCGTTCCGATCTCTCCCGTCTTCAGGAAAACAATCCACTCATCCAGCGGCGTCACCGCTTTCTGATCGAACTCATTCACCCGAAGCACATAATATTCCGGGAACAGATCGCCCGCTGTCTGACAGATAAAATGCTCCCGCTGCTGCTTTGACAGTTTCAGCACATCGTTATTGTGGATACCCCGGAACTCCGTGCGACCATGGTACACGTAATCCGTTCCCTGCCCGAGGTCGAAGTAGACGATATTCACCGAATATATTTTGCGTATCTTCTCATACAGGTCGCCTTCCGAAATATATTCCGTAACGGCTTTCGACACCCCGTAAAGCATCCGCAGGAAATAGTCGAGTTCCCGGTTATTCTGCACCTCCACAATTATCAACTCCCCCTTACTGTCCTCCGCCAGCAGATCCACGCGATTGAATTTGTCGGTAATGTCCTCTTTGTTTCCTTCACTCTCCAGAATATGGCAGATCGTAATCTTTTCCTCCAGCAGGCTGCTGAGAAAACCTTCGAGCACAACGAAGTTGCTCTTATGACGCAACAGGCGTTTCATAGCCCAGTCAAAACGAACAAGATGCGGTACCGGCATAATTTTCAGGATTTGGGATTACATGACGAAGATAGGACATTTTATCCGGATTCCAAATTTCTTTTCTATCTTTGCATAGACAATTTTAATTCAAGGAACTATGAATATGGCATATATGATCGGAACCACCGAATTGCTGGTTATCGGATTGGTCGTTTTGTTATTCTTCGGCGGAAAGAAAATACCCGAACTGATGAAAGGCCTGGGGAAGGGCGTTAAAAGCTTCAAAGACGGAATGAACGGCGTGGGAGAAGAAATAAAAGACGAAACGGAAGAAAAAGAAAATTGATTTCTTCTTCATGGCGGACGACAATCAGGAACAAGAAATGACTTTCTGGGACCACCTGGATGAACTCAGAAAAGTTCTCTTCCGTATAGCTGCTGCGGTCGGCGCAATAGCCGTCATTGCCTTTATCAACAAAGAGCTTCTTTTCGATATTCTTTTCGCCCCCCACCGGTCCGATTTCATTACATACAGAGCCTTGTGCAAACTGGCAGCTCACCTTCAATTCCCCACCCTCTGTCCGGGAGAATTTCATGTGGATCTGATCAACACACAACTGGCCTCGCAGCTCATCGTACATATGAGCGCGGCATTTTATGCCGGTCTGGTCCTGGCCTCGCCATACATCATTTACCAGCTTTTCGGCTTTATCAAGCCCGCCCTGTACGAAAACGAACGGAAGTATTCCACCCGAACCATCGTTTCCGCATTCATTCTCTTTTTCTGCGGGCTGCTGCTGAATTATTACGCCATTTTTCCGCTGTCTTTCCGGTTTCTGGGAACTTATCAGGTGAGCGAATTCGTCGAAAATAAAATCACGCTCTCTTCCTATATCTCCACATTCACCACCCTGTCCATCGCCATGGGTGCCGTATTCGAAATACCCATCCTCGCGTTTTTCCTGGCCAAAACCGGCCTGGTCCATACGCATCATCTGAAAAAATACCGCAAACACGC
>CAZYJV010000080.1:0-2805 GCA_964647845.1 uncultured Odoribacter sp.
CATTCGGCTATACGGGAACGGCGCAGTGCGTTGTCTTGCCTGCCGGTAAATACAAGGTGGAAGCATGGGGCGCAGGTGGTATGAACGGAAGTTGGAATCATACGGGGATAGGGGGGTACGGTGGATATACGGCAGGTGAGATCCAATTATCGATAGCTACTTCTTTCATTATTTATGTAGGTTCAAAACCGACGTCAGTGTCGCAGGGAGGCTTTAATGGAGGAGGAAAAGGTCATACAGCTTATGGAAGTGCCAGTGGCGGCGGTGCTACGGATATCCGTTTGGTGAATGCTGCCTGGAATAATTTCAATAGCTTGAAATCCCGTATTATGGTGGCAGGTGCAGGCGGTGGTGCTTCTGGGTATGGAACGTATGGAGGTGCTACGGGACGGGGTGGTTCCGGAGGTGGTTTGACAGGCTATGGAGGAACCTATTCTGTTTGTTGCAGTGGAGGAACTTATCATACTCCGGCAACAGGAGGGACACAAACGGCAGGAGGAGTAGCTGGTCGCTATGGGACAAGTTATGGGAGTGCCGCTAAATTGGGAATAGGTGGGGATGGACATGCCAGTGCAGGTTCTGGCGGAGGATATTATGGTGGTGGCGGACCTTATTGTACGAATCATGTTGTCGGTTCTGGTGCCGGTGGTTCATCGTTTATATCCGGACATGCCGGATGCGATGCTCTCGGTGCCTCTTCGACGTCGACGAGTATCGTTCATACGGGACAATCCATTCATTATTCCGGCTTATCTTTCACGAATACGGTGATGATTGATGGTGAAGGATATCGATGGACGAATACAAAAGGTTCTAAGACCAATATGCCTAATTTGGCAGGTACGGGAACCATGACCGGAAATACCGGTCACGGGCAGGTGAAGATTACTCCGCTGAATTGAAAAGTTAAAAGTTTGAAAGAGTTGAAGGGGGAGAAATGGAGAAGGGAGGGATCCCGTTGCTCCATTTCTCCTCTGTTTTTATTGTGTTGCTTGATGTGTGAATAAAAGTTAATATTGGCATGTAACAATAAAAATAGGAGGGAAACGTCTAAATTTGTTTAATTTAAATGCCAAATTTTGCAGTTATGTGTCAGGTTACTGATGAACAGATTATTGATATATTAAAGCAGGAGTCGGTTCCTGCTTTGGGATGCACTGAGCCTGTAGCCTGTGCATTGGCTTGTGCCCGCTGTCGGGAAGAGCTGGACGGGATTCCGGATAAGGTGGAGGTGTGGGTGAGCGGAAATATTTATAAAAACGGTATGGGGGTCGGGATTCCCGGAACCGGTATGACGGGGTTGCCTATTGCCGCTGCTTTGGGTGTTGTGTGCGGCAGGAGCTGTTATGGGCTGGAGGTATTGAAGGATGTGTCGGTGGGCGATAATCTGGATTTGGCAAAAGGACTTTTGCTTGACGGGGCGGTAGTCGTGAATATGAAGCCGGATGCGGTGGACAAGCTGTATGCGGAGGCTGTCTGTCGAAAGGGAGAGGATGTGGTGCGTACCGTTATTGTACATGCCCATACGAATATCGTCCGGGTGGAAAAAAACGGGGAAATATTGGTGAATCGCGAATACCGGACGGTAGCAGAGGACAGCAGGCGGCGTCCGGAATTGAGTGTGTCCCGGATCTGGAAATTCATACAGGAGGTGGATGTAAAGAAGATTGAATTCGTGTTGAAGGGGGCGGAGATGAATAAAGCTATTTCGGATGAGGGGCTGAAGAGCGCTTACGGTTTGCAGATAGGCCGGACGTTGAAGGAAAACATCGACAAAGGGCTGCTGGAGAACGATTTGCTGAATAATGCGTTGATTCAGGCGACTGCGGCTTCCGACGCCCGGATGGATGGTTGCGAGAAACCGGTCATGACGAATTCCGGCAGCGGAAACCAGGGCATTACGGTGATATTGCCTGTGGTGGTGGCAGCGGAGTATTTCGGTTCTTCGCGGGAACAGCTGGTGCGGGCTTTGGCTTTGAGTAATCTCATCGCGGCGCATATTCACTATTATATGGGACATTTGTCTGCCTTGTGCGGCATATTGATTGCAGGTACGGGGTCGGCTTCCGCCATTACTTATTTGATGGGCGGGGATTACGACAGGGTGGTGAATACGATCAAAACGATGTGTTCCAATCTGACCGGAATGATGTGCGACGGAGCCAAGCAGGGATGCGCTTTGAAGGTGTATTCCGGGGTTTCGGCGGCGGTACAGGCGGCGCTGTTGTCGATGAGAGGTATAAAGACGCTCGATGACGGAATTATCGACGGGGACATAGAAAGGACGATCCGGAATATCGGTTTGATAGGAACGGCGGGAATGGAGCAGACGGACAGGACGATTCTGGACATCATGACGAAGAAGAATATTTAATGAAGGAGTGTGCGATGTATGTAAATGTACATACCCATATGCGGGGAGAGGGAGTGTATGTGCTGGATACCAGCGGAGGGGAGAAACGGGAAAGGGGAGAATTGTGTTCTTTGGGAATTCATCCGTTGTTTGCGGAGAAAGGGGTGACCTTGGAGCAGATTCGGAAGAAGGCGGAAAAGGGAGAGATCGTTGCCGTGGGCGAGGCGGGATTCGACCGGAATGCACCCCTGGCAATGGAGGAGCAAAGCAAGTTGTTCGAAGAGGAGGTGAAGATTGCGGAAGAATATGAATTGCCGGTTATCATTCATTGTGTCCGGGCTTTCCCGGAGCTTTTTTCGGTGTATAAAAAAATGCGTCCCCGACAGGCGTGGATTGTACATGGATATGATAACAACGAAGAGATTCTTGCTCAGTTGCTCCGGAATGGATTC
>CAZYJV010000080.1:2905-9449 GCA_964647845.1 uncultured Odoribacter sp.
TGAATATGTATCTCCAAAAAAGAGGAAATGGAAGATTGGTTAAGCAGAACGGAGTTGTTGTTGGGTGCGGAAGGTTTGGCCCGCTTGCGGAGAGCCCATGTGCTGGTGGCGGGGCTTGGAGGTGTGGGGGCGTATGCCGCGGAGCAGTTGTGTCGTGCCGGCATCGGAGAGATGACGATCATCGATGGGGATGTCGTGGAGGTGAGCAATAAAAACCGCCAATTGCCGGCGCTGGACAGCACGGTCGGAATGGCCAAGGCTGAGATTATGGCTACCCGCTTCCGGGATATCAATCCCGCCTTGAAACTGCATGTGATCAACGATTTTATCCGGGATGAGGGGATGGTCGATGTTCTGGAGAGAGCTCCGTATGATTATGTGGCGGATGCGATAGACACGCTGGCCCCGAAGATTTTTCTGATTTATCACAGTTTGCAGAAGGGACTGCCCGTCGTGAGTTCGATGGGTTCCGGCGGGAAGCTGGACCCTTCGAAGATAGAGGTCGCCGACATATCGAAGAGTTATAACTGCAATCTGGCTCGGATGCTCCGGAAGAGGTTGCATAAGTTAGGCGTATACGAAGGGGTGAAAGTGGTGTTTTCTTCGGAGTTTACCAATCCGGATGCCGTGATTCTGGCGGAGAGTCAGAATAAAAAATCGAATGTCGGCACGGTTTCCTATATGCCTCCTCTTTTCGGCTGTTTTATGGCTTCGGTGGTGGTGCGGGACTTGATAAACAAAAAAGATGCCTGAATATTCAGACATCTTTCCCTGCATCTTTTTTCAATTTCAGATCTGGTCGAAATCGACATCGAATTCGTTCCTTTTTTTCTCGCTTTCGTGAGACATCGGAATTTCTCCGCCTAAGGCAGCCTTGATATAGGCTACGACTTCATTCAACCCTTCGCTGAATTTTTCAAAGTCTTCCTTGTATAAAAAGATTTTGTGTTTCTCAAAATTTTGTGTCCCGTTATCGTCGAATTTCTTTTTACTTTCGGTAATCGTCAGATAGTAATCGTTATTACGGGTTGCCTTCACATCGAAAAAATAGGTTCTTTTCCCTGCTCTCACTGCTTTGGAATAAATTTCTTCCCGATCAATCATTTCCATGCCGTCTTTTTTTTCGTATCCTTCCATTTTTAGCTCAAAAATTTAATTAGACTTTTGCGGTTCAAATGTAGAAAAAAAGATAATACCAATAACATTTTTTTCAAATAATTTACTTTTGGGATATTACAGTGTGCGGATTGTATTAAAATCGGGGCAGAAAACTGTTAAATTCCGATATAATTTGGGTTTCCTTTTTATGGGTTTTAAATAAAACTTTATCTTTGCAAATGACAGGCAGTGTCTTTATGCGGTTCGGGCTTGCCCGGTTCCGTCCGGGACGGTCCTGTCCGTGTCTATAAAAATTATAATAAGAAATGGAGATTGTTGTCAGTGGTATCCGGCCTACGGGAAATTTGCATTTGGGCAATTATTTCGGTGCTGTTAAAAATTTTCTGCGTTTGCAGGACGAGTATAAATGTTTCTTTTTTATTGCGGACTGGCATTCTTTGACCACTCACCCGCGTCCCGGCGATGTGACCGTGAATGTACGCAAGATTCTGGCCGAGTATCTGGCATGCGGCATCGATCCGGAGAAGGCTGCGATTTATGTGCAGAGCGATGTGAAGGAGGTGCTGGAGATGTATCTCTTTTTGAATATGAATGCTTACCTCGGCGAGTTGCAGCGCGTGACCTCGTTCAAGGAAAAGGCCCGCAAGCAACCGGAGAATGTGAATGCCGGGCTGCTGACGTATCCGACACTGATGGCGGCGGATATTATTATTCATAAAGCCAACAAGGTGCCTGTGGGGAAAGACCAGGAGCAGAACATGGAGATGGCGCGCAAGTTTGCCCGTCGTTTCAATATGATTTACGGGGTGGATTTCTTCCCGGAACCGGAATCCTACCATTTTACGGGAGAAGCGGTGAAGGTGCCGGGGCTGGATGGTTCCGGCAAGATGGGAAAATCGGAAGGGAACGCCATTTATCTGGTGGACGATGCCGCCACTATCCGCAAGAAGGTGATGAAGGCGGTGACGGACAGCGGCCCAGTGGAACCGAACAGTGTGAAGCCGGAACCGATAGAAAATCTGTTTACGATGCTGAAGATCGTCTCCTCCCCCGATACATATGATTATTTCAATGGGAAATACAACAGCTGCGAAATCCGTTACGGGGATTTGAAAAAGCAGCTGGCGGAAGACATTGTCCGGTTTACGGAGCCTATCCGGGAACGTATTCTGGAAATTTCGGCGGATGTGGATTACATGGACAGGGTCGTGGCGCAAGGTGCGGAGAAGGCGCGGGAAAGCGCTTCGCAGACCATAAAGGAAGTGCGTAAGATTATCGGCTTTAAATAGAGATTTGGCGTATGTACGAATATATCAAGGGAAAACTGGCGGAAACCACGCCTACGTATGCGGTGGTCGATTGCGGAGGAGTAGGATATTACATCAATATATCGGTCAATACCTATTCCAAGATAAGTACGGCGACGGACGTCTGCCTCTATCTGCATCTGATCGTACGGGAGGATGCGCATCTGTTGTACGGATTTTACAGCAAAGAGGAGCGGGCTTTGTTCCGCCAGCTGATTTCCGTGTCGGGTGTCGGGGCCAATACTGCCGGCGTGATGCTGAGTTCGATGACTGCCGGGGAGATTGCCAATGCCATTGTATCGGAGAATGTGAATGCCATAAAAAGCGTGAAGGGTATCGGATTGAAAACGGCGCAGCGGATTATCATCGAGCTGAAGGATAAAGTCGGAGCGGCGGGTGCTGCCGGCGAACCGGTGTTTGCAGCGAATACGATCCGGGATGAGGCGCTGTCGGCGCTGGTGATGCTGGGCTTTGTGAAGGCACAGGCTTCCAAGGTGCTGGACAAGATTATCGCAGGAGGAGGGGTGAGCAGTGTGGAAGAGTTGATCAAGCTGGCATTGAAGCAATTATAGATTCCGAAGGAGTCATCGGGATAGCGAGGAAGGGAAAAGGTTGAAAATTTAAACGTGGTGTATGTGGAAATTAGCGTTGTTATTTTTTATAATAACAAATGTGTGTAGGGTGTCGGGGATGGTTCTTCCTTTACGGGAAGAGATGGTGCTGTCAGCCGTTGACGGGCTGTCGGGGGGAGATACATTGCGGCTGCCTGTGAAGGAAAACCGGGATGATGAGATACGTTCGGAGGTTCCTTCGTCTCCTTTGTTTTTAAAGAAACCTTCCAACATCCGGGATACGGTCATCTACGATTCCCGGACGGGGCGCTATGTCGTGATGACCCTGATAGGGGATAAATATTATTATTCCCGGCCTTACTCCCTGACTTCGGATGAGTATCTGCATTCCACGGATAAAGCTTCCCTGTACGAGTACAATCGCCGGAAACGGCAGGAGGGGAATAAGACGGAATTCAAAGACCTGGTATCCCAGATACAGTTTTTGGACAAGATACTGAGCCCCATTTTCGGTATCAACAAGGTGAAACTGAATGTGCAGGGCTCCGTGGAGCTGACGCTGGGGCTGAAGACGAACAAAGTGGACAATCCGACTTTGCCCATCGATCTGCGCAAGACCACCACGTTCGATTTCGACGAAAAGATACAGTTCAATGTGAACGGGAGTATCGGGGACCTCATAAATCTGGACTGGAGTTACAACACCGACGCCACGTTCGATTTTGAAAACATGCTGAAGCTGAATTATGAGGGGAAAGAGGACGACATTGTCAAGAAAGTGGAAGCGGGGAATGTGTCGTTGCCTCTGCCGGGTACGTTGATTACGGGGGGACAGAATCTGTGGGGCTTTCGTACGGATTTGCAGTTCGGTAAACTGTCCGTTTCTTCTATTTTCACCCAGCAGAAGAGCGAGTCGAAAGTGGTGCAGCTGGATAAAGGGGCTGAGAAACAGGAGTTCGAGTTGTCCGCCCATGCGTATGAGGCGAACAAGCATTTTTTCCTTTCCAGGTATTTCCGGGATACGTATGATGCGTCGTTGTCCCGCTTGCCGCTGATTAACAGTGCCGTTACGATTACGAAAATCGAGGTCTGGGTGACGAACAAATCGTCGCGTTTCGAGCAGGCCCGGAATATCGTGGCTTTTGTCGATTTGGGTGAAAACGGGGCGAATACCTCCAACAGCATGTGGCTGGGCGGCAGCACCGGCTATCCGGATAATTCCGCCAACAGGCTTTATGAGCAGATGAATGGCACCTATTCCGCCATCCGGGACATCAATCAGGTGACGGGTGTCTTTACTCCGTTGTCGCCGGGCTTTTCTTCCGGAAAAGATTATGAAAAGGTGGAGAACGCCCGTTTGCTGGATCCTTCCGAGTACATACTGAATGACAAACTGGGGTATATTTCCCTGAACCAGGCTTTGAATGCGGACGAGGTGCTGGCAGTGGCGTATGAATATACCGTCCGGGGAGAGATTTTTACCGTCGGCGAGTTGACTTCGAATGCGTTGGCGGCGCCTTCTTCCCTGATCGTGAAAATGCTGAAGGGTACGATGCAGAGCCCGAATCTGCCGACCTGGGATCTGATGATGAGGAATGTGTACAACATCGGAAGTTACAATCTCAGCGCGGATGATTTTGTGCTGGATGTCCTTTACCAGAATGACAGGGCGGGGACGAAAGTGAATTATCTGCCGGCCGGGGATATCAATAATAAAATATTGCTTTCCGTTTTGAATCTGGACAATCTGAATTCCCAGAGGGATGCCGTGCCGGACGGGCGTTTCGACTACATAGAAGGCGTGACGGTATATTCCAACCGGGGCAGGATCGTTTTTCCGGTGCTGGAGCCGTTCGGGTCTTACCTGAAAGCGAAAATCAATAATGACGGCGTCGCTTCCCAGTATGTTTTCCAGGAGCTGTACGACCAGACGCAGAGCGATGCGGAGAAAAAATCGGAAAAAGACAAGTTTTATCTGAAAGGAAGTTACAAGTCTTCCTCTTCGTCCGAAATATCGCTGGGCGGCGGGGACATTCCCCAGGGAGCGGTGAAGGTGATCGCCGGAGGCGTGGAGCTGGTGGAGAACATCGACTACCTCGTGGATTATACGATGGGAACGGTGAAGATTATCAACCAGTCGCTGCTGGAGGCCGGTACCCCGATAACGATCAAGAGTGAAAACCGCTCGATGTTCGGTATGCAGACGAAGACGCTTATCGGGACGCACCTGGATTACAAGTTCAATGACAAGCTGAACCTAGGTGCGACGATTATGCACATGAGCGAGAAGCCTCTGACCCACAAGGTCAATATCGGCGAGGAGCCGATTTCCAATACGATCTGGGGATTGAACGCTTCTTACAATACCGAGTCGGGATTCCTGACCACGCTGGTGGACAAGTTGCCTTTTATCGATACGAAAGCGAAATCGCATCTGAGTGTGGATGCCGAGTTCGCCCAGTTTCAGCCGGGGACGAACAGCGGCGCCGGCGGGAATGCCTATATCGACGATTTCGAGGGCAGTAAGATCGCTATCGATATGAAGTCCGTGACAGCCTGGAAGCTGGCTTCTACGCCGCAGTCGGACAATTCGGGTACGGATGAGTTTCCGGAGTGGCGGGGGGACGGCCTGGAGGCCGGATACAACCGGGCCCGGCTGGCGTGGTACGTGGTGGACCCGATGTTTTACAGAATGTCTACGGCTACTCCCGGACATATCCGGGCGGACAAGGAACAGCGTTCGAATCATTATGTGCGTGAGATCCGGCAGACGGAGATTTTCCCGGATAAGGACATTGCCGTCGGGGATGTCAATATCGTTCCGGCTTTGTCGCTGGCTTATTATCCGGAGGAGCGGGGACCTTACAATTTCGATGTGGAGCCGTCCAGGTATTCCGCCGGAATCAGCCGGGAAGGCAGGCTGAACAGGCCGGAGTCCCGTTGGGGCGGTATGATGCGGTCGGTGCAGACGAATGATTTCGAGGCGGCCAATGTGCAGTATATCGAGATGTGGTTGATGGATCCGTTTATTTATCAGCCGGATCACAAGGGAGGAGAGGTATATTTCGATCTGGGAAATGTGTCGGAGGATATTTTGCGTGACGGAAGAAAGGCCTTTGAGAACGGTTTGCCTTCTTCGGCAACGGTGACGAACGTGGATTCGACCAAGTGGGGCCGGGTGCCCAGTGTACAGTCCGTGACCAAGGGATTCGACAACAATATTCAGGCGCGGCGTTTTCAGGATGTGGGGCTGGACGGATTGAGCAGCGAGGACGAGCGTTCTTATTTCTCGGGCTATCTGGGAAGAATACGGGATTTATACGGAGAGGGGACGCAGGCTTATGCGGATGCTTTCCAGGATCCGGCGGGCGATGACTATCATTTTTTCCGCGGGTCGGATTACGATGCCAGGGAGTTGTCCATTCTGGAGCGCTACAAAAAGTATAACAATACGGAGGGGAACTCTCCGACGGCAGAAATGTCGCCGGAGTCTTATACGACGGCAGCCACCTCGCTGCCGGATGTGGAGGATATCAACGGCGACAA
>CAZYJV010000081.1:0-9206 GCA_964647845.1 uncultured Odoribacter sp.
TCCCCGGAAAGGCTGGTTTATAACAAAAAGAAAGCGTGGGAACTTTAGTTTATCTCACAAGAGGTACGACCAAGCACCTTACAGACGACAAACCATGCACCCACGCTTAGCCGGGTATATAGGTATATATACGGCAAGCGATGAGCGTTTGTGTGTTTATCCTGTCTGTTAGAAATTGGTCGTTTTCTTGTGAAGGATAAAGCTAAACGCTTCAAACAAATATGTATGCTGCGACGGAATACGCTTATTCGCATCGTAGCGGAACAAATATAAACAAAAAGTTGAAAAATGAGAACGATCGGAAAGTTTACCTATAAACTTTTTAAAAGATAGGATATGATTATTTATAGAGCATCTTTATGCCGGGATGAACGGAGGTGAGTACTTCGACCAGCTGACTGCGGCTGACGCCTTCCCGCATGACAATAAATATGGTGTCATCGCCCGCAATGGTTCCCAATACCTCGAAGTAATTTTCGCTGTCGATCAGTACGGTGACAGCATTGGCATATCCCGGAAGCGTTTTCATTACGGCGAGATTGCCCGAAAAATCGATGCTTAAAATAGCGTCTGTAAGAATGGAAGAGATTTTTTCCTCTTTCTGTTCATTGATATTTTCGGGTATGATATAGATGTATCCTTTTTCCTTGTGAGGGATTTTAGCCACTTTCATGAATTTCAAATCTCTTGAAAGAGTGCTTTGTGTAGCTTCCACGCCGAGTTCTTTCAGACGGAATAACAATTCCTCCTGAGAAGAAATGAGTTCTGTTTCAATCAATTGACGGATAGAAATCAATCTTTTGGTCTTGTTTCGCATAGCTGTAAATTTTATCCCGTACAAAAATAATGTAACTTGAATGGAGTATCAAATTTATTATAAAGAATCGTGTGGAGAAATCATAATCGGAGAATTATAGCTAACTTCGCAAAATATATTCATCTTTTTATACAAGAAAAATGAAAGAAATAAATCCGGGGGAAACCTCCCGCGCTTATGCGTTTGAAATGTGGATGAAAGCGCCTATGCCGATGGTGACTTTCTTTAAGACGCTTGACGTGTCTCGGCTTGTCAAATTCAGCAGACGAAAAGGTTTGAAATTCAATATGCTTATGTGCTGGTGCATCGGAAAAGCCGCGAGCCGGGTGAAAGAGTTTTATATGCTTCCTGTGGGAGATAAACTTATGCAATACGATACAATTGCGGTGAATACGATAGTCGCCAACAAAGACGGTGAAGTGAGTTCCTGCGATATTCCTTTCTGCGGGAATCTGGCAGAATTCAATGAAGATTATCTCCGGCTGACGCGGCAGGTTTCCGAGAGCTGCGAGAATCATGACCTGACCGACAGCATGGTTATCGGCACCTCCGCTCTTGCCCGATACGATATAGACGGGGCAGTCGGCATGTACAGCGGTGTATTTAACAATCCTTTTATGATTTGGGGAAAATACAAAAGACGTCTCTTCAAAACCGTTCTGACCGTCTCATTCCAGTTTCACCATACGCAGATGGACGGTGCCCATGCCGCCGCTTTCCTCCATTCCTTGCAACTGGAAATAAATCATCTGGAATTATAGACGATTTGTGCTTAAAATCAGCAGATTAAAAGCGTGTAAAATGAATATCGAGGATTTCCGTGAATTTTGCCTTTCGATGGAGGGAGTGACCGAGAAAATGCCTTTTGGTAAGTTTGCCAGATGTTACGATTCCCTGCTTGTATTCTATGTTCTCGATCACATATTCTGTTTCGTAGATATAGATGATTTCACAAACGTGACTGTAAAATCCACCCCGGAGGAAATTGAAGAGCTCAGAATGCTTCATACGTCCGTGAGCAATCCTCTTAATCTAAGTTCGCGACACTGGATTCAACTGAATATGAACGGAGACATTCCGGAAAGCAAAATATATTTTCTTGTCGAAAGAGCCTACAAAATTATCCGGGAGAAATACACCAGGAAGAAACGGTAATTACGATAAAATAGAAAAGAAAAACTTTGCAAAATGTGAAACTTTTGGATATGTTTGTACGTCATTTATAAGGAAGCATGAGGATATTAAATAAAGATTTGATAGAGAATTTTGCAATCCGACATGCAGATTCGAAGACTGCTCTGAACCGATGGATTCAGTTGATGGAGGAGGCGAACTGTCAAACACATGCTGAATTAAAACGATTGTTTCCATCTGTTGATTATGTCGGGAACAGCAGATATGTATTCAATATCCGGGGAAATAATTACAGAATGGTCGTAGCCATTGTGTTTATTGCAGGTCTTGCTGCGATTCGCTTTATTGGTACCCATGCCGATTATGATAAGATTAATTGTTCGACAATCTGAAAGTAAACATATGAAAAAGAAATATGAAAATATCCGGGAAATTACAACCCGGGAATTATATGAAGAATCAAAGGCCTATGTAAACGCTTTGATTGATGAGGCTACGAAAAATGGAAGTTTGTCAGGGCCGGAACTGGACAATGAATATACTCGGGAAATCGGAAGAGTGGGAACCATGTGTGCCGACTATGAGAACAATTATATGAAATTTGCCCATATAAAGGTAAAATCTCCCCTTATTCTTGAGATTGAAAAAGAAATGCAGAAAAGAGAACTTAAGCAACGCCAGACTGCAGTATTACTTGACGTGAAGGAATCCACATTCAGCCAGATCATGACTGGAAAGCGTCCTGTATCCATGCGGATGGCAAAAAGATTATACGAGATATTCCACATCGATCCGAAATTAATCTTGGAGTATGCCTGACATGGGAATATCCTTTAAAAGCATAACTCAGGTGATGGTTACCGTTTTTTATTTTAACCGGAGGGGTCGTATTGCAAAATACAGAAACAATCGTTAAATTCGTCCCAATTTGGACAGTCGGTAAATCAGTTCACACAAATAAGTATGCAAAATTTAAAGAAAGCACGTTTGGTTCTGCAAGACGGAACTGTTTTTGAGGGTACTTCTTTCGGATACGAGCAGTCGGTTTCGGGGGAAGTCGTTTTTTATACGGCGATGACGGGGTATCCGGAGAGTTTGACGGATCCGTCATACAAGGGACAGATATTGGTCCCTACTTATCCGATGATAGGCAATTACGGCGTGCCGTTCGAAACCGTGAAAGACGGATTACCGGCATTTTTCGAATCGGACAAGATTCATTGCACGGCTCTCGTGATTTCGGATTATTCGTTTGCATACAGTCACTGGAATTCTGGAAAAAGTCTCGGACAATGGTTGAAAGATCAGAAAGTGCCGGGACTTTTCGGTATAGATACGCGGGCGTTGACCAAGAAACTCCGGGAACACGGTTCGATGTTGGGAAAGATCGTTTTTGCCGGCCAGGACGTGGAGTTCTACGACCCGAACAAGGAAAATATCGTAGCGCAGGTTTCCACTCCCGAAATCAAGGAGTACGGCAATGGCAGATACAAAGTGGTATTGGTGGATTGCGGCGTGAAGTATAATATCATCCGTCATCTTTTGAAACGGGATGCGACAGTAAAACGTGTACCCTGGAACTATGATTTTACCCGGGAGGCGTGTGACGGTGTTTTTCTTTCCAACGGTCCGGGCGACCCTGCGCAATGCGAGGAGACGGTGCAGCATATCCGGAAAATGCTGGACAGGAATATCCCGATAATGGGGATATGTTTGGGAAATCAGTTGATGGCAAGGGCTGCCGGTGCGGAGACTTATAAACTGAAGTACGGTCACCGCAGCCACAATCAGCCTGTTATGGAGCCGGGTAAAAACCGTTGTTATATTACTTCTCAGAATCACGGTTTTGCGATCGACGACAAGACATTGCCCGACGACTGGGAACCTTTGTTTGTCAATGTGAACGACGGGACAAACGAGGGAATCCGTCATAAATCGAAACCTTTCTTTTCGGCTCAGTTCCACCCGGAGGCCTCCAGCGGTCCGGTAGATACGGAGTATCTTTTTGACGAGTTCGTGAAGAATATGGAAAAGAGTAAAAAATGAGAAGTTAAAGGTTTAAATTGAATAGAGATGAAAGAGATAAATAAAATATTGCTGTTAGGTTCGGGTGCATTGAAAATCGGAGAAGCGGGAGAGTTCGACTATTCCGGCTCCCAGGCGTTGAAAGCCATACGGGAAGAGGGGAAGTACAGTGTGCTGATTAATCCGAATATTGCTACGGTCCAGACATCGGAAGGCGTGGCGGATAAGATTTATTTTTTGCCGGTGACGCCGGATTTTGTAGAGGAAGTGATCCGGAAAGAACGCCCGGACGGGATTTTGCTGTCGTTCGGCGGACAGACGGCATTGAATTGCGGTGTGGAGTTGTATAAACGCGGTGTGTTAGAGAAATATGACGTGGCGGTGTTGGGTACCCCCGTACAGTCGATTATCGATACGGAAGACCGGGAGATTTTTTCCGGCAAGCTGCATGAGATCGGCGTGAAGACGCCGCGCAGCATTGCGGCCGATAATATGGAACAGGCGTTGAAGGCGGCCGAGGAACTCGGTTTCCCGTTGATTATCCGGGCTGCTTATACGTTGGGCGGTCTGGGGTCGGGTTTCTGTGCCAATATGGAGGAGTTGAAGAAACTGGCGGGGAGCGCTTTTTCCTATTCGCCCCAGATTTTGGTGGAAGAGTCTCTGAAAGGCTGGAAAGAGATAGAGTATGAGGTGGTACGGGACCAATACGACAACTGTATCACCGTATGCAATATGGAGAATTTCGACCCGCTGGGAATCCATACGGGCGAAAGTATCGTCGTGGCGCCTTCGCAGACGCTGAGCAATAGCGAGTACCATAAATTGCGGGAGATAGCCATTAAAATCATACGCCATGTGGGAATTGTGGGAGAGTGTAACGTGCAGTACTGCCTGGATCCCAATTCGGAAGATTACCGCGTAATCGAGGTAAATGCGCGTTTGTCTCGTTCCAGTGCGCTGGCGTCGAAAGCGACGGGTTATCCGTTGGCTTTTGTCGCTGCCAAATTGGCGATGGGCTACGGGTTGCACGAAATTAAGAATTCCGTGACCAAGGTGACGACGGCCTGTTTTGAGCCGGCGCTGGACTATATCGTCTGCAAAATTCCGCGCTGGGATTTGAACAAGTTCGAAGGCGTGTCCAAGTTAATCGGTTCGTCCATGAAGAGCGTGGGAGAGATCATGGCTATCGGACGCACATTCGAGGAGGTGATACAGAAAGGGTTGCGTATGGTGGGGCAGGGCATGCACGGCTTTGTGGGCAATAACAAGGAGGTGAAGGACATCGATGAAGAATTGGTGAACCCGACCGACAACCGGATTTTCGCCATTGCGGCTGCTTTCGATAAGGGGTATACCGTGGATAAGATACACGAAATGACCCGGATCGACAAGTGGTTTTTGGAGCGTTTGAAAAATATTCACGATTTAAAAGAGGAGTTGGCGAAATATACGACGGTCAGAGGGGTTACTCCCATGATGTTGAAGAAGGCGAAGCAGATGGGCTTTTCCGACTTCCAGATCGGGCGCCTTACGATAAAAGACGAGACATTGAATGCGCATGAGTGCATGTTGCGGGTGCGGGCGTACAGAAAAGAGTTGGGGATCACGCCCTGCATCAAGCAGATCGATACGCTGGCAGGAGAGTATCCGGCGCAGACGAATTATCTGTATGTGACGTACAACGGAGCCGAAACCGATGTGACTTATGAGCGCGACGGGAAATCGGTGGTTGTTTTGGGTTCGGGTGCCTACCGTATCGGGAGCAGCGTTGAATTCGACTGGTGCTGCGTGAGTGCCGTGAATGCGATTAAGAAAGCGGGTTACCGTTCGGTGATGATCAATTATAACCCGGAGACGGTGAGTACGGATTACGATACGTGCGACCGTCTGTATTTCGATGAATTGTCTTTCGAACGGGTGATGGACATCGTGGATCTGGAAGAACCGAAGGGCGTGATTGTTTCTACGGGAGGGCAGATCCCGAATAATCTGGCGATGCGTCTGTATGAGCAGCATGTCAATATACTGGGTACGTCGGCGTTGTCGATTGACCGGGCGGAAGACCGGCAGAAGTTTTCCACCATGTGCGACCAGCTGGGCATCGACCAGCCCCGTTGGCGGGAATTGACGAGTATAGAGGATATTTACAAATTTATCGATGAAGTGGGCTTCCCGTTGCTGATACGTCCGTCGTATGTACTTTCGGGCGCTGCGATGAATGTCGTGTCCAATAAAGAGGAATTGCTCCATTTCCTGGAACTGGCAGCAGAGGTATCGAAAGACCATCCGGTTGTGGTCACCGAGTTCGTGCAGCAGGCGAAAGAGGTGGAGATCGATGCGGTGGCGCAGGAGGGCGTGATAAAGACGTATGCCATCAGTGAACATGTGGAATTTGCGGGAGTGCATTCCGGTGATGCGACCATTGTATTCCCCGCGCAGAAGCTGTATATCGAGACCATCCGCCGGATTAAGAAGATTGCGCGGGCGATAGCGAAGGAGCTGAATATTTCGGGCCCGTTCAATATGCAGTTTCTGGCTAAGGATAACGATATCAAGGTGATAGAATGCAACCTGCGTGCTTCGCGGAGTTTTCCGTTCGTATCGAAGGTTTTGAAATCCAATTTTGTGGAGATGGCGACACGGATTATGCTGGGGGAACATGTGCAGGAGTTGCATAAATCGGTGTTCGATCTGGACTATGTCGGGGTGAAGGCCTCCCAGTTCTCTTTTGCCCGTTTGCTGAAAGCCGACCCCGTACTGGGCGTGGATATGTCGTCTACGGGCGAGGTGGGATGTATCGGCGAGAATTATTACGAGGCGATATTGAAGAGTATGTTGTCCGTGGGGCACCGTATTCCGGAAAAGAATATATTGATTTCTTCCGGGCCCACCCGTTCCAAGGTGGAATTGCTGGAGTCCACGAAGATGCTGTTGGCAAAGGGATACCGTGTTTTTGCAACTGCAGGAACGGCTAAATTCCTCGAAGACAACGGAATAAATGTGCCGGTGTTGTATTGGCCGGATGAGGAGAGAGAGCCGAACATCATGGATTACCTGAAAAACAAGAAAATCGATATGGTGGTCAATATCCCGAAGAATCTGACGAAGCGGGAACTGGACAACGGATATAAAATACGGCGTGCGGCGGTGGATTACAATATTCCGTTATTGACGAATGCCCGTTTGGCAAGTGCGTTTATTTACGCTATCTGCAAAGTGGATAAAAAGGATGTTGCGATTAAGAGCTGGGATGAATATAAATAAAGGCGGATAATTTTAACTAAGTTAAATTCCTTTCTTTTTTCAGAAGCGCGTCATTTTTGTTTTATTTTTACCCCGTGCGTCGGTATAATTTGATTTTAACAGCATGTGGGTAGAGAGATGTGCGGGAAAGTGCTTGTGGTGTGTTGTGTGTGGAGTGTTAGCGTTTTCGGTTTGTAACGGGAAACCGGTGGAAGGGCTGCTGCGGATAGAACCCGGCAGTCAGTATGCGGAAATGTGTCGGTTGATACTGCAGGACAGCGAATCGCCCAAAGTGTTATTCGATCCGGCAGAGCGGAGTTTTTGCGTCAATGAACCTTTGCAGGTACGCCTGGTTCGTAAGAAATACCTCTCGGTGCGCTTCTTTTCTCCCCGTCCGGTAAGAAATCTGGTTATCTGGGGGAGATGGAAGGGGATGCCGGAACAGGTGAAATTGGCCGATTTCGAAGTATTGCCTGCTTTTGCCGAATATTTGCTTCCGATGCCCTGTGTCCGTGAAAATGCGTATTTTCTTACCCGCTCGGGCCGGCGTATTCTTGTCCCGGAAAGAAGACGTGTAGAGGAGTTGGAAACCGAAATAGAGTGTGCGGATCCTTATTTTCGGAAAATCACTTCGGCAAAGTGCAACTGGTGTATATCTTTCGGAGCTTATCAAGGAAAAAACTGGACTCCCCTGCTTCCTGCCCATGCGCGTGAAGCGGTGGCGATCGCGCTGAATCTGGCCTATCTGTTTTCAACCGAAGAGTTTAAGCGGGAGTTACTGGCTGCGGAGGGGAGATTGTATTCGGACAACAATCGTACGTCTGTGGATGTGGAAAAGCTTTACGGGCGGATTTTTGAATTGCCGGCATTGGTTTACGGGCATGTAACCGGGGTGAACGGTCTGGGGGGAGGTTCCGTGTTCGGATTGGCGGAATGGTGTTATCTGGAACACTATGCGGACGACAATTGCGTGACACGGACTGTTTTTCATGAATTCGCCCATTGCCTGGGATACGATCATACGGGAAATATGACGTATGAGAACGGCTTGGGAGAAGGGTGGGTGGCCCTGTGTAGCAGGTTGTATACCCGGATGTCCGTGGATGAGGAACTGCCTGTTTATTCCCGCCGCTTTTTGTCTACGCGCGGATGTCCTTATCTTTACAATGCGTCGGCATCGTTATAAGCGGTTTGATTTTGTGTAATGCGGGGAATCTCTTATTTTTGCTTCGATGGTTTGTGCAACAAAATAAGAGAATATGCCTTTTTTTAGATTTTACGCTACGGATCGTATGAAGTTGGCGGAGATCAGTGAACGGCTGACGGACCGTATCCGAGCCGCAATAGGTTGTCCCCGCGAACATATTGTCCTCGAATGGGTTCATGCCGAAAGGGTGTGTGATGGCCGCTTTGTTTCGGAGGGTTGGCCTTATGTGGAAATTTCCTGGTTTAAAAGACCGCCGGAAATGCAGGAGCAAGTGGCCCGGATTGTTTCCGCGACTTTGCGGGAAGCGGGGTATCCGGATTCGGATGTGTATTTTCATATTTTGGATGCGTCTGATTATTATGAAAACGGCGAAAGGCTATGAAATGGTTCTGTCAGGTATGTATCGTGTGTGTCTTATGGGCTTGCAATGATTCTCGACAAATGGATTTGCTGCTTCGTGCGGAACGGATGCTGGAGGTTTCTCCGGACAGTTCGCTGTCGTTGCTGAAAGAGATAGACTCCAAGCGGCTGGACCGGGCGCATCGGGCTTCCTACGCGCTGCTTTACACGGAAGCGCTTGATAAAAACGGAGAAAAGGCAGCTTCGGATTCCTTGCTCAGTATTGCGTTGGAATATTACGGCAAGAGGGGAAATTCCGTGGCCTTGGCGAAATGCTACTATTATTTGGGATGCAACCATTGGGAACTGGAAGAGTGGGATAAAGCCGTCGATTCGTATGTCAATGCGGAAGCCATCGCATTGGATTTCAGTGCATATAAT
>CAZYJV010000082.1:0-5775 GCA_964647845.1 uncultured Odoribacter sp.
AAAACAAAATACCGATCACCGATACCCGTACAAACTTTTTCATAATCTTCACAATAAATTTAACTAAGCACACTTATTCAAATTTAAAATCCGGTAAAAATATAGACTTTTGTCAAAAACCTGTTAATAATTCCCCATTTTTTTTTATTATTGCAGCGGATTTAATACGGATAAGAATGTCTTCGATTTTTAGAAAAGGGATTTTGATTGGCTGCAGCATGATATTCTGTCTCCGGACAATGGTAGCGCAGGATTATAATTTCTCTCAGTTTTGGGAAAACCGGACCTACTATAATCCGGCCTTTGCGGGTATCAACGAGGGAGAACTGAATTCTGTGCTGACTTACAGGAAGCTATGGCCCAAATTCGACGGGAATTTCTCCACCATCTTTTTTTCCAGCGATCTGAAAACATACAATAATTACGGATTCGGACTTAATTTCGTGAACAGCGACGAAGGCGGAGGATTCATAAAATCGACTACCGTCGGACTTTCCTATTCCTGGAGAGGGTATTTCAACAAGGAAAAAGGAACCTATTTCCAGTTGGGAATCAGAGGAAGCTACAACAATGAGAAACTGAATTTCAACAAATACATTTTTTCCGGGCAATTGGACCCCATTTACGGAAACATTTACCAACAGCCCGACCTGACAGGCATCAAGCAAAAACAAAATTTCTGGGATTTCACTTTCGGCGCGATGGCATTCATCCCCTGGGAACGGAACTACACCGAATTCATGCAGAATTACGTCGGTTTTTCATTGAATCATTTCACCCGTCCCAAAAACAATTTTCTGGAGGACAAACCCAAAATCCCGATGAAGTTCAGCCTGCAATGGAACGGCTTCATCCGCACCAGCAAATACAGCCTCGACAAAAAAAGCTGGATGTATGTATGTCCGGGACTGCTTTTTGAAAATACCGGCGACAAGCTGCTTTCCTCCTCTTCCTTCAACAACGTGCTGGTGGGGGCGGACCTAGTCAGCGACCCCATTTTCGGCGGGGTGTGGTACAGCTCGCAGCTTCTGAACAATTCGGACCAGAACTACAAGGTCATGATTTTCAAACTCGGCTTAAAGCTGAATTCCGACAATAAACGATTACAGTACCGCATCGCTTATACGTATGACATGTCCATGGGCAACCTGGTAAAAACAACGGAAGGCTCCCACGAAATAAGCATCAACGTCGTATACCGGTTCAATGCAAAATACAAATACAACATATTCTCCCTATAACACCTCTCCCGGGGATTCCGCCGCTTCCGGTCCGATGTTTCCGGAAGATACGGTCATTGTGGTGCCGCTGAAAGACTTCGCCCCGCGGATGCTGTTGAACAAACCCGAGAACCTGACAGGAAGCCTGATTTATACCATCGTTTTTCTGGTCATCTTTGCCGTTATCCGGCTCAGGGGTAAAAATCTGTTCCCTCTTCTGATGACCGTCGTCGCCCAAAAAAAGAAATATGAAATAGTCCTTAACGAAGGCATCACGCAGAATCTGGTCTATTATTTCCTTTCGCTTTTCCTCTCTTTTTCGGTATTGTCGGTCGCTTTCACCTATCTGACCCGGCAGCATTTCGACCTTCATCAGATACTCTACGTCCTGCTTTATCTCACCGGCTGGCATCTGTTTTTCATCTGCATGCTCCGGCTGTGCAGCTGGACATTCAATAGCCGGGCCGCGGGAGAAGAAGGTATCGTTAATCTCTGGGCCTACCACATCATCGGCGGCCTGATGATTTCTCCCCTCGTGCTGGCCACATTCTTCGTCAAATCTTTCGCTATCCCGCTGATAATAAAAACAACGGCGATATGTTTAATTTTGTTTTATCTCGTTAAATTCGTCCGGTGGATTAGAATATTATTAGCCTATAAAGTTCCAATATTCTATATGATTTTGTACCTTTGTACCCTCGAAGTTATACCTTGGCTTGTATTATACAGGTTGTTGGCGTAATGAGAAAGAGTGTATTAATATTTAAAACCTGCAGCTTTGAAGATAAGAAAGGTACTCGTGTCGCAACCCAAACCGACCACCGAAAAATCTCCCTATTTTGATTTAGCTGAAAAGTATAATCTGAAATTAGAATTCAGGCCTTTTATCAAAGTGGAGGGAGTTACGGCGAAAGAATTCCGCCAGGAACGCATCAACATCCTGGATCATACGGCCATTATTTTCACCAGCCGGACGGCCATCGACCACTTTTTCAGAATCTGCGGCGAAATGCGGATAACGGTTCCCGATACCATGAAATATTTCTGCATTTCGGAAGCCACGGCTTTTTATCTCCAAAAGTACATCGTTTACCGCAAAAGAAAAATCTTTTACGGAGACAAGAAGGTGGACGATATGACCAAAATCCTGCTGAAACACAAGACGGAAAATTTCCTGGTGCCGTTGTCCGACATCCACAAGGAAAATATTCCGGGCCTGCTGGAGCAGCTGCATCTGAAATACACGAAAGCCATTTTGTACAAAACGGTGTCCAGCGATCTGAGCGACATCAAAAATCTGAAAGAATACGACATCCTGGCCTTCTATACGCCGTCAGGCATAAAGTCTCTTTTCCAGAACTTCCCGGATTTCGTACAGGAAACCACGATTATTGCTGCTTTCGGCGGCGCCACAGCCGAAGCCGTCGAAGAAGCCGGACTCCGGCTCGACATTCAGGCTCCGACCGCCAAATGTCCCTCGATGACGATGGCCATCGAAGAGTTCATCAAAAAATACAACAAAGAGAATAAAATAAAGATGTAAGAATGTCGAAAAGTGAACACGCTGCACAAATCCGAACGGCTTACGAACAAAACCCTGTTTGAAGAACTGGTTTCTTCAGATTTCAGTTTTGTCCAGTATCCCTTCCGGATGATTGCTAAAGAGTCTTCCCTCGCCGGGGATTATCCCGCCCGGATCGCCATCAGCATCAGCAAAAAAAAATTCAAGCGCGCCGTTCACCGGAACCGTCTGAAACGGCTCACCCGGGAAGTATTCCGCTGCAATAAAAGCCTGCTTTACGATACTCTCCCCGCAGGCATGACGATCGATATTCTGTTCATCTACCTCGACAACCGGATAGCCACTTTCCCCAAAGTGGAAAAAGCCCTGCAGGCAGCATTATCCAAAATCGCCCGGCATTTCAGTAATCTCCCGGCTCATGAGTAAACAGCAAAAGGACAACGAGGACGTAAAGCTCTCCCCGCTGAGACGCTTTTTTGCGACTGTGCTGATCCTGCCCGTCAAGTTTTACCAACATTGCATTTCCCCGCTGAAACCCTCCTGCTGCCGCTACACGCCCACCTGTTCGGAATATGCCATACAGGCCCTCCGGAAATACGGCCCGCTGAAAGGCTCGTGGCTCGCCCTGAAAAGAATCCTCTCCTGCCACCCCTGGGGAGGCAGCGGTTACGACCCTGTGCCTTAACCTTCTGTTTAAAAAGAGAAAAAGAAAAATATAAAATTCTAAAACGCTGTGATTATCCGGACCATCATTTTCAACTTTCACCGAAAAAACGTATTTTCGCTAAATTAACCGACGGACTCCGCCCGTTCACTTGTAACTTTATAACATTCAGCATAGTCATGAAAACAAGACATTTTTTACTTCTGGCTGCCGGTATCCTCGCCCTGGCTCTCGGGGCTCTTTCCCTGAAAAGCGACGACCGGAATTTCGAAATCAGCAAACAGCTGAACATCTACGCTTCTCTGTTCCGGGAAGCCAACATGTTTTATGTGGATGAAGTCAATCCCGGCGATCTGGTGACGACGAGCGTCAATGCCATGCTCAAATCGCTCGACCCCTATACCGTCTTTTATCCCGAATCCAACATGGAGGATGTCAAACTCATGACAACGGGGGAATACGCCGGAATCGGCGCCGTCATCAGCAAAAAAGGCGACCACGTGATTATCCGCGAACCCTACAAAGGTTTCCCTGCCGATAAAGCAGGACTGCTGCCGGGAGACATCATTCTTTCCATCGACGGCAATTCCATAAAAGGGAAAAGCACCGACGACGTCAGCGAAATGCTGAAAGGCCAGCCGGGCAAGGAAATCATCGTCCGCATACAGCGGGAGGGGGAAGAAAAAAGCATCGACAAAAAAGCCGTTCGCGAAAAAATCCAGCTACCGAGCGTTCCTTATTACGGAATGGCCCCCCATAACACCGGCTACATCTATTTAAACAGTTTCACGGACAAATCGGCTGCCGAAGTCCGCAAAGCCGCGCTGGAACTGAAAAACCAGGGAGCCACGTCCTTGATCCTCGATTTGCGGGGCAATTCCGGCGGTCTGCTGGAGCAAGCCGTAGAAATCTGCAACTTCTTTATTCCCAAGGACAAAAAAGTGGTGGATACCCGGGGCAAGGTGAAACAATGGGACAAAGAATATAAAACCGCAAGAAACCCGATTCTGCCGGACATGCCGCTGGCAGTTCTGATCGACCGGGGCTCGGCTTCCGCTTCGGAAATCGTGGCGGGAACACTCCAGGATTACGACAGGGCCGTTCTGATAGGCGATCGCTCTTTCGGCAAGGGGCTGGTGCAAACCATCCGCGATTTGCCCTATAACACCAAAATGAAGGTCACTACGGCAAAATATTACATCCCCAGCGGCCGCTGCATCCAAGCACTGGATTATTCCCACCGCAATCCGGACGGAAGCGTGGGGAAAGTGCCGGACTCTCTGATTACGGAATACACGACGGAAGCCGGAAGGAAAGTATATGACGGCGGCGGTATCACCCCCGATATCAAAATCGAAACGGAAGATTTCGCCTATATCACCGAGGAATTGATCCTGCGCGACTTATGCTTTGATTTCGTCAATTCCTATGCGCTGAAAAATCCGCAGATAGCTGAAATCAAAGATTTCAAGATTACGGATGAAATTTACGACCAATTCAAAAGCTGGCTGAAAGAGAAAGAATTCACGTATGAAACCGAATCCCAGCGTCTCCTCGCAAAGCTGGAGAAGACAGCCCAGGATGAAAAATATTACGAACAGGTCAAACCCCAGCTCGAACAGCTGAAAAAAGACTTCGCTCACTCGATCGACCGGGATATGGACCTTTTCAGGGAACAAATCGCCTCTTTTTTAGCCGAACAATTCATGCAGCGCTATTATTACTCCGAAGGAGTTCTGGCCTATAAAGTCCTGCACGACAAAGAAGTGGAAAAAGCCATTGAAATCCTGTCCGACAAAGCCGAATTCGAGCGTCTGCTGAAATAATTCCGGTGACAATGAGAAATTAACCGGAAGTCGCGCATCTCCGCCGATTTCCGGTTTTTATTTATAATTCCCCATGAAATATTGCATTTCTTTTTCCGATTTATCAATTTCGTAAACGATGAGAACATTTTTCCGGAACACGATTAATTCTAAAAACAGCGTAAAAATGAAGAAATTATTTTCATATATCGGAGTTATTTCCACCAGTTTGATTCTATTCACCGGAACCGTTTCTGCAAGTCCGGAGGCAAGTTTCAGGAAAATCAGAAAGGAATTTACTCTTCTGCCGGACAACCGACTCCGGACAGATTGTTACAAGGAACTGGAAATCAACTCTCTTATGGTATTAAATGACCTGAATGGGAAAACATCCATCATTTACAACCCTGATTTTCAGAAATTAAAAATCAATACCGCGTTTATCCGTCTGGCAAACGGCGATACGTTCCCCGTTCCTCAAAATGCTATGAATGAAGTTCTTCCCGCTTTCACCTCCCCTGCTCCCGCATACAACCGGCTGAAAGAAATGGTCATCACTCACAC
>CAZYJV010000082.1:5875-9132 GCA_964647845.1 uncultured Odoribacter sp.
AATCTTTCCGGATAAAAAACCGGACGGATGTCCCTCGTTTCATGGCCAATACCTATGCTTCAATCAAATCTTCACTGGATATCCTGCGGGATAATTTCCATTTCGGCAATCATGAAGAAATCGCCCGTTTTACCGAAACATTGACCCAAGACTGCCACAACAACCTGGACAAAACATTTGCCATAAAGGATTACATCGCCCGACACATCTCCTCGCCGGACATCCCTTCGGAATACCTTAACCGCGAAATACGCACCCCTGAAGAAGTTTTCAAGCAGGCTTACGGTACTCAGGCAGAAAAGATCAATCTTTTCATCACCATGCTCCAGTCCGCCGGCATCCCGGCATCTGTCGCTGTCGTCTATCCCGGCTTACAGGGAGATGCCATAGGCGGCCTGCAACCCATCCGGCAGTTTTTGGTTTATACTTTGTCCGAAGGAATACCCCTGTTTCTTACTGCAGACGGCCACGACGCAGTCTCTCCGGAGCTCCGGGGAAAACGGGACCGGATTTATCTCCTGTCCGCTTCCGGAATTACTCCTTTGACCGTGCTGCCAACTACAGGCAATATCGATTGCCAGCTGAATTTGAATATCAACCCCGCAAAAGCGGATCTAAGCGGAAACGTCACCCTGTCGGGCGGTCTGATTCCCGTCAGGCCCAACAGACTTTATCAGGAAAAAATAAAGGCAGCTATCGCTCTCCCCGGAGATTCCGCGGACATCCGCTACAATAAAGTCACACCTTTTGAAAACAACCTGCATGTCAGAAGTCAATCCGTCCCGGTCATAAATCAGGATTATCTGTTTTATTCCTTGCCGGAAATCGGAACAGGCATCCGCTCATGGGATATTCTTCCACTCAGCGGAAATCGCCGCGAAAACCTGGAAATACCTTACCCCCTCCGGGAAAGCTATGACTACATCATCCAATTGGCCCCCGGGCTGACATTAAAAAACGAATGCCGGGAAATCCGCAAAAAATACCGCTGCGGGAGCGTTTACGTCAAAATAACGCAACGAGCCGATAAAATACACATCCGCCGCGAAATCGACCTTCCTGCGCCCATAATCACGCCCAAAGAATACAAGCATTTCCGGGAAATCCTTCATATCTGGCACGACAAGAGTACCAACACGTTGATTGTAAGCAAATTATAAACAAACTGCGAGCAGATCGCACCGATCCCCTCAAGAGGAACCCGGCAGCGCTTCCAACCAAGACAGCCTTACGAAGCAGTTCCATTAAAAAATTCATACACGATTTTTGCTTTGGAAACTCCGATCGCTGTCGTCAACTCTGCCAAGCCGGCCCTGCGGATATTTTCGACCGATTTAAAATGCCGGATAAGCTGTTCTTCCGTTTTCTTTCCGATTCCTTTGATGTCATTCAACACGCTCTTTGTCAATGGTTTCTCTCTTAACTGACGGTGAAAAGTAATACCGAAACGGTGCGCTTCATCCCGGATATGCATCAAGGTCTTCAGAGATACCGAATTTTTAGCCAGCAGATACGGATCTTTATCCCCGGGATAATAAATCTCTTCCATACGTTTCGCCAGGCCTATAATCGGAATTTTTCCGTACAAATCCAGCTTTTTCAGACTGTTCACGGCCGAGTGCAGCTGCCCTTTTCCTCCGTCTATGACAATCAGGTCGGGCAGTTCGCGGCCTTCATCCAGCATCCGCCTGTAACGCCGCCATATGATCTCTTCCATAGAAGCAAAATCGTCCGGCCCTTCCACCGTTTTCACGTGAAACTTCCTGTATTCCCTTTTGGCAGGCTTCCCGTCCAGAAACACCACGCAGGACGCCACCGGATTCGTCCCCTGCGTGTTCGAATTGTCGAAACACTCCATCCTGCGGGGCAATGACGGCAGTTTCAATTCCGTTTTTATCGTTTTCAGAACGGAAAATCTGGAATCCTCTTTTTTCAGATTTCTCTGCCGGTCTTTGTCGAGTTTAAAATAGGCCACATTCCTTTCCGAAAGCTCCAACAGTTGTTTCTTATCTCCGATCTTCGGTATAATATACTGGACATCAGCTAATTTTACGTCAGGATAAAACGGAACGATCACCTCCTTGGACTGACTGTTCAGGCATTGGCGAATTTCGTAAATAGCAAAAGCCAGGATTTCCTCCTTTTCCTCCTCCACCTTTTTCTCTATTTCAATGGTATGCACCTGATTTACAGCACCGTGAATGATACGCAGATAGTTGACATAGGCATATCGTTCGTCTTCTATGTAAGAAAATACGTCGATGTCGCTCAAAGAGGGATTGACAATCGTCGATTTCGACTGATATTTTCTCAGTTCTTCGATCGCCGTCTTTATCTCGTGCGCTTTCTCAAACTGCAACTGCCTCGCAAATTCCTCCATTTTTTCCGCCAAATGGGCAATTACCGACGAAATGTTGCCTTTCAGAATATTCCGTATCTGTAAAATGAAGTCGTTATATTCCTCTTCCGGCACCTTACCGATACAGGGTGCCAGGCAGTTCCCGATATGATATTCCAGGCACACCTTGAATTTCCCCGTGGAAATACTCCGGGCATTCAGCGGCAAATGACACGTCCGCAATTTGTACAGAGAACGGATAAGCCCCATCAGGGCATTGGCGAATTTGGCCGATGTATAGGGTCCGAAATATTCCGAGCCGTTGCGCACCATGCGCCGGGTCGTGAATACTCGTGGAAAAGGTTCTTTCGCGATACAAATCCACGGATATGTTTTGTCATCCTTCAGTAAAATGTTGTATCTGGGCTTGTATTTTTTTATCAGATTGTTCTCCAAAAGCAGGGCATCCTGTTCCGATTCAACGACGATATACTTCAAATCGCATATTTTACGGACCAAAACCTGTGTCTTTGCCGTTTGATTCACCTTGTTCAAATAGGATAAAACCCTGTTTTTCAGATTTTTAGCCTTCCCAATATAGATGATCTTACCCGTCGAATCAAAATACTGATAAACACCGGGCCCGGTAGGAAGCTTATGTACTTTTTCCTTTAATTCATCATCATATAAAGCCATATCCCCGTTATTTTTTATCAAATATCCCTGTAATTCGAAATTTATCGGTTATCGGAAATGTTCATTTTCTTCCAGAAAGCGAAAACTTGCAAAATCAAACAGGCCTTTTTCACCTATTTTCACTTCCGGAATAACGATCAACGACATAAAAGCAAGCGTCATAAAGGGCGCATTCACTTTGCAGCCAGATTTTTTCAGCTCTTTCGTCAGATATTCATACTTT
>CAZYJV010000083.1:0-6692 GCA_964647845.1 uncultured Odoribacter sp.
CTTTATCGACAAGTTTTCCTGCTATGTTCTGTATGGAAGAAATCAACCAGGCCTCGTTGCGATTGTCTTATTGTCAGGACAAATATAAGACATTTCTGTCTTGTCAACAAGACAAAACGAGTTTATATAAAACCCTTGCGCATACCCTGACAATTCTTTTGCCAGTTCAAATGAAAAACGGTCTTTACATTTGCCGGAGTAAATTCCGCATGTCCGTTTTCTCTTTCAAGATGTCGAACAACCGGTCAATGGCGATGCGTTCCTGTTCCATGGTATCGCGGTAACGGATGGTGACGGCATTGTCCTCCAGTGTCTGGTGGTCGATCGTGATGCAGAAAGGAGTGCCGATGGCATCCTGCCGGCGGTAACGCTTGCCGATGGAGTCTTTTTCATCGTACTGGCAGTTGAAGTCGTATTTCAGCATGTTCATGATCTGCTGCGCCTTTTCCGGCAGTCCGTCTTTCTTTACCAGAGGCATGACGGCCAGTTTGACGGGAGCGAGGGCTGCAGGGAGTTTCAGTACGACCCGGGAGTCCTGTCTGCCGTCTTTGCTCAGGTCTTCTTCACAGTAAGCGGCGGAGATCACTTGCAGGAACATGCGGTCTACGCCGATGGAGGTCTCGATGACGTACGGAACATAGGATTCGTTGAGTTCGGTATCGAAATACTGAATTTTTTTGCCTGAATATTTCTGATGTTGCGACAGGTCGAAATCGGTCCGCGAGTGAATGCCTTCCACCTCCTTGAAGCCGAAGGGGAACTTATATTCGATGTCGGTGGCCGCATTGGCGTAATGCGCCAGTTTTTCGTGGTCGTGGAAACGGTAGTTTTCCGCTCCGAATCCCAACAGCTGGTGCCATTTCATGCGGGTTTCCTTCCATTTCTTGAACCATTCCAGTTCGCTGCCGGGACGCACGAAGAACTGCATTTCCATCTGTTCGAACTCGCGCATACGGAAAATAAACTGGCGGGCCACGATCTCATTCCGGAAAGCCTTCCCGATCTGGGCGATACCGAACGGGATCTTCATTCTTCCTGTCTTTTGCACGTTGAGGAAATTGACGAAGATGCCCTGTGCCGTTTCGGGACGCAGATATATTTTGCTGGCGCCTTCGGCGGTAGACCCCATTTCCGTGGAGAACATCAGATTGAACTGTCGTACCTCCGTCCAGTTGCAGGTTCCCGAAATGGGGCATACGATCTTTTCGTCCAGAATGATCTGCCGCACCTCGTTCAGGTCGTTCGCGTTCAGGGCTGCCGACATCCGCTCCTGCAAAGCGTCCCTTTTGCGGATGTGTTCCAGTATCTGCGGGTTGGTTTGCCGGAAAAGGGCCTCGTCGAATTTCTCTTCGAAGCGTTTCCGCGCTTTCTCCACGTCTTTCTCGATTTTTTCGTCATACCTGGCGATCTGGTCCTCGATAAGTACGTCGGCGCGGTATCTTTTCTTTGAATCTTTGTTGTCTATCAGGGGGTCGTTGAATGCATCCACGTGTCCGGAGGCTTTCCAGATTGTCGGGTGCATGAAAATGGCGGAGTCGATGCCCACGATGTTTTCATGGAGGCGTACCATGGATTCCCACCAGTATCTCTTGATATTGTTTTTTAGTTCCACACCGTACTGCCCGTAGTCGTAAACGGCTCCCAGACCGTCGTATATATCGGAAGAGGGAAATACGTAACCATATTCTTTGCAATGGGCGACTAATTTTTTAAAAACGTCTTCTTGTGCCATAATTATAAGCTGATTTTAGGACTGCAAAAATAGAAAAATTTATTCATGGCCGATATCTTTGATGGCTTGCGTGACATTGATGGCGTAATCCCCGATTTTTTCGCATTCGGAGAAAATGTCGTTATACAGGATACCGGTCGGGTAATCATAGCGTTTTTCCTCGATGGCCAGGAGGTGTTCCTGCTTCAGGATGGTACGGTAATCATTGATGGCGTGTTCCGCCTCGTACGCCTTCTTGTCGCTTACCGTCGTATATTCTTTGACGAGATTCGCGCACATGACTTCGATGGCGGTGTCCACGAGCGTAAACATGTGTTTTATTTTCTGGTCCAGCGCCTCCGGAAAAACCACGCCCTGCTCGTGCCGGCGCTGAACGGCTTTGGCCACATTCAGAATGGAATCGGCGACACTCTCGACTTCGGAAACGATTTTAAACATGGCGCGGACGCGCTGGGAGTTCTCGGAAGTCAGCCGGGATTCGGAAACCTTTGTCAGGTAATCCGCAATGTCCACTTCCACCTGGTCGCTTTCATCCTCCATCTTCATCAGCCGTTCGAATTCTTTTTCAAATTCGCCCCGCGGCTTGTCATAGGCCTGAACCATCTCGTGGAACATTTCAAGGGTATTCTGTCCGTAATGGGAGATTTCCTGCTTGGCCTGAAACAGCGACGCGTCCGGCGTGGAAAGCATGCCGGTTTTGATATGTTTCAGCTTAAACGTGTCTTCACCCGCTTTGGGCGGAATAATGCGGCTGACCAACTGTGCCATGAATTTCGTGAACCAGATCAAAATCGTCACGTTGATACCCTTGGCCAGGGTGTTGAAAAGAGACAACACCAAAGGCATGGCCTTATTGATAGAGGCAACGACTCCGGCTCTCGCTTCCGGCGAGAAAGCCTGTTCCAGCAGCTGCGGGTCCGAATAGACCGGATTGTATTTTGAAATATGGAGTGTCACGCACAAATCGCCGATGAAATGCAGAAAAGAAGGGAAAATCGCAAAAAGCCAGATCACACCGAATACATTGATGATGAAGTGGGCGAGAGCGGCCCGTTTGGCCTGCACATTCGCTACGGCTGCCGCTAAATTGGCAGTGATGGTCGTACCGATATTTTCACCCATGATCATGGCGGCGGCGTCTTCATAGCCGATCCAGCCTTTGCTGCAGATAACCAGTGTCAGGGCTACGGTTGCCGACGAGGACTGGAAAAGCGTGGTCAGGGTTGCGCCTAAAAACAGGAAGATCATCCACGAACGGAACCCCAAAAAGCTGATTTGCTGGATAAATTCCCCGACGCCGGGATAATCGTGAAGATTCGTCGGCATACTTTCCTGGAGAAAACGGAGCGCCAGGAAAAGCAGTCCGAAGCCCACGAACATTTCTCCCCAGTTCTTGCGGGAACGTTTCTTCGAAAACAGCAGGGGCAGGGCGCAACCGATAATGGGCAGGGCCAGATCGCTCATGCTGAACTTGCCCAAGCCTAATACGGCCACCAGCCAGCTGGTAATCGTAGTCCCCACGTTCGCACCCAAAATGACTCCGATGGAGCCGACCAGATCCAGCAGTCCCGCATTGACGAAACTGACCACCATGACTGTCGTTGCGGAAGAACTTTGTATCAGGGCGGTAATGAACAATCCTGTCAGAACGCCTGTAAAACGGTTGGAGGTCATTGCCGTCAGAATCTGACGCATTTTATTGCCGGCTAACTTTTGGAGAGATTCGCTCATCAGCTTCATTCCGTAAAGGAACAGGGCCAGTGAACCGATCAGCTTCAGCAATTCGAAGATTCCATGATCCATGGGAGCTGGTTTTTAGGTTTGATTTTTAATGACGGTAAAAATAAAAAACTCCTCCCGATTACGAAAATATTAGGCTACAATAATTAATGTTTTTTTAACTTCCGCCGGGCCGGCTGAAAAATCCAGATAAAAAAAACGGCCGGAGTTTATTCCGACCGTTTTTAGTATAGGGCTGAAAGGGATTACATCATTCCCGGCATGCCTCCGCCCATGGCGGGAGCTGCGGGTTCGTCCTTTTTCTCTTCCACCAGTACGCATTCCGTCGTCAGGAACATGCCGGCGATGGAAGCTGCATTTTCCAGAGCGACGCGGGTCACTTTCTTCGGGTCGATGACACCGGCTTTTTTCATGTCTTCATAGACATCTTTCCGGGCATTGTATCCGAAATCGCCTTTGCCTTCGCGAACCTTGTTCACCACAACGGCACCCTCGACACCTGCGTTGAATGCAATCTGACGCAGCGGTTCTTCGATGGCGCGGCGGATAATCTCGATACCGGTCTGTTCGTCTTCGGTTTCGCCTTTGAGACCGTCCAGAGCAGCCTGGGCACGGATGTAAGCGACACCGCCTCCCGGTACGATACCTTCTTCACTGGCAGCGCGGGTAGCGTGCAAAGCATCGTCGATGCGGTCTTTCTTCTCTTTCATTTCCACTTCGGAAGCGGCACCTACGTAAAGAACGGCTACTCCGCCGGAAAGTTTTGCCAGACGCTCTTTCAGTTTTTCCTTGTCGTAGTCGGAATTCGAGTTTTCGATCAGTTTCTTGATCTGTTCGATTCTCTCCTGGATAGCCTCTTTCTTGCCGGCACCTTTGACGATGGTGGTATTTTCCTTGTCGATCGTCACTTTGTCGGCACGGCCCAGCATTTCGATGGTCAGGTTTTCCAGTTTCAGGCCCTTGTCTTCGGAAGTTACGACACCGCCTGTCAGAATGGCAATGTCCTCCAGCATTTCCTTGCGGCGGTCGCCGAATCCCGGTGCTTTTACGGCAGCGATTTTCAACGAGCCTCTCAGGCGGTTGACAACCAGGGTAGCCAAAGCCTCGCTTTCCACATCTTCAGCGATGATCAGCAGGGCACGGCCGGACTGTGCGACCGGTTCCAGCACGGGAAGCAATTCCTTCATGGAAGAAATCTTCTTGTCGTAGAGCAGGATATACGGGTTTTCGAATTCGCAGACCATCTTTTCGCTGTCCGTTACGAAATACGGAGAGATATAACCGCGGTCGAACTGCATACCGCCTACGGTCTTCACTTCGGTTTCGGTGCCTTTGGCTTCTTCAACGGTAATGACGCCGTCGATGCCTACTTTTTCCATGGCTTCGGCGATCAGGTTGCCGATGGTTTCGTCACCGTTGGCAGAGATACGTCCCACCTGACGGATCTTTTCGAAATTGTTGCCTACTTCCTCTTTCTGGTTCTCGAGGTTCTTGACAACGGCGCTTACGGCTTTGTCGATACCTCTTTTCAGTTCCATCGGGTTGGCTCCGGCAGTCACGTTCTTCAATCCTACGTTAATGATGGACTGAGCCAGGATCGTGGCGGTCGTGGTACCGTCTCCGGCATCGTCACCGGTTTTGGAGGCCACTTCCTTCACCATCTGGGCGCCGATATTGGCATACGGATCCGCCAACTCGATTTCCTTGGCTACACTCACTCCGTCCTTGGTGATGTGGGGAGCGCCGAATTTCTTTTCGATAACCACATTCCGGCCTTTCGGTCCGAGGGTTACTTTTACTGCATTTGCCAGTTCGTCCACGCCTTTCTTCATCAGGTCGCGGGCTTCGATATTGAATTTTATTTCTTTTGCCATGATGTTTGTTTTTTTATAATACTACTAAAATATCGGATTGATTCATCACTAAATATTTTTTGTCGTCGATGTGGATTTCCGTTCCGGAATATTTGCCGAACAGCACGGTGTCGCCGGCTTTTACCTCCATCGGCTCATCGGCTTTTCCCTTGCCGGTGGCGATGACGGTGCCTTTCTGAGGTTTTTCCAGGGCTGTATCGGGGATGATGATTCCACCTTTCGTCACGGTCTCTGCTTCAGCAGGCTCAACAATAACTTTGTTAAGTACGGTTTTTAGTGTCATGATTTTATTTTTTAAGTTTATAATTAATTTTTACGTTTCCGGGTTCATGCGGTTACATTTTGCGTACCGCGATTCGTAGGAGGGTATAATCATTTTTCGTGCCAAACCGGGGAAAATGACAAAAAAGCAAAAAAAATGTCAGCATGACTGACATACTGACATTCTTATACGGGAATCCGTTGTCGCTTTTATTCTTCGGCGGGTTTGGGCTCTGCGGTAGCCGGGGTTGTCTCGGCTGCACCTTGTTCCGTACCGAAAGAAGGAATAATCTGGTTGGCGGGAGCTTTCTGGATTTGATCCTGAATAGCCGATTGGCCGCCCACTTCGCCTCTCGGGATGGCCAATGCTGCGATTACACAAAGCACGAGCATGGCACCTGCCAGCGTCCAGGTGGCTTTCTCTAAGAAATCGGTTGTTTTTCTCACTCCCATGATCTGATTTGATGAAGCGAATGAAGAGGCCAGCCCTCCGCCTTTGGAGTTCTGTACCAATACAATCAGAATCAGCAATATGCAGACTATTACGATTAAAACGGAAATTGCTGTATACATAATTATTCGTTGTTATTTATTTTTGCTTTTATTTTTTCAATACGGTGTGCAAAGTAAACACTTTTTTCCGGATATTTCAAACTTAATTTTATATAAGTTGCTATCGCTTTTTCGTATAGCTGTTGTTTGATATAGATCTTAGCCAGTGTTTCGGAGAACAGGTCCTCTTTTTCCGTACCGCTTTCCTCCGACAGGTCGCGGTCTTCCACCGTGTCTAAATTGCCGCGCGGGATGGTCGGTTCTTCCGTAATGAATTTGTCGATCAGCTTGTTTTTATCGGCTTTCGGGGCTTTCTTCTTTTTATTGACCGATGCCGCCAGTTCGCTGACAGAAGGCTCTTCCCCGTACGGGGTGTCATCTTCGAGCCGGTATTCTCCCAGCATCTCCGGCAGTTCCTGCAAGGAAATGCCTGCCTTCGCATCCCCGAAAGGAGCCGCTATCTCTGTGTCCGTTCCGGCAGCAGTTTCCGGCTCCGCATCGATGAATTCATCCTCCCGAATCAGTTCGATGGA
>CAZYJV010000083.1:6792-9088 GCA_964647845.1 uncultured Odoribacter sp.
TCCACCTGGAGAATATGCTCTCTTTCCCGTCTTTCGCTTCCCTTCGCAGTCTCCTTGCTGGCAGGAATACCGACAGTGTTTACGGTGATATAGCCGTTGATTTCCCGGATGCGGTCGCTCACGATGTCGGAAAGAGAATCCGGATCCCCGGGAGAAGCGGGTTGCAGGTAATCGAACTCCAGCAGATTGTTCAGATATTTGTAGAACTGCTTGTGGTCGGTAATATGTATGGAACTCGATTTGAGTTCGTTGCGAAAGCGGATCGGGGAGAAGACATGCAGGGCTTTCAGGTAAAGAAGCCTGGCCGACTGGAAATAAGGATAGCGGCTTACCAGAGCCTCCAGTTCCAGCAAGTCTTCCCTTTTGCAGTTTTCGGGGTGACAGATCAGCTCGATCAGTTTGTCCGCTTTCATGTATTTCCTCGTTTTTCGGTTCTACCAGTTTACCAAAGCCTTGTTGTAGACGTCATCGATGATTTTATCCAGAATCTGGGTAATCAGTTCCTCCTCTATCGAATCGAAATCGGCATTTATATCGTAGTCCGCGTAATTGGAAAACCGGGAGTCGAAATCGTATTTGTCGTCTTTCGTATTGACGTACTTCACGCGGATTTCGATTGTGAGACGGTTGGACGTGGCCACCTCGTCCCGCTGGATGTCAATGGGCTTCTGATAATAACCGACGATTTCACCTGAAAAGCGGATATCGCCGTTGTCCTCCGTCATTTCTTTCAGACTGGTTTTCGTCCGCATGTAAGTTTTCAGCTTTTCCGTGAATAATGTGCTCAGATAGGGTACGACGAGCAGCGCTTTGTTCTGAAAATAATCCACGGAAAAAGTCTTCACCTCCGGCGAGATGGAGGCTCCCGTCATCGAATAGCTGATGGATGCCAGCTTGCACGACCCGCAGCAGGTTACGATAAGCAGTGTGAAGAAAATGATTTTCAGGTATCTCATATATCGGTATATATATTCCGGACAAATATAGTAAGTGTCGGAAAATAAAACATCCCTTTCTGCGGAAAATACTCCCGGAGGATTAAAAATTTTCAAGGTTGTACTCTTTCAGCTTCCTGTACAGCGTCCTTTCCGAAATCCCTAAATCTTTGGCGGCGGATTTCCGCTTGCCGTGATTTTTTTCGAGGGCTTTGGTTATCAGTTCTTTCTCCTTCTCCTCGATGGAAAACGACTCTTCGATGACGGCTTCCGTTTCCTGTATGGAAGCATGCCGGTGCTCGCTGGGGAGGATATTGGCATTGATAAGCTCCGGCTGGGAAGACGTGTACTGATCCCTGACAATCAGCGAAGTGACGGGCTCCGGCACCGGAGAATGGGCGGGTTCGCCTTTTTCAAGCATGCCGTAAACCAATTTTTTCAGATCGTTCATATCCTTTTTCATGTCGAAAAGGATTTTGTAGAGAATCTCCCGTTCGGAGGCGAAATTGTTTTCGTGTTGCTCCGCTATTGTCGCCAATGCCGGCAGAACGGCTTTGTCCTCCGGCAGGTATTTTTTCAGCGTGGCGGCGTCGACATGGCGATCCTGCTCGATAATCGAAACCTGTTCCGTAATATTTTTAAGTTGGCGGATATTGCCGGGCCAGCGGTACTCTTCGAGCAGCAGCACGGCATCTTCCGCCAGACGGACCGCCGGCATGCGGTACTTCTCTGCAAAGTCGGCCGCGAATTTCCGGAAAAGCAGCGGTATGTCCCCCTTCCGCTCCCGTAAGGGAGGAATGGAAATGGGGATGGTGTTCAGCCGGTAATACAAATCCTCGCGGAACTTGCCGTTTTTGATTGCAGCGGGGATGTCGAGGTTCGTGGCGGCGATGACCCGTACATTGGTCTTCAATACTTTCGACGAACCGACCCGGATGAATTCCCCTGTTTCCAGCACGCGAAGCAGCCGGGATTGAGTGGCGAGCGGGAGTTCTCCCACTTCGTCCAGAAAAATAGTACCGCCGTCCGTTACTTCGAAATACCCTTTCCGGTCGGACAGGGCGCCCGTAAAAGCTCCTTTTTCATGGCCGAACAGTTCGGAATCGATCGTCCCTTCCGGAATGGCTCCGCAGTTGACGGCTATATAAGGAGCGTGCTTGCGTGCACTGTAACTGTGGATAATCCGGGGGAAAATCTCTTTTCCGACACCGCTTTCACCGGTAATCAGCACCGATAAATCCGTCGGAGCCACCTGCGTGGCGATATCGATGGCCCGGTTTAAGCCGTCATTATTACCGATTATCTCGAAACGCTGTTTAATAGCCTGCAAATTTTCCATACCGTTCCTTCCATTTCAAACT
>CAZYJV010000084.1:0-2272 GCA_964647845.1 uncultured Odoribacter sp.
AACAAACTGAAAGGACGGCTGTCCCTGAAAAAAATGATTCTTTCTCCGACATCCGCCAAGATCAGCAATCTCTACTACGAAGACATCACCTCCGTAAAGACGGACGAACCGGCGGAATCCGTAGCCCGCATCATGCAGAAGTACGACCTGGTATCCATTCCCGTCGTCGACTCCATCGGACGGCTCGTCGGCAGAATCACCATCGACGATATCGTGGACGTCATCCGCGAAGAAGCGGAAAAAGACTACCAGATGATGTCCGGTATCACCCAGGATGTCGAGACCTCCGACAGCGTATGGTCACAGACCAAAGCCCGCCTTCCCTGGCTGATTATCGCCCTGTTCGGAGGAATGGTGTCCGCTTACATGATTTCCTGCTACGAAGCGGAAATCGCCCTGTTCCCGGTGACGGCCATGTTCATCCCGGTAATTACGGCCATGGGGGGAAACGTCGGTATCCAGTCTTCCGCCATCGTCGTACAGGGATTGGCGTCCAATTCCTTAGGCCTTCAACACGGCATGAAAAACATACTGAAAGAACTCGGAGCAGCCTTGTTGAATGCCACCATCTGCTCCTCCGTCATCTTCATTCTGACCCTATTCTTCAAACTGGAGACACTGGCCATGCCGATAACGGTCACCCTGTCCCTCTTCGTCGTCATCCTGTTCGCCTCCATCTTCGGAACGGCGTTTCCGCTGCTGCTTCATAAAATGAAAATCGATCCCGCTTTGGCCACGGGACCTTTCATCACCCTGACGAACGACATCATCGGGCTGAATATCTATCTGATCACCGGACGAATTATCCTGTCATACTTTTAAATACTCTGCATAATTATTTCGGGATTCTGCATAATTATAAGCGCTAATCGCAAGGTTATTAACCGTTTATGTCGTAACTTTGTATAACATTCCCTGTCTGCCGGACCGGTTTCTTCACCGGACGGGCGGAATTGAAAACAAATAAACGAAACACGCCATACCTATGAATCCTATCGTCGAAGTTAATATCCAGTCGGAAATCGGGAAACTCAACGGAGTAATCATCCACACTCCGGGCGAGGAAGTGGAAAACATGACTCCGGAAACAGCGGAACGGGCTCTGTATAGCGACATCATCAACCTTTCCATTGCCCGCGAAGAATACAAACAGGTAAAGGGGGTGCTCGCCAAACTGACCAAGACCTACGAAGTCCGGGACCTGCTGTGCAACATTCTCAAAGACGACAACGTCAAGGCGGAAGTTTTAACGCGCATAGAAAGAATCGAACCCTTCATCGGAGAAAAAGCCCCGTGGGGCAGTCTGAAAGAACGGCTGATGAATGAAAATGCCGAGGATTTGTCCCGTTTGCTTATCGAAGGCGTGGAGATGGTCAAAGACAACCTGACCAAATTCCTGTGCAAAGACTGGTTCGCTCTCCGTCCCATGCACAACCTCCTTTTCACCCGGGACGCTTCCATGAGCATAAACAACGAAGTGCTGATCGGCCGCATGGCAAACTCCATCCGCGACCGGGAATCGGTCATCATGCGTTCCATTTTCGATTTCACCCCGGAATTCAAAACCCGCACGCTGACCATTCCGTCCATACCCGATGCGACCAAACGGATCCGCACCATCGAGGGAGGCGACGTACTCATCGCCCGGGAAGACATCCTTCTGATCGGCAACGGAGCCCGCACCAGCTCCCAGGCGATAGACATGCTGATAGACGAATTCATCGGCAGAAAAAGCGAGAAGGCGCAGCATATCATCGTACAGCAGCTGCCGCAAACGCCGGAGTCGTTCATCCACTTAGACATGGTATTCACCCTGCTGGATCGGGACAAATGTATGGTTTTCGCCCCGCTGATTCTCAATCCGGGGAACTACCAGACAGTCCACATTAAAATCCAGCACGGGAAACTGCAGAGCATCCGGAATGAAAAAAACATACTCAGCGCCCTGAAAAAATTAGGTATGGATCTCGAACCCATCCTATGCGGAGGCACGGACGAATGGAACCAGGAAAGGGAACAATGGCACAGCGGAGCCAATTTCTTCTGCGTCGGTCCGGGACAGGTGTTGGGATACGCCCGCAACAACTACACGGTAGAAGCCATGAACAACGCCGGCTTCGAGATTATCAAAGCCAATGATTTCATCGAAAACAAGATAAACATTTCCGCCCACGACAAATATGTCATTACCATCGACGGCTCGGAACTGCCCCGGGGAGGCGGAGGGGCAAGATGTATGACCATGCCCGTCAACCGGACGAACCTCGACTGA
>CAZYJV010000084.1:2372-8969 GCA_964647845.1 uncultured Odoribacter sp.
CTTTACCGCTTCTTTCTTCGCCATCTGACACAAAATAAAAACAGGGAATCAAAACTGCGAAAGCTTTCGATTCCCCATCACAAAATTCACTTTATTTTTTCAATGCTGAGGTAATCTTCCCTCCAGCGCTTCCTTTACCACCTCAACCGCTTCCGACAATCCTTCAGCAAACTTCTCGAAGTCCTCCTTATATAAAAATATCTTATGCTTCTCAAAGCTCGCATTTCCATCTTTGTCAAACTTCTTCTTGCTCTCGGTAATCGTCAGATAATAATCGTTATTACGGGTAGCCTTCACATCGAGAAAATAGGTCCTTTTTCCGGCTTTCACCGCTTTTGAATAAACTTCCTCCCGATCCTCGTTCAATTCAAAATCTTCATTTTTTTCATATCCTTCCATATACACAAAAATTATACTGTGGCACACTACCACGTTAATAATTTACAAATGTAGGAAAAAGCTTATAAACTGTATGTTTTTTTAATCTTTTTTAAAACAAGGTTTTTCCTCTTCCGTTTTTATTTCCCTATCTTTGGAAAAATACAGAAGGAAATCATGACGGTCACATTCTTCATTATCGTACTCATCCTGGTCGGAATCGCCCTGCTCTCGCTGAGCATCGGCATCCTGTTGAAACGGGGATTCCCCGAGATACACATCGGACGCAACAAACACATGCGCGACCGGAACATAAACTGCGCCAACACCACCGATGCCGAGGAACGCAGGAATTATAAAGCCGTCGACCCGCAGGGATAAGTCAGATTTTTCTCTTCAATCACATCCAGCACCTCCCGCAGGTATTTGTCCGCCTCATATTTCGCCATCGGGAGATTGTGAAGCAGATAATTGCCGCAGTCACGCGGAGCCGCCCCCGGAACCTCCCCCTCGAAATCCCGGATAAAACGGAATGTCTCCCGCATCAGTTCCACGATATCCCGTGCCTCCAAATCCCCCTGCATCAGAAAATAGTTCCCGGTACAGCAACCCATCGGCCCCCAGAACACTATCTTATCCCCCCACACCGGATGATTCCGCAAAAAAGTCGCGGCCAGATGTTCGATGGTATGCAGTTCGCCGGTTCCAAGAGCCGGTTCCCTGTTGGGCTCCTTCATCCGGATATCGAAAGTGGTCACCGCATGATCGCCGATGTAATCCTTACGGGACACGTATATGCCCCGCAGCAAATGAATATGATCTATGTTAAAACTCGGTATTTTCTTCATATTATACTGTTTTTATCAACCGTTTCAATAACTGGAAAGAGTGTCCGGGAGCTTTCGTCCAGAAATCCCGGTATTGTTCCGCATGTCCGTCTATGCCGGGAGTATCGCTGATAATCCGGAAACTCAGAAAAGGCACGGCATACATATGACACACCTGGGCGACGGAACACGATTCCATATCCACCGCCAGCCCCTGCGGGAAATTACGTTTAATCTCCTCCAGCTCCGTACGGGAGGTAATAAAACGGTCCCCGCTGCAGATACATCCGCCGTGCAGGGAGATCTCCGGTTTCATCCGCAACGCCATCTCATACAACCTTCTGTCGGACCTGTAATAAGGGGGCATCCCCTGCACCTGCCCGTATTCATTTCCTTCCCCGCACCACACATCATGATACACCGTCGTATCCCCCACAACGATATCCATCACCCGCAACGCCGCATCTATTCCTCCCGCCACGCCCGTATTGATAATACAATCCGGAGCAAACGTCCGAATCATCTCCGACGTTCCCACGGCAGCACAGACCTTCCCGATACCGCACTGCAAAAGGACGACCGACTTGCCCTCCACCGTTCCCTCGACAAAACGATACTCCCCTGCTTTCCGTTCCGTTTTATCCGTCAGCAACTCCTCCACCAACCTGAACTCGGCCCCCATCGCCACGATAACGCCTATCTTCATATCGCTCATTTTTTATCGATTCACCGATTCAATGAAAAAAAGGATTGTGCTTCCTCTCTTTTTCTATCGTAGTGGCGGGACCGTGTCCCGGCACCACCTTCACGTCGCCGTCCAGCACAAACAAACGGGAACGGATAGCCTCCAGCAATTGGGTCCCGTTTCCGCCCGGCAAATCAGAACGCCCGACGCTTCCCGCAAACAGCACATCCCCCGCAATCAGCAATTTATCTTTCTTACTGTAAAAACAAAGTCCTCCCGGAGAATGCCCCGGTACGGCAATCGCTTCCAGCTCCGATTCCCCGAAGCGGATGACGTCGCCGTCTTTCAGAAATTTCCCCGCCTCAGGAGGCTGTGAAATTCCCGTAATCCCTAACATGGCTGCATACTCCACCGCATGGCGGATTAAAAAATTATCCTCCTCGCCCGCCTGGGTCTCCAAACCGTACGTCTTCTTCATAAAGCCGTTCCCGAAAATATGGTCCGGATGCAAATGCGTATTCAGCAAAACGACCGGTTTCAACCCCTTCTTCGTCAGGAAAGACTGCACCGCCCTGCGCTCCTCCTCCAAAAAACAGCCGCAGTCTATCACGGCGGCCTCTTTCGTATCGTCGTACAAAACGATCGTATTCTCCTCCCACGGATTATTGACAAAAATCTTTATATCCATATTCATGAGATTTTATCCGAACACAAAAATCGCGAAGAAATTCCGGATTTCCAACACTCATCTTCAAAAAGGGCGGCCGCTACCGCTTCTCTACTGGGTCAAAGTAAACCTCACGCTCACACCAAAATTGGTATTCGCAGTCGGGAAAGACAAAGACACATAGGGCGTATTGACTACCCGGTCATAAAACAATCTCAGATTCAAACGGTTGTTGAACGTATAATCCGCCGACACCTTGATGCTCATCACCTCCTGTCCCGCTGTCAGCTGATCCACCTGCTCCGAAATACGCCGGATAATCGTGTTGTTTCTGCGGAGAGAAAAATCACACTGAATATTAATATCGTTGTCCAGCTGCTTATTCTTAAAGAAAATCGGCAAATTGCCGAAACGGTAGCCCGCCCCGATTACAAGCTCGTTACTGGAGTTCTCTGTCACCAACGCGCTTACCAGGCCCAGCGTCACATCCCGGCGGCGAATCATACTGAAACGCGTAGTCAGGTTGTTCACCCAGGTCATGTCCATGCTGATCAGCGGATTGAGTTCCTCGTTGATGGAAATACTGTTCACGTCATACCGGCTCATCCAGTTCTCCTGGGCATCCAGGATTTCGGCAAAACCGTCGAGCCCCTCCGCATACTTCATATTGGTCTCGAAAGAACCGATATTATATTTACAACGATACGTATGGTTCAGACTGAATGAACGGAACACCTTTTTCATAAACGGAATCTCCATCAGACCGTTATAGGTAACCCGCCAGTTGGGACGCATCGCCAGCACCTTAGGTATCAGTCCGGCATGGTCGCCCACGCCGTACGCCCGGTTGAACGCCCCGATCAGCACCTCCTGGGAAGTCTCGCCATAGCCTTTATAGTAGCCTGTCGGCTTCCCGTTCTTATCCCGCAGCACATACTCGCTCTGGGTATACTGCTCTCCCCACCGCTTCTGCGCCAGTTCCCGGGACACCGTTTTTCTGTTCTCCAAAAACTTGCGATACACCGCTGCCGAAGCCTCCAGATCGTTCCCCACTTTATAGAAAGCCGAATGAAGCCCCACCATCGTCATGCTGTAATTGCCGGTATAGGCCTTGCTGTTTTCGTTAAACCGGTCTCCGTCATAATACAGGTACTCGCTCATATTCCGGGAACGGGAACGGTTGGCCGTCAGATCCACTCTGAAATTCTTAAAAGGTTCGAACGTAGCGGACACATAAATATTCTGCGAGAAACTCATCTGATACGGATTGTTCAGGGCCGAATCCCGGGTGATCCATCCCTTCTCGGCGGAACGGATACCGAATTTCTCGCTCTGACCGCCGAAAAGGAAACGGAAGCCCGGAGCAGAACGTCCCTCGTAGCTCTCCTGCCCCAGCCAACGGGCTTCGGGCAAAAAGCCGGGGAGCGTGGTACTGCGGTCTTCGGCATAAGACACCCTTATATTTTTCACGCCCGTAACAATCCCCATCATCAGTCGGCCCAGCTTGCCCAGCGTACTTTCATACGACCTCTCGGTTCCGGCAATGTCGATCCTGGCATCTTCCAGGCTCTCCGTAGAATTGATCCGCACCTTATTCCGACCCACCGTTTCATACCCCACTTTCACAGCCTTTCCGTCCGGACTGAACACCTTGACACGGATGTCGCTCGTCTTCAGGTTGTGACGGACCACAAAAGCATGCCCTTTCTTCACTTTCTCCACCTCGGTATTGTAATTCACCGACTTCCCTCTGGTCTGACGGGGAGGCCGGGAAATGCTCCGCAAAAACTTCGACTTGTTATACAGGGACGTCAGCGACACACCGCCGTCCAACTGCAAAGAATTGGCATTCCGGATGGTATTGCCCAGCTCCGTGGAGTCTTTCATGATCGCGCCTGCCTGCCAGTCGTAACGGGTGGAATACATCGTCCTGAGATTCGTCCAGTCCAGTCCGGGCAGTTTGTTGATCGGCACCGTATAGTCCACGCTGAAATCGTGGTTATAATTCACCGGACGTCCTCCGTCCAGAATATTCTGCCAAACGGTATCCTTCCACTGCTCGTACCTCTCCCTGTCGCGCTGACGGTCCACGATGCCCTCCGGCTCATCGATCCGCGCCTGAACCGTCGCACGGAAGTCCAGCCGCAGATTCCGCGTCAGATTGAACTTAAAGGAATAATCCCGGTTCCACATAAAATCCTTATCGATGGTCGGCAATATCAGCAAATCCGGATTGTCCAGATTCCTGGAAAGAATCTCCCGGTAATTGCGCGTAATATCGGAAGTCACGGAAACCACGGAAGGCATGTAATAAAAATTAAAATCCTTGATCAGCCTCAGGAAAGGCGAATTCAGAGACTTCGATTTCTTGAACGGCTCCACGATCTTCGGCATGCCGTTGTAAATATAGCTGACCAACCCCCGGTAATCCTTCTGCAAATCCCTGTCCGTATTGACATTGTGCGCTTCCGCCTTATTATAGGAGAATGTCAGCGTCAGATTCGACAGATCGAACAAATGCGACTGGCCGTCCTTGCTCTCGAATCCGACATTGGTGAAATTCAGACTCTTCCGCATCGTATAATCCTCCGCGCTCCTTTTAATGGAATCCCGCACCCGTTTGTTCTCCGCATTTTTCAACGCCACCTCCAAAGGGATGTCCGAATCCAGCGGATCATATTCAGGCAGCGTTTTCTGACGCGAATACGCATAGTACATCGGTATCCTCAATCGCCAGTTCTGCGGGAAAAACCTGCCGAACTCCACGTTGGCGGAAAAATCGATGGAACGGTAATCCTCCCGCGCAATCTCGCTGGCATGCTGTTCGATGCCTCCGAATCCCGGAGTCATCCGGCTGCCGGCGAAAGTCAGCGTAGCCACATCCGCCAGCTTGGCTGTCATCCGCACATTGGCAGCCCAGCCGCCCTTGTTGTCGAAATCCGACAACCGCAACTCATTGACCCACGCCTCCACGGACCGGTAACCGCTTCCCTTCCGGTTGCGGATACCGATCATAATGGTTTTCAACTCCCCTAAACTCGGCTTTCCTTTTACTTTCACCGTATGGGTCAGAATATCGGCATCGGCATTCTCGTCCAGTTCCGCCACGGCCATTTCGTATACCGTAGAATAATCCACCCCGCCGCCGCTGCTGCGCATATCCGTATTTCTCCTCTGCTTCAGCTCCTGCAACAACCGGAGAGGCAACTTCAGCTTGTTGACCGCCGGCCAGACGGCCAGACGTCCGCGCTCGTCATCCGAATAAACTCCCGGAGGTGTCAGATGCAGCGGCAACTCGTATTCATAATAATTGTTCACATTGTCTCCCCCCATACGCAGGAACAACGTCATGTCACCGTCATTCAGCGTATAGCCCGGAACAGCCTCCGCATGCACATCCATCTGCAATGTCTTGTATCTCAGAACATCCAGGGAAACATTCTTGTACACCGCCCGGGCGTCCTTTTCGTTCAGGTCGATGACTTTCAATGCCATCGCCTGTTCGTTCAGTTCCCGCAACTGCGGATTGGTAGCATCCACCACCCGCCGGATACCGGGAGGCATCACATAATTCACCGGCGTTTTCGTCGCATTCTCCTCCAGATTCACCACGGACACATCGAATACCGTATTCGGGTCCTCCGTCAATCCCATCTCATCCTTATCCACGACCTCCTCGTATTTTCTCCAATTGTCACGCACCAGGTCCAGACTTGCCATTCTTAACACCACACTGTCCTGAAACCCTTTCAATATCACCCTCATAAAACGGATGGACTTGAAATCGCTGATTCCGTTTACTGCCACTTTATCGGACGTATTCACCGGTATCTTGATCTGGTACCACTTCACCTCCTCCGTATTCCCGTTAGGCAAAATGACAGAAGCCGTCATGATGCTGTTGATGAAATTCTTTCCGACCTCCATCTCCCTCGGAGAAAGTTTCAGCTTATAGCGGAAATAGGCCTCCGTTTCATTCAGCGTGTTGTCGCCGTTGATATCCTCCACATCCGGCAGCGAGGTGGCTGCCGTCGTATAAG
>CAZYJV010000085.1:0-8935 GCA_964647845.1 uncultured Odoribacter sp.
TTTCGTGAAAATTTACAGCATCTACGGTAATAAACTGGCATCCGGTCTTGTTCTTGTTTTTAAAACTACCGACTAATAATTTAATAATATCAGTTCCATAGCCATTATTTCTAAAATCTTCGTGTACGGCTAACCTTCCGATTTTTACAGATGGAAATGAGTTTTGAGAAAACATATATTCCTGAAATGAATAATCTTTATCTTCTATACTGATTCTTATTTTATCATCCAAATCGATATCTACTTTCGGGTCAAGTCTTAATACATCGTTAGCAAGACTATAATAAGCAATTGTAATATCTTTGTTTTCGATGATGAAAGTAGTATACCTTAAATATTTAAGATATATTTTTGAATCATTAATTAAGAAATCGGCGAGATCTTGATTATTACATCTGAATGGTTTGATGTCGGTTTCAGGAGCAAGTCTTTTAAATTGAAATTCACCTGAATTAATTTTGAGAAGAAGGTCAGAAGAAAACGCCATTGGTTGCTTTTACCATTTTATTGTACATATCTTCCATTTCCTCTTGGTGCTTTTGTCTTTCTTTTGCTTTTTCGGGAGATTGTTTATCTATCAGGGCACGACGAAGATTGGCATAAAATCTTTTTGCATCTTCTCCTTTTATGATAGGTGTATCTTGTATCGGTCGTGCCATAGTATATGTGAATATCTTTATTCTATTACAAATATAGTACTTTTAGGGAATATTTCAAATATTCGATAGAATGTACTTTCTTATAGCTCTTACAAATTCTTTCGTTCCCAAGGCTTGGCATTATAATAGTCTGTTCCGTTTCTCCACCCTGAATTTGTATCATATTTGAGATATGCACAAAATTCCTTATCGCTTTTTTTATCCGAGACGATACCTTGTCTTATCGTATATTCTATAGGCATTGTCTGGGGTGTATTTTCAACCAACCGAAGCGGTGCCGTATCGCCATTCACATTCAATAAGCCATTGAACAACTCACAAGAACATCTTAATGGTCCCGCGATAAATTCTTTCCGGTTATTTTGAGTTTTCAACAAACTACGGATTAGAATCCCTCCATACTGCTTTTCATCACTTTTAAATGCAATATCCACACCGCTATAATGAGGAAACCAGTCACCTGCCTCACAAATACGTTTGTAAGTAATCTTTTCGTTCTCATCGGTCAAAGAGGAATAATACTCTATTTCAAGAAAATCATAACGAATGTCACCTTTCTCTATATGAAAATTCTGAAACAACATTTCGGCAATCTTCTTAAACGGAGTCTCCGGGGTCAGCAACGATTTTAATTTTTCTATCATAATTTCTTTATTAAGCCTCAAACCTATTTTTGCAAAATTAATTAATTTTCAATGATAGCAAACCGAAATTTCATTAATACTCTTCAAGAGATATATTTATCGATTACTTATAACTTGTTGTTTATACGAATCTTGAAGTTTTGTTTCAGTTTCTTCTATAGCTGTAAGAAGTTTATCTTTTTGCTGTTCGATTTCTTCTTGTTCTAAATATAAACTTATTTTTTATACCAAGGTTTTTTGGAGGTGGGATTTTTCCTGTTAGATTTTGGGTCAATAGTTTAATAATTGGCGATGGCATGGAAAAGGATTGGTACGGGAAGTGAGGAGATAAAAAAACTCCCGGAAGCACATACTTCCGGGAGTTTCTTTATGAAAAGTCAGTATTTTAACCATTTGTAGAGTTCTTTCCAACTGGGCTTTTTGCCGTACATGAGAATACCGACGCGGTATATTTTGGCGGACAGCCAGGTGAAAAAGACGAATGCGGCAATCAGCAGGGCTGCCGACAGCAGAAGCTCCCAGGTCGGGACGCCGAATGCCATGCGGACGAGCATGACTACCGGCGAGGTGAACGGGATGAAGGAGGCCCAGTAAACGATGGAGGTTTCGGGGTTCCGCATCGCGGCGATGCCGATGTAGAGGGCTGCTATCAGGACGATGGTCAGCGGTGTCATGAATTGCTGCGAGTCGGTTTCGTTGTCGACGGCGGCACCGATGGCTGCAAACATGGAGGCATACAGCAGGTAGCCCGCCAGGAAAAAGAAAACGAAGGCCGCCAGGAAGCTGATGATGTATGACGGATCGATTGTCTGGGCGATGTTCTTTACGACTTCGAGCTGTTCGAGGTCCAGATCGTTGGCTTGTGCCATCGTCGCCAGGTCTGCGGTGCTCCGCAGGCTTTCCATGTCGATGTTGGGCAGGAAAGCGCTTTGCAGGGCAATGACGGAGACGAGCCCGATGACAATCCAGATAAGGAACTGTACCAGTCCGACCGAGGCCACGCCCACGATTTTTCCCATGAGGAACTGAAAGGGTTTTACGGAAGAAACCAGCACTTCGATGATGCGGTTGGTCTTTTCCTCGATGACGCCGCGCATGACGACCGAGGCATACAGGAAAATGAACATGTAGATGGCCATGCCGGCGACAAAGCCGATGCCGGAAGCTATCGCCGAGGAGCTCTCTTTGGCTTCGCCTGTTTCCGACAGCTTCAAGGTGCGGATTCTTACCGGCGTTCTGGTGGCCTCCAGTTTTTCTTCCAGGTCCGGCAGGTTGGTTTCGGCGATGACCGCCGCTTTCTTGATATTTTCGATTTTATTGCGCAGCTGGGAACGGATATCGCCTTCCAGTTCGGGAGGAATCTGCGAGAAGGAGTTTATGGTGATGTCCGCCTCCTCCATGACATCGGCGGGAATCCACAATACGGCGTAATATCCGTTCTTTTGGAGATAATCCGCCGATTCTTCCTGCGTAACGGCTTCATCCGTATAAATGAAGTCGGTGTTGTTGATTTTTTCCAGCGGCTTCTCGATGCCGGAGGCATTGACGACGGCGATCTGCCTGTCTTGCGTGTCCTTTTTCAGCATCATCCACATCAGAAAGGCGTAGAAGGCTACAAAGAGCAGCGGTACGGCGATCGTGGTGATCAGAAATGATTTTTTCTTTACCCGGGTCGTGAATTCGCGCCCGATGATGATCAATATTTTATTCATGGTGTCGTTTTTTTATTGCTCTTTCACAAGTTTGATGAAAATGTCGTGCATGCTGGGAATGACTTTGTCGTAGGACAGGATGTCCGTGTGTTCGATGAAACGCGACAGCAGCGTGTTGGCGGGACAGTCGGTCCGCTTTTGCAGCACGATGTCCTGGCGTATGCCTTCCGTACGGTTGGAGAGCACCTCGAACTCCCCGCCTGCCAGAGCCTCGATATCGAGGCCGGGATTCGGGCGGATGCTCAGCTGGTAGGAATTGTTGGCATATTTCTCGCGGATTTCATTAATCGGTCCCTCGACGATTTTGTGCGATTTGTTGATGAGGGCGATGTGGCTGCATATTTCTTCCACCGAGCTCATGTTGTGGGTGGAAAAAATGATGGTCGTTCCCTTGCTCCGCAGTTCCAGTATCTCTTTTTTCAGCAATTCGACGTTGATCGGGTCGAAGCCGCTGAAAGGCTCGTCGAAAATCAGCATTTCGGGCTGATGGAGGACGGTGGTGATGAATTGCACTTTCTGGGCCATGCCCTTGGAAAGTTCCTCCACCTTTTTGTCCCACCAGGCGGAGATTTCGAATTTCTCGAACCAGGCTTTCAGCTGGCGGACGGCGTCGTTCTTGCTGATGCCTTTTAAGCGGGCTAAATAGACGGCCTGTTCGCCGACTTTCATTTTTTTGTACAGGCCTCTCTCTTCCGGCAGGTAGCCGATGCGGCTCATGTCGGAGGTCTCCAGGGGCTTGCCTTTGAAAAAGAGCTGTCCGGAATCGGGCCCGGTGATCTGGGTGATGATGCGGATTAACGATGTCTTTCCTGCCCCGTTGGGACCTAACAATCCGTATATGGCGCCTTCCGGTATTTCGATGGAGACATCGTCGAGCGCCCGGTGGTTGGCGTAATTCTTGGTAATGTGCTGTGCGTCAAAAAAATTCATGATTTCTTGTCTTGGAATATAAAAAATCGAGGGCATCCGCGGAACAGCGGATACCCTCGTCTGATGGGATTACTCTAATTCAATCATTATGGCCCCTTTGGGTACCTGTTCGCCTTCTTTGACATTTATTTTCTTGATCTTCGCGGCGAAGGGAGCGGTGATTTTGTTGTCCATTTTCATGGCCTGCAGGGTCAGCAGCACTTCATCCGATTGAACTTTCTGCCCTTCTTTGACCTTGATCTGCACGATCGTTCCGGGAATATGGGCTTCGATCAGATTCGGATTGGGTTCGACCCATCTTTTCCGGTTCAGCCATTTTTTGGTGAAGGTGGTTTGGTACTCCGCCCCGTCAATTTCTAATTTTTCGTATTTAGTCGACATGATTTCTCCTCCTTTCGCTTAAAATGGTGGGATTCCGTGTTTCTTCTGCGGATTGACCACGGTTTTGTTGCCGGAAACTTCGATGGAGTGTTTCAGCAGCATGCGTGTCTCCTCCGGTTCGATAACGGAGTCGATGTATCCTTTGGATGCGGCGACGTAGGGATTCGCGAATTTTTCGCGGTATTCGGCCACTTTCTGCTTGCGTGTCTCGTTCGGATTGCTTGACTCTTTGATTTCCTTCCTGAAGATGATGTTGGCGGCGCCTTCGGGGCCCATCACTGCGATTTCCGCTGTCGGCCATGCGAACATGAAGTCCGCTTTCAGGTGGCGGGAGTTCATGGCGATATAGCCTCCTCCGTAAGCCTTTCTCAGGATCACCGTGATTTTGGGCACGGTGGCTTCGCTGTATGCGTAAAGGACTTTTGCTCCGTGACGGATAACTCCCATGTGTTCCTGTTCCACGCCCGGCAGGTATCCCGGCATGTCTTCGAAGGTAACGAGCGGAATGTTGAACGCGTCGCAGAAACGGATGAAGCGTCCCGCTTTGTCAGCCGAGTCGCAGTCCAATACACCGGCCAGCACCAGCGGCTGGTTGGCGACGAATCCGACTGTTTCGCCGTCGATTCGTCCGAATCCGACGACGATGTTCGGAGCGAAATCCTGTTGTACTTCCATGAAGTCGGAGTCGTCCGCTACGGCCATGATGATTTCGCGTACATCATAAGGCTGTGTCGGGTCTGCCGGCAGGATGTTGTTGATTTTGTATTCGGGTTTCGGCGGCTTCGGCGGGAAAGATTTGGCTTTCCGCTGGTTGTTCCACGGGATGAGGGTGAGCAGTTTTTTGATTTGTTCGAAACACTCCTGCTCGGTCAGGGCAAAGAAATGGGCGTTTCCGCTTATCTCGGCGTGTACGCGCGCACCTCCCAGGTCTTCCATGGAGACTTCCTCTCCCAGCACGGTTTTCACGACTTCCGGGCCGGTAATGAACATCTTGGAAATGTTGTCCACCACGAACACGAAGTCGGTCAGCGCCGGTGAATAAACGGCGCCTCCTGCACAGGGGCCCAGGATCACCGACAATTGCGGAATCACTCCGGAAGCCATCGTGTTGCGGAAGAAAATCTCACCGTAACCGGCCAGTGAATCCACACCTTCCTGGATACGGGCACCGCCGGAGTCGTTGATACCGATGATAGGCATGCGCATTTTGATGGCATGGTCCATGATCTTGGTAATCTTCCGGGCGTGCATCAGTCCCAGCGAACCTCCGGCGACCGTGAAGTCCTGGGCGTAAATAGCGACAGGTTCTCCGTATACCGTTCCGGTGCCGATGACGACGCCGTCTCCGTGGAGAACTTTTTTATCCATATCGAAATCTTTCGACTGATGCTCTACGAACATATCGTATTCGTGGAAAGAACCTTTGTCTACAATCCCCTCGATACGCTCACGGGCGGTCAGTTTGCCCATCGCGTTCTGTTTCTTGATTGCTTCCTCGCCTCCGCCCTGCAGAACTTTTTCTTTTCTCTTTCTTAAATCGAGAATATTCCTTTTAAGTGACATAGCTATTGTTTTGGTTAATATTGACGTATGTCCTTTTACGGATTTACACATACTTCCGGAGGACAATGTTAGTAAAAAAAAATGATTTATAAAATTATTCTTTTTTCAGAAGTGCTGTAATGGATTGATTCTTAATTATGTATTCGTTTGCGTAATTTGTTGCGGGGACATTGGCCGGAAAAGCCTGCGGCGGTTACAGATCTCCTGCGGTGACGATATAGAGCCGGTCCGGCCGGAAGTGCCTGCCGGCGATCTCCAGCAGTTCCTCAGACGAATAGTTGCGGATCTTCTCGATAAGCTGCAGATAGAAATGATTGTCCGTGCCGTAGAGCAGTTTTTGCTTCAGGCCGTCGGACTGGGCGAAAACGCCGTCCAGTTCCCGCAGCAGATCGCCGTAGAGAAAGTTTTTCACTAATGACAGTTCCTCTTCCGGGATGGCTTCCGTCTGTATCTTCCGGATTTCTTTCCGGACTTCCTCGATGGTCGCCTGGGTGTATTCCCGGTTGACGTCGGTGACGACACACCAGTAGCTGTACAAGGGAAGCGTGACGTTGAAAGAGTTGATGCCGTAGGTGTAGCCTTTGCTTTCCCGGATGTTGGACATGAGGCGGGAACCGAAATATCCGCCGAGCACCGTGTTGAGCAGCAGAAAACCGGCGTAGTCTTCATCCCGGAGGTTCACGCCTTTTTGGGCGATGCGGATGCTGGACTGTACGGCGTTGTCTTTTTGTACATGGTAGCCTCCCGGCTCCGCAGGCTCGAACGTATATTCCGGTGTCGCAGACACCCCGGCAGGCAGCGGAAGCCGGCTGAAAACCTCTTCCGTTTTTTCCCGGATGGCGTCCGTAATGTTTCCGGTGAGAATAATGCTGCAATGCCGGGCGTTGATTCTTTCCCGGTAGTATTGGAGCAGCAGGTCCCGGGTTATTTCCCCGTAATCCTCCGTATGGACGACGTTGGCGTAAGGGTGGAAGGGGCCGAACAGCAGCTCGGCCAGTTTCTTGCGGGCAAGCCAGCCTGTTTTCTGTTTCTCCGTCAGGAAATGCTGGCGTTTGTTGTCCAGATAGATTTCGAGCTCGTTTTCGGGGAAGCTGCTTTGCAGAATCATTTCCCCGAAAAGGCCGATGGTGTGTGCGGCGTGTTTGGTGAGGGAGAACAGACTGGCCTCGGCTTTGTGCTGGCTGTTGCTGAAATCGACATAAGCGCCGTAGTAGTCGAAAATTTCCGCTAATTCGGACGATTTATGCCGGTCTGTTCCTTCGTTCAGCATGTTGATCGCGGAGGAGGCCACCAGCGGTCGGGGCTGGTAGAGAGCGCCTGCTTCGAAACAGATATCCAGACGGAATACTTCCTGCGCCGGATCGTTTAGCGTATACAGGTCGATTCCGTTGGAGAGCTTCGCATGGCTGTAAGGAATCAGCTCCGGCATGACGAGCGGGGAGAGGGCGGGGGCGTGTGTGCGGTCTGGCATGGTTATCTCAGGTATAAAAGGGTGGAACAATTGGCTGGGCTGAAAACTTCTTGTGCCGTTTCTTTCAGCTGCCGGATGCTTGTTTTTTCATACAGGGCTTTTTCGGTGTTGATCAGATCGATGTCTCCCAGAAACTCGAAGTAAGCCAGGTTGGCCGCCTTGTTCTGGTAATTGATTTCGCCGTAACTGATGCGGGCTTCCGTTTTGTTGAGTATTTTTTCAAACTCCCGGTCGGTAACCGGATCGTGGATAAATCCGGTTATCTCGTTCAGCAGGGCCTCTTCCGCTTTTTCTACGGATGTGTTGCCGGAAATCTTTCCGGCGAAGATGAACAGGCCGGGATCGTATTCTCCTCCGACGTAAGCGTCTATTTCGGAGAATTGCCGGGTATTTTTAATCAGGTTCTGATACAGCCGGGAGGACTGGCCGTTGGACAGGAGGTCGGAAATGATATCGCAGCAATAGAAATTTTCGGACAGACGTCTGTCCATGTGATATACTTTATAAAGGGCATCGGAGGGCACGTCGTTGTGTCTGCTGACCGATTGCCGGCTTTCGCTTTGCACGGGTTCTTCCGGGACTTCCGGGACTTCATAAGGACTCGGGGGAATGTCTCCGAACCATTTTTTGACCAGTTCAAGCGCCTTGCTCTCGGGAATATTGCCGCTGATGCAGACAATGGCGTTGTTGGGGGCGTAGTAGCGGGCGAAAAACTCTTTTACGTCGTCCAGCGTGGCCTTTTCGATGTGTTCGGGAGAAATGCCGATCGTGGGCCAGCGGTAGGGATGGACCTTGTAGGCCAGCGGCCGCAGTTTGAGCCAGACATCCCCGTAAGGCGTATTCAGGTAGCGCTGCTTGTACTCTTCGATGACCACCTGTTTCTGTACGTCCAGGATATGCTGTGAGAAATTCAGCGCCAGCATCCGGTCGGATTCCAGCCACAGCGCGGTTTCTATGTTGGGGGCCGGGATCGTGATGTAATAGTTGGTGTAATCGTTGGTGGTATAGGCATTGCTGTCGCCTCCGGCGTCCTGCACCTCCCGGTCGAAATCGGGAATGTGGACGGAACCGCCGAACATGAGGTGTTCGAAAAGATGGGCGAATCCGGTTTTGTGCGGGGATTCGTTTCTGGCACCTACCTTGTACAGCGTATTGACACAGACAAAAGGCGTGCCGGTGTCCGTGTGGCAGATGACTGTGAGACCGTTGTCTAACTGTGTGCGGGAATAGCGGATCATATGCTTGTCATGTTTTCCTGATGAACGAGTTAACAAATTTACAAAAAAATAGCGGAAATCTGATGTTTCCGCTATGTTGTGGCAACCGGGGTCCGGCTTTAGTCTTTGATGTTCGGCAGTTCCAGCCCGTAGCCTTTTTTCCTGTCGATGGCTTTCAGCACGAAGCCCAGAATCAGGGCGGCTACGCCCAGGCAGGCCAGCATCACCAGAGGCGCCGTATAATTGTAGGAAACGGCTGCCTCCTCCGGGCTGATGGTACCGTTTTGCAATTCTGCCACCAGCTGCGGATTGGTCTTGTCCAGCACCTTGCCGATGAGCAGCGGGAACAGCCACAAGC
>CAZYJV010000086.1:0-8842 GCA_964647845.1 uncultured Odoribacter sp.
GCAACTTCGATTCCATACTTACTTCTTTTCGGGTAAATATAGAAAAATTGCTCAATCCGTGAGCAGAAAACGACAAGTAATCTATTTCTCCTCCGGAAAAAGGGGCCAGGCGGCGGAATTTTCGTAGAGGCGGAGGCGGTTGCGCAGGGAACTCAGTTCCGACTGCAAATCCTCCATCCGCCTCAGCAGATGCCGTATCGCGTCGATTCCCTCGATATTGATAGAAAGATCGTAATACATCCGGATATAGCGCTCCACATCGCTCAACTGCGAAAGAGGCAGATAGCGCGTGTCCCCTATCATCCGTATCTCGATCAGTCCCTCCGTTTCCAGAAGAGCGATAAAAGAGGGATCCACATGACTCTTCCGGCAATACTCGCTGACAATAATCAAATCCGTTTCCATACCATCCTCCTTTTAACCGATTCGCTGCAATTCCCTGAACAATTCCTTCTGCCTCTCCGTCAGCCGGGTCGGAATCTCCACCCGCCACGTCACAATCAAATCCCCGTGCACCCCTTCCTGCTTATAAACGGGGAAACCCTTCCCCTTCAAACGCACTCTGGTGCCGTTCTGCGTCTCCGGTTTCACTTTCAGCTTCACCTTCCCGTCCAGCGTATCTATCAGCTGCTCTCCCCCCAATACCGCCGTATAAAGATCCAGCGGCACATCCACATACAGATCGTTTTCCAAACGCTTAAAAACAGGGCTGTCCGGTATAACGAACGTAATATACAGATCGCCGGCGGGACCGCCGTTCACTCCGGGAGCACCCTGGCCTCCCAGCCTGATCGTCTGGCCATTCCCGACGCCGGCAGGAATCGTTATCCGGATCTTCTTCCCGTTGACAGTCAGCACCCGCTTGTGCGTCCGGGCGGCCTCCTCCAAGGAAAGCTGCAACTCCGCATTATAATCCTGCCCCCGGAATCCGGCAGAACGTCCGCCGCGATACCCGCCACGCGAACCGAACAGCGATTCAAAAAAGTCGGAAAACTCCCCGTCATCGCCTGCAAAACCGCCTTCCGCCGACCAACCGCCGGATTGCCGGCTGGATTGCTGCTGCTGAGCCTCGAAGCGGTCCGCCTGCTGCCAGTGCTCGCCGTAGCGGTCGTACTTCTTCCGCTTCTCCGGATCGCCCAGCACTTCATTCGCCTCATTGATCTCCTGAAAGCGCCGTTTGGAATCCGGGTCATTCGGATTCAGATCGGGATGATGCTTCCTCGCCAGCTTCTTAAAAGCCTTGCGTATATCCTCCGGAGAAGCGCTCCTGTCGACCCCGAGCACCTTGTAATAATCGATATATGCCATAGCCTTGCGTCTAAAAACCTTCCTCTGTCACACCCCGATTTTACGGCCAAAACTCCAAAAAGATTTTCAACAAGCGCATAAAAATTCAGAAGCCCCCGTTCCCAGGAGCTTCTGAATGTCATATACCTTATCCGGCAAACCGGCCTCACAGCCGGTTCCCGGCTATTTCAACTCGAAACGCACCAACACGGAATGTTTTAAGAAAATCTTCTCAAAATCCAGTTCGGGAGCCGCCTCATCCATCATCGAAGCAGCCTTGAACGATACATTGGCGATACCATTCGCACGGGGATAGTAACCGCCTCCGCTTTCACTGATATACAAGGCCCTGCCTGCCTGCTGCCCCAGCGCCTCCGCGAAAGCCTCCGCTTTCTCCTTCGCCGCTTTGACGGCATTGATCTTGACCTCCCGGCGGAAACTCTCCAGGCGGGAATGATCCACCCGGTCTACGGAAATATTGGAAATCCCCGCCTTCTCCAGCTCCACGAGCAAAGGCCCCACCTTTTCCGCCCCGTGCAGGCAAAGCTGATACTCCTTCTCCGTCTGTATGGCCGTCCGTTTCAGAAAATAATATTTAAAATCGCTGGACAGATCTTTGATAAGCAGGTCCTTCCGCACATCTATCCCCAGCTGCTTCAAAACCGCCACCATATCCCTCTCCATGGCCTCCAGCGATTTCTTTCCCTTATCTTTCTCGCTCAGCACGATCTTGAGATAAATCTCGTCGGGCACGACCTCCATCTCCGCCGTACCCGTCACTTCTATATAATTCTGGTCTATAAAATTCTTTTCACCGGACTGCGCCCGGCCGATTCCGCAACTCAGAAAAAAGCATAAAAAAAGTGTCGTCAGTTTCATAACCTTTCCGTTTTAGAATTAACCATTCATATTTCACATCAGATACGGGGCTGCATATTTCACCAGAACGTAGCCCCCTATCATCAACCAGCCATACAATATCAATGCCAAAACGAAAGGCTTCGCCCCCGCTTTTTTGAATTTCTCGACATTCGTTTCCGCCCCCAGCGCCGTCATGGCCATCGTCAGCAGAAAAGTATCCAGGGCATTTATAAAATCGATCACTCCCGCCGGCAGCAGACCGAAAGAATTGAAACCGATAACGGCAAGGAATCCCAGTGCGAACCACGGAATCGTCAATTTACCGGACGCCCCGTGCTCCGTCCCGGAAACAGCCTGCAGCTTCCTCTTCGCCCAGGACGCCCAATAGCCGAGCACCAGCAACACAGGTACCAGCATAATCACCCGAAGCATCTTCACGATAATGGCGACATCGGAAATCTCCTTGCCCATCGCATTGCCGGCGCCCACGACATGGGCCACCTCATGCAAAGTCGCTCCCGTATAGACTCCCATCTGATCGGCAGACACCTCCAGCACGCCGTTCCGGTAAAGCATCGGATATACGAACATCGAAACCGTCCCGAAAATCACCACCGTAGAAACGGCCACCGCCGTTTTGTACGGCTTGCTCTTAATCGTAGCCTCCGCACCCAATACGGCCGCAGCCCCGCATATACCGCTTCCGACAGAAGTCAGGAGCGCAACCTCCTTGTCCATCCTGAGCAAACGGCCGATGAACACGCCCCCTGCAATCGTAACCGCTACCACCACCGCATCGATAATTATCGCCGACAGCCCCACATCCACGATATTCTGAAAAGTAAGCCGAAAACCGTACAGGATAATCCCCAGCCGCAACAGCTGCTTCGAACTGAACAGGATACCGGGAACCCATGTCTCCGGCAGCCGGTTGCGCAGACTGTTGGCATACAGCATGCCCAGGATAATCCCGATAATCAGAGGACTGAAGGAAAGCTCCCGCATAAGAGCCGTATCCCCGATATAAAAAGCCGCACATGAAAACAGGGCTATCAGCAAAACGCCGTGAAGCATATTGCTTCTTTTCTCACTCAATTTCATATCTTCAGACTGTCAGAAAAAATTACCTATGCGCTTCTATCCACCGGCGGGCATTGATGAAAGCCTCGATCCAAGGCGTAACCTCATCCCCCCCGCGTCCCTCGGGATAATAAGCCCAGTTCCACGGAGCAATCGAACGCTCCAGATGCGGCATCATGGCCAGATGGCGCCCGTCCCTGCTTACGATCGCCGCCGCCGCAAACGGCGAACCGTTCGGATTGGCCGGATAAACGTCGTAACTGTACTTCAACGGAATGCAATACTCGCTTTCCGCATACGGCAAGCCGAACTTCCCTTCTCCATGGGCCACCCATACCCCCAAACGGGCTCCGCTCAGCGAACCGAAAAGCACCGAATCGTTCGGCTGCACCGTTACATTCACAAAACCGGACTCGAACTTATGGGAATCGTTATGCAGCATCTTCGGCATCTCCCTGTGCTCCGGATAAATCAACCCCAGTTCCACCATCAGCTGGCAGCCGTTGCAGATACCCAGACTCAGCGTATCGGTGCGCTTATAGAAATTTTCCAACGCCTGACGGGCTTTCTCGTTATACCTGAACGCACCCGCCCAGCCTTTCGCCGACCCCAGCACATCCGAATTGGAAAAACCGCCGACAAAAACAACCATATTCACATCCTCCAGCGTCTCACGGCCCGAAACCAGATCCGTCATATGCACATCCTTCACGTCGAAACCTGCCAGATGCAAAGCCCAGGCCGTCTCACGCTCACACTGGCATCCCTTCTCCCGGATGACGGCGGCACGGACACCCGATTTCGCCTTGCGGTGCAAATCCAATCCCAAATCCGCCAGTTTCCCGGAAAATCCTTTCGGGAACTTGTATTTCAGTTCGCTGCGCTTACAACTCTTATATCTTTCCAGGGCTTTTTCCTCGCCGCTCTGCCGACGGTCGAGCAGATACGAAGTCTTGAACCACAAATCGCGCAAGGAAGCGATATCCAGCGACCAGGAAGCGCCATCCTTTCTGATATTCAGACAACCGGCCTGCCCCGGCTTGCCGATAAACCCGTAAACGACGCCCGCCCGGTCCAGCACGGCAGACACCTTCCCGGCATCCTTATCCGCAATCTGCACCAGTACCCCCGGATTCTCCGCAAACAGAATCCGGACGACATCTTTCTCGGACAGGCAGGACAGATCCACATCCAGCCCCGCCCGGTTATCCGCAAAACACATCTCCAGCAACGCCGTCACCATACCTCCCGCCGAAATATCATGCCCTGCCAACACCAGTCCCCCGTCCACCAACTCCTGAACGGCGGCAAAGGCATTCGCAAAATAGTCGCTGTCCTTCACATCGGGCACTTCCCTGCCCACCCTGTTCAATATCTGCGCAAAACTGGAACCTCCCAGTTTCAATCTGTCGAATGAAAAATCGATATACACCAGTTCGGTGGCCGGATCATTCCTCAACACGGGAACCACGATCTTCCGGAAATCATTCACCTCGCCGACCGTAGAAATAATCACCGTTCCGGGGGCATACACCTTCTTGTCTCCATACTTCTGCGTCATGGAAAGCGAATCCTTTCCCGTCGGGATATTCACCCCCAGAGCGATGGCGAACCCGCTTGCCGCCTCCACAGCCTGATACAGACGGGCATCCTCTCCCGGTTTGCGGCAAGGCCACATCCAGTTAGCGGACAGAGACACCCCCTTCAGTCCCTTCTCGATCGGCGCCCACACCAGATTCGTCAGAGCCTCGGCAATCGCCAGACGCGAACCGGCCGCCGCATCCGCCATCGCCGATACGGGAGCGTGTCCTATCGAAGTGGCAATCCCCCGATGACCGCTGTAATCCAACGCCACCGCCGCCACATCGCTCAACGGCAGATGCAACGGTCCCACGCACTGCTGACGGACGACACGCCCCGTCACCGAACGGTCCACCTTATTCGTCAGCCAATCCTTGCACGCCACCGCCTCGATCTGCAACACCTGCTCCAGATACTCCTCCAGCTTATCGGCGGAATACTCCAGATCGCTATATTTTTCAGGGATAGTCTTATCTTCCATTATCGTTCTGGGAGGATTGCCGAACATATCCTTCAACTCCAGATCGATCGGTTTCTCTCCCGTCTTCGCGTTCTCAAACGTGAACTTCATATCCCCCGTCGTCTCTCCTATCACATACATCGGGGCCCGCTCACGGTCCGCGATCTTCTGCAAAACAGCCACATCCTGCTCCTTCATCACCAGCCCCATGCGCTCCTGCGACTCATTGCCCACAATCTCCTTGGCAGACAACGTGGGATCGCCGACAGGCAGTTTCTCCATGTGAATCTTTCCTCCGGTCTCCTCCACCAACTCCGACAAACAGTTCAGATGCCCTCCGGCACCGTGGTCATGAATCGAAACGATCGGATTCGCCTCGCTCTCCGCCATCGCGCGGATAGCATTGCAGACACGCTTCTGCATCTCCGGATTAGAACGCTGCACGGCATTCAGCTCTATCGCCCCGGCATACACGCCCGTATCCACCGAAGACACGGCGCCGCCGCCCATTCCGATGCGGTAATTGTCTCCGCCCAGCAACACCACCTTATCCCCCACCTCCGGCGTATGCTTCATCGCCTGCTCGCGGTTTCCGAATCCGACCCCGCCGGCCTGCATGACCACCTTGTCATACCCGTAAGTCTGTCCGTCCTCCTCGTGCTCGAAAGTAAGCAAAGAACCGCAGATCAGCGGCTGTCCGAACTTATTGCCGAAATCGGAAGCCCCGTTCGAAGCCTTGATCAGAATATCCTCCGGCGTCTGATACAGCCACTTCCGCGGATCGATCTTCTGCTCCCACAACCGGGAAGCATCCAGCCGGGGATAAGAAGTCATATAAACCGCCGTACCGGCAATCGGCAACGCCGCCTGCCCGCCGGCAATACGGTCGCGGATCTCTCCTCCCGTACCCGTCGCAGCTCCGTTGAAAGGCTCCACCGTAGTCGGGAAATTATGCGTCTCCGCTTTCAGAGAAATAACCGTATCTATCTTCTTCGTCTCGTAAAAATCCGGTTTATCCTGCGTATGCGGAGCAAACTGCACCGCTTCCGGTCCCTCGATAAAAGCACAGTTGTCTTTATAAGCGGATACAATCCGGTTCGGGTTCTCCTGCGAAGTCCTCTTGATCAGTTTGAAAAGGGTGCTATTCTTCTCCTCCCCGTCGATAATGAACGTACCGTTAAATATCTTATGCCGGCAATGTTCCGAATTCACCTGCGAGAAGCCGAACACCTCCGAATCCGTCAACGGCCGCCCCAACTTCTTCGCCAGCCCCTCGAGATAGGCGATTTCATCCTCGTTCAGGGCCAGTCCCTCCTGCCGGTTGTATTCCCGGATATCCCCGATATACACCACCGCATCCGGCTTCTTGTCTATCGTGAAGACATGCTGGTCCAGCCCCTTGTAAAACGCCTTCAGCATCGGATCGAACGGCGCCTTCTCATTATCGGTCGCAATAAACTCCTCAATACGCAGAATGCCGCTGATTCCCATATTCTGTGTGATTTCAACGGCATTCGTACTCCAGGGAGTGATCATCTCGCGGCGCGGCCCTACAAAATAGCCCGCCAGCGACTCATCCTTCAACCTTCCGGCTCCGCCGAACAGCCACTCCAGCTTGCCGACATCCAGTGAATTTTCGGACTCAGCATACTGCACGGCATACACCGCAGCATCTTTCCGATAGAAAACTATACTCATATTTTATATTAAATTTTGTTTCACTCAATCCATACAACAAACACGAGATCACTCGTACATCTTCGCCGCCTGCTCGCGGATCGCCTCGCTGGTGATGTAATCGTCGAAATCCATCCGCTTGTCGATCACGCCCTGCGGAGTCAGCTCGATAATCCGGTTGCACACCGTCTGTATAAACTCGTGGTCGTGCGAATTCATCAGCACGATCCCCTTAAACGACATCAGCATATTGTTGAACGCCTGTATAGACTCCAGATCCAGGTGATTGGCAGGCGAATCCAGCACCAGCACATTGGCATTCTTCAGCATCATCCGGGCGATCATGCAACGCATCTTTTCCCCTCCCGACAACACCTTCACATTCTTGTATATATCCTCTCCGGAAAACAGCATCTTTCCCAAAAAGCCCCGCAGGAACGTCTCGCTGGTATCCGTCGAAAACTGCCCCAGCCAATCTATCAGCTTCATATCCGTATCGAAATAAGCGGAATTGTCCATCGGCAGATAAGCGCTCGTCACCGTCACGCCCCAATTGTACGTACCCGAATCCGCTTTCATATTGTCGGTGATAATCTCCAGCAACACCGTCATGGCCCGCGGGTCCTTCGACCAGAACACGATCTTGTCCCCCTTCTCCACCGTAAACTCCACATCCCGGAACAGCCACTTCCCTTCGATCTGCTTGCTCAGATTCTTCACATCGAGAATCTTGTCGCCCACCTCCCGCTCCGGAGTAAAGATAATCCCCGGATACTTGCGCGTGGAAGGCATAATCTCCTCCACATTCAGCTTCTCCAGCATCTTCTTGCGGCTGGTCGTCTGCTTCGACTTCGCCACATTCGCACTGAAACGCCGGATAAACTCCATCAGCTCCTTCTTCTTCTCCTCGGCCTTCTTGTTCTTCGCCTGCGCCTGACGCAAAGCCAGCTGACTGGACTCGTACCAGAAACTGTAATTACCGGCGAACAGCTGCACCTTGCCGAAATCTATATCCACCGTATGCGTACTCACCGCATCCAGGAAGTGCCGGTCGTGCGAAACCACCAACACCGTATTCTCGTAATTCGACAAATAATTCTCCAGCCACATCACCGTCTCGATATCCAAATCGTTCGTCGGCTCGTCGAGCAACAGGTTGTCCGGTTTACCGAACAAAGCCTGCGCCAGCAGCACACGCACCTTCTGCTTCCCGCTCAGATCCTTCATCAAAGAATAATGCAGCTCCTCCTGTATCCCCAATCCGCTCAGCAAAGCCGCCGCATCGCTCTCGGCATTCCAGCCGTCCATCTCGGCGAACTTCTCCTCCAGTTCCGCAGCCCTCACACCGTCCGCATCCGAAAAATCCGGCTTGGCATACAGCGCATCCTTCTCCCTCATCACCTTCCACAAATCCAGGTGCCCCTGCAACACCGTATCCAGCACCGTACACTCGTCATACGCATAGTGATTCTGCTTCAGCACCGACAAACGCTCGCCCGGTCCGAACATCACGCTCCCCCTCGTCGGCTCCAGCTCTCCGCTCAATATCCGCAGCAACGTAGACTTTCCGGCGCCGTTCGCCCCGATCACACCATAGCAGTTGCCCGGCGTAAACTTCAAATTCACATCCTGAAACAAAACCCGCTTGCCAAACTGAATCTCCAAATTCGAAACTGTAATCATTCTTTATCTTCTTTTTACTAATAACCGATAACTTTCCCCCGCAAAGATAACCAAAAAAGTCAATATTTCTTCCCATACATACTCCCGTAATACTTCTCATACTCCCCGCTCGTCACGCTATCCAGCCACGCCTGATTCTCCAGATACCATTTCACCGTCTTCTCGATGCCTTCCTCAAACTGTAGGCTCGGCTCCCAACCGAGCTCCCTCTGC
>CAZYJV010000087.1:0-8793 GCA_964647845.1 uncultured Odoribacter sp.
TGATTTCAGCCTGCTGCTTCAATTCCTTGATGGTACCTACCAGCGGAACCATGATTTCCGGATGGGGATCCAGACCGCGCTGTTTCAGGTTGCAGGCAGCTTCGATAATCGCACGGGCCTGCATTTCGGTGATTTCCGGATAGGTGACACCCAGACGGCAGCCGCGGTGACCCAACATCGGGTTGAATTCGTGCAGAGCGTCTACTTTTTCTTTGATGCGCTCTACCGGTATACCCAGTTTGTGTGCCATATACTGTTGCGAAGCCGGTTCGTTCGGCGTAAATTCATGCAAAGGCGGGTCGAGCAGACGGATGGTAACTCCCAGACCGTTCATAGCCTCCAGGATGCCTTCGAAGTCGCCTCTCTGCATCGGCAGGATTTTATTCAGTGCATCCCGGCGTCCCTCTACGGTTTCGGAGAGAATCATTTCACGCATGGCGTCGATGCGGTGGCCTTCGAAGAACATGTGTTCCGTGCGGCACAGACCTACGCCTTTCGCACCGAAATCGCGTGCCTTGCGGGCATCTTTCGGGGTATCCGCATTGGTGCGTACGAACATGCGCGTATATTTTTCCGCCAGGTTCATGATGGTCGTGAAGTCTTTGTTCAAAGTCGCGTCTTCCGTTTCCACTTTGCCCAGATAAACTTCACCGGTGGAACCGTTCAGAGAAATCCAGTCGCCTTCTTTGATCACGGTGTCGTTGACGGTGAATTTGCGTTTTGCATAGTCGACCGTAACGTCTCCGGCGCCGGATACACAGCATTTACCCATACCGCGGGCCACAACGGCTGCGTGAGACGTCATACCGCCGCGGGCAGTCAGAATACCTTCGGCAACGTTCATACCGCGCAAATCTTCGGGAGAGGTTTCCAGACGAACCAATACCACTTTTTCGCCTCTGTTTTTCCATTCTTCGGCTTCATCGGCAAAGAATACGACACGACCGCAGGCTGCACCCGGAGAAGCCGGAAGACCTTTGGTAATCGTATGGGCTTTTTTTAGCGCTTCTTTGTTGAATACGGGGTGGAGCAGTTCGTCCAGCTTGGCGGGTTCCTGACGCAGCAGAGCCGTTTTTTCGTCGATCATGCCCTGGTTCAGCATGTCTACGGCCATTTTTACCATGGCAGCTCCGGTACGTTTGCCGTTACGGGTCTGCAGCATCCACAGTTTGCCGTCCTGGATGGTGAACTCCATATCCTGCATATCGCGGAAGTGGTCTTCCAGTTTTTCCTGTACGGCATTCAATGCAGCGTAGGCTTCCGGCATGGATTCTTCCAGCGACGGATATTTGGAGGCGCGTTCCTCTTCGGATACACCCTGCATTTTTGCCCAACGGCGTGAACCTTCGATGGTGATTTCCTGCGGCGTGCGGATACCGGCCACAACGTCTTCGCCCTGTGCATTGATCAGATACTCTCCGTTGAAAATATCTTCACCCGTAGCGGCGTCACGGCTGAAAGCCACACCGGTGGCGGAATTCTCACCCATGTTGCCGTATACCATAGACTGTACGTTTACGGCGGTTCCCCATTCTTCCGGAATCTGGTTCAGCTGGCGATACAGAACGGCGCGTTCGGTCATCCAGGAATCGAATACGGCGCAGATGGCTCCCCACAACTGTTCCCACGGGCAGGTCGGGAAATCCTTGCCGGTTTTGGTCTTGACCACTTTTTTGAAGTTCTCTACCAATACCTGCAGATCCTGTACGGTGAATTCCGTATCCTGTTTGATATTTTTAGCTTCTTTCAGTTTGTCGATTTCAGCTTCGAACGGATTGTGTTCGCCTTTGCCGGCGGCCACACCCATTACCACGTCGCCGTACATCTGGATGAAACGACGGTAGGAGTCCCATGCGAAACGGGCATTGCCTGATTTCTCAGCCAATAACTTCACGGCATCGTCATTCAGTCCCAGATTCAATACCGTATCCATCATACCCGGCATGGAAACGCGGGCTCCGGAACGTACAGATACCATCAACGGGAAAGCTTCACCCTTGGAACCGAATTTGGCGTTCATGATTTTTTCCATGTGTGCGATTCCGGCCTTTACGTCGTTTTCAATCAATTTGACAACGGCGTCTTTACCTTGTTGATTGTAAATGGTACAAACTTCAGTGGTGATGGTAAAACCTGCGGGTACAGGCAGGCCGATCAGGTTCATTTCTGCCAGGTTGGCGCCTTTGCCGCCCAGCAGATTTTTCATGTCTGCCTTACCTTCAGCTTTTCCGTCTCCGAATGTGTAAACGTACTTCGTGCTCATATTGTGTTAATTTGATTTTTTCCCCGCTGCGGGGGAGATTGATATTAATTGTTTTTAATTTCCGATGTCAGGATATGCCGATCCGGCATACTTTAAACGCGCAAATATAAAATTTTCTGTCGAGAATATAAAATATATGGTATGGAGTTTTTCTGTATAGAAGTTATCTTTGCCGTGTCAGAAAATAAAATTATGGAGATAAAAAGATACCGCGATTATCCTTCCTTTTTCAAGACCTTGTTTCGGGAGCGGGTGCAGAAACTTTCGATAGACGGAGGATTTACCTGTCCGAATCGGGATGGAAGGAAAGGAACCGGCGGTTGCACGTTCTGCAACAACCGGAGTTTTAATCCCGCGTATTGTGCGTCCGCCCATTCCGTTACCCGGCAGATCGAGGACGGGCGCCGCTTTTTTTCCCATAAATATGTCGGGCAGAAATACCTGGCTTATTTCCAGGCGTATTCCAATACGTATGCCCCTCTGGAAATCCTGCGCCGGAAATACGGGGAGGCGCTGGCTTGTCCGGATATCGTCGGACTGGTGATAGGTACGCGGCCTGATACGGTGGATGAAGAGATTCTGGCGTATCTGGAGGAACTGGCGAAGCATTGGCACGTGTGTGTGGAATACGGCGTGGAATCGGCCAATGAAGAGGTGCTGCGGCGCATCAACCGGGGGCATACTTTCGAAGAAGCGGAGGCCGCCATCCGGATGACGGCGAACAGGGGAATTCATATCGGGGCCCATCTGATATTCGGATTGCCGGGAGAGACACGGGAATCCATGTTGCAGGGAGCCGTGCGGTTGTGTGAGTTGCCCATCGACATACTGAAACTGCATCAGTTGCAAATCATCCGCGATACGCCGATGGCGGAGGAGTATCTGCGCGATCCCTCCGGCTTTCGCCTGTATTCGCTGGATGAATACCTGGATTTCGTCGCGGATGTGATCGGGCATATCCGTCCGGATGTGTACTTGGAACGTTTTGTGAACCAGGCTCCGGAGGAGTATCTGATTGCTCCGAAATGGGGCGTGAAGAATTTCGAATTCGCGGCGAAACTGGATAAAAGGTTGAAGGAAAGGGATATCTGGCAGGGGAAATGGTATATGTTTTAATTTTGGATATATGATCGGTCAGCAGAAAGTTTACGACACGTTGGAGGCATTGGGAATTCAGTTCGATTATATCGAGCATCCGCCGGCCCCTACGATTGAGATTGCAAGGCAGTATTGGACGGCTTTGGAGAGCAAACACTGCAAAAACCTGTTTTTCCGGAATCACAAGGGGGACAGGCATTATCTGGTGATTTTCGATTGCGAGCGGAACCTGGCCATTCATGAGCTGGAGCACATGCTGAAACAGGGGAAACTGAGTTTCGCTTCGGAAAAACGGATGGTGAAATATCTGGGGCTTTATCCGGGATCCGTAAGCCCTTTCGGCTTATTGAACGATGAAGAACACCATGTGTACGTATTTCTGGACGAGAATCTGAAACAGGCGGAGAAGCTTTCTTTCCATCCGAATGACAACCGGGCGTCCCTGGCTGTAAAAACGGAAGATTTCGTGCGGTATATGGATACGGTCGGAAACGGCTATGAGTGGATAAAACTGTATTGACCCGGCTATTTTTATTTGGAAAGTGAACAAAATGGCGGAATAAATTGTATTTTTGTTGAGAATTAAACAGAATAGGATATGGTTAGTGTTTCGCATGCCGTGGAAGAGATTGTAAAGCATCGGCCTTATTTGTCGGAAGCTCTGGCTGCCGGCATTATCAATGTGTCGGCTTTGGCTCGCCAGTTGCAGCCGGAAGTGGAGAAAATCCTGCAAAAAGAGGTGAATACGGGGGCGATCGTGATGTCGCTGAACCGTCTGGCGCCTTATCTGCAGGTCCGGGAGCAGGTGCAGCTGAATAAACTGCTGAACAATATGGGAGACATTATCCTGCGCAGCAATTTGTGTGACTATACTTTCAAAAATTCACCCACTTTGCTGGAATGCCACATCGAGGTCCTGAAAAATCTGATAAAAAACGAAGAGGTCTTCTACACCCTGGTGCAGGGCGTTTTTGAAACCAATATCGTGGTAAGCGATACCATGGAGCCGTGGATAGAAAACTATTTCAAAAACGAGCAGTGTCTGTTCAGGCAGAATGCGCTGTCGTCCGTCACGCTGAAATTGCCCAAGGGCAACAGTATGCAGTCCGGCTTCTATTACAGTATCATGAAAGAATTGTCGTGGGAGGGCATCAACCTGACCGAAGTGATTTCTTCGACCAATGAGTTTACGGTCGTGGTGGACAATTCTTTGATAGACAAGACATTCGTCGTTTTGAAAAATATAGGGAAACGGTGATGCGGAGAATTATCCGGGAAAAACAGAGTAATAAATAATAAAATGATATAGCATTATGTTTGAGAATCTATCGGACAAACTGGAACGTTCGTTTAAATTATTGAAAGGGCAGGGAAAAATTACGGAGCTGAATGTGGCGGAGACCTTGAAGGAGGTGAGACGCTCGCTGTTGGATGCCGACGTGAACTATAAGATTGCCAAGGATTTCACGAACCGGGTGAAAGAAAAGGCGCTGGGGATGAATGTGCTGACGGCCGTAAAACCGGGGCAGATGATGGTGAAGATCGTCCATGACGAACTGGCGGAGCTGATGGGAGGGAAAAATGTGGATATGAATCTGAAAGGGAATCCGGCGGTCATCCTCATGTCCGGTCTGCAAGGTTCCGGTAAAACGACGTTTTCCGGTAAGCTGGCCAATCTGCTGAAAACCAAGAGAGGGAAAAAGCCCATGCTGGTGGCGGGAGACGTTTACCGTCCGGCAGCCATCGAGCAGTTGAAGGTGCTGGGGCAGCAGATAGACGTGCCTGTATTCAGCGTAGAGGACAGCAAAGACCCCGTAAAGATTGCGCTGGAAGCCATTCGGCAGGCGAAAGCCGGCGGCAATGACGTGGTTATTGTCGATACGGCAGGGCGTCTGGCGATCGACGAAGAAATGATGGCCGAGATAGAGGCTATCAAAAAAGCCGTGAATCCGGATGAGACCCTTTTCGTCGTGGATGCGATGACAGGACAGGATGCAGTGAATACGGCCAAAGAATTTAACGAACGGCTCGATTTCGACGGCGTGATTCTGACCAAGCTGGACGGTGATACGCGCGGCGGTGCGGCCTTGTCTATCCGCACCGTGGTGAATAAGCCGATAAAGTTTGTCGGGACGGGCGAGAAACTGGAGGCTGTGGATGCTTTCCACCCGGAACGTATGGCGGACCGTATATTGGGGATGGGGGATATCGTGTCTCTGGTGGAAAAAGCGCAGGAGCAGTTCGATGCGGAAGAGGCTAAAAAGCTGCAGAAAAAACTCTCCAAGAACCAGTTCAATTTCAACGATTTCCTGAAGCAGATACAGCAGATCAAAAAAATGGGCAATATCAAAGACCTGGCATCCATGATCCCGGGCGTAGGCAAAGCGTTGAAGAATGTTGACATCGACGACGATGCCTTCAAAGGGGTGGAAGCCATCATTCATTCCATGACGCCGGCGGAACGGGAAGCCCCGGAGATCATCAACGGTTCCAGAAGAAAGCGGATCGCCGAAGGAAGCGGAACGACGGTACAGGATGTGAACCGGCTGCTCAAACAGTTCGAGGAATCGAAGAAAATGATGAAAATGTTGTCCGGAGGAGGGAAGATGCTGCGGAATATGAGGGGCATGAGAAGATAAAGATGAATGACGGATGTATTAAAATAGGGATTTTATGGAGTTAATAGACGGGAAAAAAATAGCTGCCGAAATCAAGCAGGAACTTGCGGACAAAGTGGCGGAACTGAAAAGTCAGGGGAAGCGAATCCCCCATCTGGTCGCTGTGCTGGTCGGAAACGATCCTGCGAGCGAGACGTATGTGGCCAGCAAGGTGAAATCGTGCAAGGAAGTCGGATTCAAGAGCACGGAAATGAGATATTCCTCCGACATAACGGAGGAACAGTTGCTGGAAGTGGTGGACAGGCTGAATCGGGATGAAGATGTGGACGGATATATCGTCCAGTTGCCTCTGCCGCGGCATATCTCGGAAGAGCGGATACTGCTCGCCATCGATCCGGACAAAGACGTGGACGGCTTTCATCCCTTTAATGTAGGGAAAATGGTGACGGGGCTGCCGACCTATCTGCCGGCCACGCCGGCGGGTATCATGGAACTTCTGGCGCGTTATCATATCGAAACGAGAGGGAAGCACTGCGTTGTGATCGGACGCAGCAATATTGTCGGTACGCCGATGGCGGTATTGATGTCCCGCAAGGACGAGCACGCGGATTGTACGGTTACGATTTGTCACAGCCGCACCCGGAATATTCAGGAGATTACGCGTCAGGCGGATATTCTGATTGTGGCTTTGGGGAAACCCCGCTTCGTGACGGCGGAGATGGTCAAGGAGGGAGCCGTGGTCGTGGATGTCGGGATTCACCGCGTTCCTTCCGATAAGACTAAATCGGGGTTCCGGCTGATAGGCGACGTCGATTTTGAGCAGGTCGCTCCGAAATGTTCATACATCACTCCGGTGCCGGGAGGCGTCGGGCCGATGACCATTGTCTCGTTGTTGCAAAATACGCTGAAGGCGGCTCAGTAGATCGTTTTTATGGTATTGAATTATATCTGGATATTCTTTTTCGGCGTAGCCTTTCTCGTCGCTTTGTTCAAATTGCTTTGGGACGGGGATACGGAAATTTTCAGCGCGATGATAAAATCGACGTTCGACATGTCGAAAACGGGGTTCGAGATTTCTCTGGGGCTGACGGGCGTATTGACCTTGTGGATGGGAATTATGAAAATCGGCGAACAGGGAGGAGCCGTAAAAGCCATGTCCCGCCTGATTCATCCCTTTTTTAAGCGGCTGTTTCCGGAACTGCCGTCCGACAGTCCGGCCTACGGTTCCATCATGATGAATATCGCCGCGAACATGCTGGGGCTGGACAATGCGGCCACTCCCATGGGATTGAAGGCGATGCAGGAAATGCAGGAATACAACCGGAAAAAGGATACGGCGACCAACGCGCAGATCATGTTTCTGGTACTGAATACCTCCGGACTCACCTTGGTACCCGTTTCCATCATGGTTTACCGGGCTCAGCTGGGAGCCGTCAATCCGACGGATATTTTCGTCCCGATCCTGCTGGCGACCTATTTTTCTACGCTGGTCGGACTGATTGCCGTATCGGTGTACCAGCGGATCAATCTTTTCAATAAAGTGGTCCTGGCTTATCTGGGAGGCATGACGGGTCTCATTTGCGGGGTAATCTGGTATTTTTCCACGTTGGACAGGGAGACCATCGCCGTTGTGTCGGGAGCGGCGAGCAATATTATTCTTTTCTCCGTCATAATCCTTTTTATCGCTATGGCGGCGGTAAAAAAAATAAATGTTTACAATGCGTTTATCGACGGAGCCAAAGAAGGATTCTCCGTTGCGGTCCGGATTATCCCTTATCTGATAGCCATTTTGGTGGCGGTGGGAGTTTTCCGTGCCTCCGGGGCAATGGATGCGCTGATGTCGGGAATCGAATATGGTTTCGCCTGCGTGGGACTGGATACGGACTTTGTCAAGGCATTGCCTACGGCATTGATGAAACCGCTGAGCGGGAGCGGTGCACGGGGGATGATGATCGATACGATGACGACGTACGGGGCGGATTCCTTTGTGGGACGCCTGGCTTCCACATTCCAGGGGGCCACCGACACGACATTCTATATCATAGCCGTTTACTTCGGGGCTGTGGGAATCAGGAATACGCGCTATGCTGTACCCTGCGGGCTGATTGCCGATCTGGCGGGGATCATGGCGGCGGTGGTGATCGCTTATCTGTTTTTTGCCTGATTGTATGTGCGAAACGGTTGCAGTCGGTTTAAGCGGAGGCGTGGACAGCCTTGCTGCGGTGTTGTTGCTGCGGGAACATGGCTACAACGTGGTCGGAGTGCATCTGCAGCTGTGGGAAGGGGGCCGTCGGGAAGAAGTGGCCCGTTTGTGCGACCGGTTGCAGATAGAAATGGTATGTTATGACGGGGAAGCCGCTTTCAGGGAGCGGGTCGTGGATTTGTTCGTAAAAGAATATCTTGCCGGCCGGACCCCGAATCCCTGCACGGTCTGCAATAATCTTGTCAAATGGGAGTTGCTGGCGGAGGCTGCCGATACATTGGGAATAGAGAAGCTGGCTACGGGACATTATGTGCAGATCGTCCGGGAAGCGGGAGGGTGGTACATAAAAAAGGGGGAAGATATTCATAAAGACCAGTCCTATTTTCTGTGGGGATTGAAACAGTCTGTACTTTCCCGTACATTGACCCCTTTGGGAACGTATACGAAGATGCAGGTGAAGGCTTATGCGGAATCGAAAGGATACGGGGACGTGGCGCGGAAGAAGGAAAGCATGGGTATCTGTTTTTTAAAGGGGGAAAACTACCGCGATTTTATCCGCCGTTATTGCCGGGATCCCTATCTGATGCGGGAAGGGGATATTGTGGACGGCA
>CAZYJV010000088.1:0-3391 GCA_964647845.1 uncultured Odoribacter sp.
TCCGATTGTCAAAAATATAGACATCCGCTGTCAAAAAAATAGACGTATGGCCGACGCCGTTTTTTCGTACAATCCTTTTGCTTTTTTCGGGTTATTTTCAAAGAATTAACCGCGCGGATTTGTATTTTTGAGAGAGAATGTTGACCTTTATCCCGTAAATTCGGAATGAAATAATAATCTTAAAAAACAAAAACATGAAAGCAAAAATGTTGATTACGGCACTGGCTTTGGTTTTCACCGTAAGCGTTGCCTCTGCACAAAGCAATAAAACCGCTCAGGACGGTAAGAAAGAATGCAAAAAAGAGTGTGTAGAAAAGAAAGACTGCTGCAAGAAAGAAGCTCAGAAATGCGCTTGCGTATGCAAAGACAAACAGGCCTGCAAAGAGGGCAAATGTGAAAAAGACTGCAAATGCAAACAGACTTGCGACAAGAAAGACCAGAAATGCTGCAAAGACGCAAAAAAAGGCGAATGCACCAAGGGCGGCAAACATGGCGAATGCACCAAAGGAGAAAAGAAATGCTGTAAAGACAAGAAATAATTTACGATAGCTTTTTTCTTTATAAAATTGCCGGTTATCAGGAATGAGGCCGGCAATTTTTTTCGGGTTTGAAATCCGCTCCTATCCGGTAATCGATACCCGCTTTTATCGCCTGGGAAATCTGCATCGCCCTGCGAATACGGTAAAGCTTACCGTCTTTCAACAACTTCGCACCGGTCTGATGAAAACGGAACGGGATATCCTTCTCTATACATTGCCGCCGGAGGTCCAATATCCAATCGTAATCACACACCCGGGCATGCTCTCCCGACTCGCCGCTGACGGAAACCTCTTCCACCCGCTCATCCAGCCACGGCATAATATTCACCCGTTCCAGCATCGGGGCTACAATAATCGCCCGATGCTTGAGAGGTGCATTCATGAAGACAGGCAAGCGCCGGTCCGCCATCGCCTGGTTCTCCACCGTACAGCCGACAATGACATTATCATAGCCGTCTGCCCAATCGTCGGGGAGACATTCAGCCAACCGCCCGATACGCTTTGTAAAAAAATAAAACATCAGATCCCGGCGCTCGCGCATCATCGCCCAGGCTTCGGGACGCCATTCATCGGCGTCCTCCACCAGAAAGTCGGAAGTAAAACAGGTAAAAACCACCTTCCCCGAAGGAATCTTATAACTCTTGTCCCGCTTGCGTTTCACCGGCAGATTGAAATTCGCCGTCCTGCGCACTTCGCTGCTCTCCTGCTCCGTCCCGTACATCGCATCCTGACGGTAGACATAGCAATGCGCGCACCCCGGACTGATTTTCGTACATCCGTGCCACGGATTCCAATTTTCAAATATATCCTTTCCCCCCATCGTTTATTCGCTTTTCAGCACTTTTACGGGATTGACGTTGGCGGCCTGCCATGTTTGATAGCTTACGGTCAGAAGCGTGACGAAGAACGTGACGGCTCCTGCCAGCAGGAACACCCACCAGCTCAATGCCGTGCGTTCCACGAAGCCTTCCAGCCAGTTCTGCACAAACAGGTAAGCGACCGGACACGCCAGAAGAAAAGAAATACCTACCCACACGAAAAAGTCCCGGTTCAGAATCAGCAGCAACTCTTTCACCGAAGCGCCGTTCACCTTGCGGACACCGACCTCCTTCAAGCGGCGTTGCGTCATATAATACGCCATGGCGAACAATCCAGCCACGCTGATAATCAATGTAATCATCATCGCCACGCCCAGAATATTCCCGGCATTCGTTTCCGCTTTATACAGTTGGGCGTAAGTCGTGTCGAGGAAATGATAATCGAACGGTTTCCCCGGATTGAGGTCATTCCATTTCGCCTGCACCGCACGGATGGCTTCCTGCGGATCTCCCTGCACCTTGAAAAAGACGGCAGGATAACCGTAAACGCCCTCATACGGGAAATAGATCTGCGGATCTACCGCCTGGTGGAGGGACTTGGTATACGCATCCTTCACCACCCCGAGCACCGTATAATAATCGCCGTTCGCCTTCACCCGTTCCCCCACGACATTCGTAAACTCCAGCATCCGGGCGGCCGTTTCATTGATAATGCAATAATTCAGCGAATCGCCTGCCCCCTCAGCAAACTCCTGCCCTTCCTTCATTCCCATGCCCATGAGCCGGAAATAATCGGATTTTATCTGGCAGAACTCCATCAGATACTCCTGATCGCTTCCCGGTTTTCCGACAGCATCCCCGCGGCACCAGCCCAGCGGGTCGGTATCTTTCAGCGTAACCCCTGCGATGGAAGGATGCGCCAGCATCTCGTCGCGAAACGAATCGTAATTCTTCAGAATCCCTCCCCGGTCCGCCACATAAAAAACATGCTCCTTATCGAATCCCAGATCTTTATGAATCATATATTCAACCTGCTTTTCGATAAAAAATACCGAAATCAGTATCACAATCGCCGCCGTAAACTGAGTAATTATCAGCCCCTTCTGAAGAAACGACAGATTCTTTCCCTTGAACTGGCCTTTCAGCGTCTCCACCGTATTGAACTTCGTCATATAAAAAGCGGGGAAAGTGCCGGCAGCCAGCATAACGACAAACACAATCGCCGCCAGGAATCCGTACAGCAGCGGACTGCCAAAATCAATCGTCAGCCGATAATCCGCCAACCGGTTAAACAAAGGCAAAGCCAGCATCGCCAGTATCGTGCCCGCAACCGCAGCCGATATCACATAATAAAGCGTTTCTTTGTAAAACTCCCCTATCAGCATCCCTTTGTCCGCCCCGTGCGTCTTACGGACACCTATCGACTTCGCCCGCAAGAAAGAGGTCGAAATGAACAGATTGATGAAATTAATACACGCTATCACCAAAATAACGAAAGCCGTCAGCATAAACACCGTCACCAGACTTTTATTGCCGTGCACGACATTGTCGAACTTCAGCGTATTGTCAAAATAAACATCCCGCAGCGGCTGCAGCAGATACTCAAAAGAAAGCTGTTTGAACAAAGGATTCACCTCGTAGATGGCATCCGTCATGCCCTTCTCTATTTTGGAGACAAACGCGGGATTCGGAATCTTGAAATAAGTAATAAAGGCGTCGTTGGTGCCGTACTCCAAGTTTTGCGCCAAATATCCCGTAAAAGGAGCCACGATATGCGCCTGCAAATGGGAATTCACCGGCATGTTTTCCATCAGCCCCACAACGGTAAAATCCTTCCCGTCCATCCGGATGATTTTTCCCATCGGGTTTTCTCCGGGGAAATAACTGTTGGCGGCATATTCATCTATCACCAGCCCGTCCGGGGCAGACAGGCAGGTCAACGGATTGCCGGCTTTCAGAGCAAACGAGAAAAAAGAAAAGAAAGAAGAATCCGCCTCGAAAACATTTCTTCCGGGATAAAGCACATCGCCGACC
>CAZYJV010000088.1:3491-8763 GCA_964647845.1 uncultured Odoribacter sp.
CCGATCTCCTTGCGCTTATACTGGGCATTAAAAACCACCAAGCCGTACACCCCCACCAATGCCAGCACAATCGCGATGCCACCCATCAGAAAAACCACCTGCATCAACTTCTTCTCCCCTTCATAATTCTGCTGCAGAGACTGGTCCAAAAACTCGAACTTGAATACTCCGTCAGGAGACAAACGCTCATAGGCCTGCCGGAGCTTCTCCAGCGTAGCGGACAAATCGTTTCCCGACAGCTTCAGGAACATGTAATTATACCCGTCCCCCTCCTGACAGGTAATCGCCAGCGGCATCAGCGGCGAATGCAACGACATGTAGTGAATATCTTTTATTACCCCGACGAATCGGCCCAGCCGGGGACTTGTAGCGATCGTCGTGCCGAAACTGTGCTCCAGTACGGGATGCTTCCGGACGGCCGTCTCGTTCAGAATAAGCTGAGCCGACTGGTCGGACGCCGAAAAATTCTCCCCCTTCACGATAGAAACCCCGATAAAATCCAGAAAGTTCTTGTAAACAGACCAGCGGTTCAGCTGCAAAGCCTCGCCTTCCACCTCCAGCCCCATGCCGTTAATCTGGTTATTCATCCCCACGACATGGTCGGCAAACGTATAATCCGTCACTCCCGGAACAGCCGTCATCTCGGAAATCAATACACTCTGACTTTCCGCCAAATCCCGGTCCAATTCGAAGAAACCGATATTTTCCGTATCAAACCCCAGCGAAAAATGCTGCATATACCGGTACTGCGCCCCGATAAACAGCGTACATATAATCAAAACAATGGACGTGACGAACTGAAAACCCATCAGGCCGTTCCTCAAATGCATCCCCTTCGGAGACATCACGAAATTTCCCTTCAAGACCAGCGCGGGCTCAAAAGAAGTCACATACCAGGCGGGATACAAACCGGCGAATACGCCCAGCAATACGGCACCGCCCCCGATAACCGCCAAAAGTCCGGCATGTTCCGCCGGATACAGTGACATGCTGAACAGCGAAGCAAATCCCGACGAAGCGAACAGCCGGAGCCACCCCACAGCCAGGACGAAGGCTGCCAGCGAATAAAACACCGCTTCCCCTACCAAACGCATCCTCAGCCTCCCCACGCCGGCACCCAGCACTTTCTGCGTATTCACCGCCTTCATGCGGGTCGGTGCCAGCGAAATGGAAAAATTCACGAAATTGATTTCGGCAATCAAAATAATAAGAACACCTATCGCCAGCATCATCATCGCACTCCGCTTCGTCCCTTTTTCAAAAGCATCGAATACGGTCGTCCGGTCGTAAAATATACCCGTCAGCGGGGACACCCGCAAATAAAACTTCCCTTCCTTCTCCATCTGCTCCTTCTTATGCAAGCCTTCGAAAATTTCCTCCATCGGCTCGATCTTCATCCCGTTCACCTGCTGCTGCAAAGCCTGGCGGTCGCCGTTTGCCGACAGGACATATATCTGCGTGTTCCAGCTTCCCCACTCCTCCTGCTCTACCAGGCGGGTATAGCAGTCGTTTTTAAAAACCGAATTGCCGGGCAAATCCCGATACACCGCCGCCACCGTATAGTGACCGTCCCCCTCCCTGCCATACACCTGTTTCTTCACGGCGGATTCCTTGCCGAACCATTTTTGCGCCGTCGATACGGGAATCAGCAACATATTGGGTTCCGTCAGCGCCTGCCGGGCATCCCCTTCCACTATCTCAAGCCCCAATATATCGGCAAAAGAACCGGAAACTTTCATACTCTGCTCCCTGAACTTATCCGAGCTCCCGTCTTCATGCTTCAGCGTAAACCCGATCTCACCCCCGCCGCCGATTATAAAATAATCCTCCACCAAAGGACACTGCTCCTTCAGCAAAGCGCCCACGGCATCCGGGCCGAAAGCGCTGTATTGCAACGAAACGGGGAAAAGCGTCTCCACCCGGAAAATCCGGTCGGCATCCTTATGAAACCGGTCGTATCCGTATTGAAACATCAGCTGCACGGCAATCACCGCAAAAGCGGCAAAAGCCACGGACAAACCGAAAACATTCAACACCCCCGCCGTCCTGAAACGCCGGAAATTCATCATCAACTCATGCAATACCCTCATACAATCCCCTCCTTCAGATAACCGTCCATAATATTCACGATACGGGTGCCGTACTGCGCGTTCTGCTCGGAATGAGTCACCTGGATAATCGTCATCCCCTCCTCCTGATTCAACTTCTTCAGCAACTCCATAATCTGCCGCCCCTGTTCCGAATGCAAATTGCCGGTAGGTTCGTCCGCCAGCAGCAACCGGGGTTTCGCCACAATCGCCCGCGCAATCCCCACTAACTGCTGCTGCCCGCCCGACAGCTGTTCCGGAAACAAATCCTGCTTCGCCACAATATTAAAACGATCCAGAATATCCGCCACAATCGCCTTCCGCTCCTTCCCTTTCACCCCCTTGTACACCAGCGGCATCTCGATATTCTCGTACACCGTCATGTCCTCCAGAAGATGGTACGCCTGAAAGATAAATCCGATGTAATTCCGGTGACACAGATTCTTGTCCTTCTCGCTCATCTTATGAGCCGGATTGCCCATGAAAAAATACTCCCCTTCCGACGGCTCATCCAGCATCCCGATAATATTCAGCAGCGTCGATTTCCCCGCGCCGCTCGGGCCCATAATACTCACGAACTCCCCCTCATCCACCGTGAAATCCACATTCTTCAGAATAAACGTACGCTGAAAGCGCGACTTGTAATACTTGTCCACCTTCTTCAGTTCGACCATCGTTCCCATAACTTCCTTTATTTATCCATTTATAATTCTATTCATTTTTCAGCGAATGCACCGGATTCACCATCGCAGCTTTCACACTCTGCCACCCCACAATCGCCAATGCGACCAAAGCGGCGAAAACACCCGACACTCCGAAAATCCACCAGGCCAAATCGATGCGGTAAGCAAAACCGCTCAACCAGTTCGTCATCGCATACCACGCTATCGGACACGCCAGAACGAAAGCCAGTAGAATCCATTTCATAAAGCCATTCACCAGCATGCGCAACACCTCCGCCACCGTCGCCCCGTTCACCCGCCGGATACCGATTTCCTTCACCCGCTGCTGAATAAAATAAGCCGCCATCGCCAAAATACCCATCACAGACAACACGATCGCCAGACCGGAAAAATAACCGATCAGCCGCCCCGTCCGCTCGCTGCTCTCATACCACTGATTTATCGTCTGGTCCATAAACCTCGCATCCGTAAGAGCACCGTCGGTAAACTCCCTGTATGTATCGACCACCTGCTTATACACCCTGCCCACATCCGCCGCATGCACCTTCACCAAAACACTCCACGGCCATTCCCGATCCTCCAGAGGCCGGAACCACGCCGGTCCCACCTCCTGGGTCAAATCACGGAAATGGAAATCCTTCACCACTCCCAGAACAGGCACACTGCCCTCACCGTCCAAAGAGAATTCCGTCGGCATACTGTCCAGCTCCAGTGCTTTCACGCCCGCCTCATTGAGCCACCTTCCCCGGGAAGACATCGCGACACCATTCCGTCTCATCTCTATCCCCATCAGGCGGAAAAACGCCGTATCCACCCTAAAATCCTGAAAACTCAACGCCCGGCCTTCATAGGAAAACGAATTGTTATTCCCTCCGTCCACCGGCGTCCCGCACACGAAAGAGACACCGACCACTTCCGGAATTTTCTCGAACTCGCTCCGCAAAGCCTCTTTCTGCGCACCGTTCACACCGCTGTTGCCGATGCATATTACATTTTCCTTATCGAAGCCCAGATCGTAATGCCGCAAAAAATTCGTCTGCTTCCAGATCACTATCGTACAAATAATCAATGCGATCGCTATCGTATACTGGAATGAAATCAGCGCCTTGCTGTAAACGCCCTTGCTCTTCTTGCGGAAAGCCCCTTTCAGCACATCCACCGGATTAAAACGGGTAATCAGATAAGCGGGAGCCAGGCCGGCAATTCCTCCTAATACCGCTACCGCCAGCACCGCCCAGACGACCGTCATTCCGCTGAAATGCTCCCCGATGACCACATGCGTATTCAACAACTGGTTAAACACCGGCTGAAACAAAAAACTGAAAACAACCGCCAGAACGAAAGAAATGAAACAGAGAATCACCGATTCTCCGATAAACTGCCTGAACAACTGCCGGTTATCCGTTCCGAGCAACTTCTTCACGGACGCTTCCTTTGCCCGGAAACCGGCCTGCGCCACCGACAGATTATTGTAGTTAATCAACGCCAGCAGCAGTATCACCAAAGCAATCGCCGCCAACATCGTTATCAGCATTTTACTGTTTCCGTGCATTCCTATCCCGTCCTTCCCGCCAAAATAACAATCGGTCAAAGGCTCGAAAGCGAACTCTTTCGAATATCCCCTTTTATATATCCAGTATTCTTCCTGAAAATGCTTCAATATCTCCGCTTCTTTGGAAGCCAGCTCCGTGCCGGGCTTCGCCATGACATACAGCCCGAACGAACTGTTTCCGTCACTCTGCATCAATCCCTTCCATCCCCACATATCTTCCAGAAAAGGAAAGGGCAGCAATCCGTCACATCCGTCAAAATGCGTATTTTCCGGAAAATCCTCCATCACTCCGGTCACAACCATCTTGAAACCGTTGTAAACCAGTTCCTTTCCCATCGCGCCCTCGTCTCCGTACAGCCTGCTGGCATACGAACGGGTAAGAACCGCCGAATTGTTGGTCTTCAAAACCTCCGCCGGATCCCCCTCCAGCAAACGGAAAGAAAACATGCGGAAAAAAGCGGAATCGACCATCAGAAATTTAAAACCGATTTTTTCATGCTGCAGATTCTCTACCGATCCGTAATTCTTATACAAACGGGTATAGCATTCAATCTCCGGATACGTATTCTGTAAATTATTTCCGATAGGAGGACCGAAAAAAGAACCGTTATCTCTCACCGCCCGGAAAATCCGGTCCTTGTTCGCATGAAACCGATCCACGGAAAGCTCCTGCCGGATATAGGCCCCCAACAGAATGACAAACGTCAGGGCCAAAGCGAACCCCAGCACGATAATGCCGGTATACAATTTATTCCGCCACAGATTACGAAAAAACAGATTCAGATTTGAAACACTCATGATATGGTAATTTTATAATTATTTGCGTATGCCCTTCCCTTGCAATATACATGCCATTTCAAATAAAAATCTAATTATCAACCATATACAAAGAATTATATCCCGTCCGAATGTAAAAAAATAAGACAGTCGCCGTCTAATAATTTTACAAA
>CAZYJV010000089.1:0-8630 GCA_964647845.1 uncultured Odoribacter sp.
TACCCACGCTTAGCCGGGTATATAGTGTGTATATACGGCAAACGCGAGCGTTTGTACTGCTTATCCTTCGATGTTGAAAATTGGCGATTTTCGATACAAGGATAAAGCTAAACGCTTCAAACAAATATGTACGCTGCGATAAGGCACGCTTGCTCTTTCGTAGCGGAACAAAGATATATAAAAAGTTGAAAAGTATTGCTTCGGAAAAACTCCCATACAAACTTTTATCGGAGAAGGAGCGTATTTTGTGTGGTTCAATCCATAAGATATTTTGAATTCTCAAATTTGCGAATTCCAGAACAGTGGTTATCTTTGTGACATTTCAATAAACAGGTTGCAAAGTCTGATTCCGGTTTTATGGAACGTCTGTTAAAAATCAGGCAGGTGGCATCGTTTTTATAGATTGGTTCGGATAGGATTTTATCGTATCTTTGTTGATTCAATAGTATAGAGTCAATTTATGGAGAGAGGACGTTTATTTACCGGGAGAGGAATATGTGCCTGGATGGTTTTTATCGCCGCCGCTGTTTATTCTTGCGCCAACAAGGGGTATCCCGAAGGCGGTCCTAAAGATGTCACGCCCCCGCATGTCGTGGAGGAGCGTCCTGTTTCTTTCAATCGGAATTTCGACAAAAAAAGCATCGATATTTATTTCGACGAGTATGTCCAGCTGAAGAATGTGAATGAAAAGTTCATCATCTCTCCGCCTCAGTTCAAAAAGCCGAAGGTGCGGCTGAGAGGGAAATACATCAGGGTGGAGTTTCAGGATTCGTTGCGTCCGGAGACGACTTACAGCATGGATTTTGCGGATGCTATCGCGGATAACAACGAGGGAAATCCGCTGGGGTATTACCGCTATGTTTTTTCTACCGGGGATGCGATAGATTCGCTGGAGTTGAGCGGGAATGTGGTGGATGCCGAGACGAATGAACCGGTGTACAACGCGTATGTTTTCATTTATCGCAATCAGGCGGATTCCGTACCTGTTACCGAACTTCCCGATTATATGGCCCGTACGGACAGTTCCGGTTTTTTCCGGCTGACCAATCTCCGGCAGGACGATTATAAAGTCGTGGCGGTGATGGACGAGAACCGGGACTATAAATACGTTCCCGAAACGGAACAGATCGGTTTTCTGGATTCCGTTGTCCGTCCGGTGATGATGGAAATGAGCCGGACAGATACACTGGCGGACGATTCCGTTGTGACGACGTCGTATCTGGCTTACGGACCGAACAATCTGTTTATACGCCTTTTCCCGGAGGAGCCGACGCAGCTGTATATGACCAACAGCGAGCGGCAGCAGCGGGAATTGCTCTATTTCACTTTCAGCATACCGGGGAGAAATGATTTTGAGATAGAGCTGCTGGATACGGTGCAGCATGCGCCGTGGTATCTGACGGAGCAATCGGCCGGAAAGGATACGGTGATGTTGTGGATTACGGATTCTTCCGTATACCGGAAGGATACGCTTCGCTTTAAGCTGTCTTACCTGAAAACCGATTCTTTGCATCGGAAATCGCCGCATACGGATACCGTGCGGCTGATGTTCGAGGAGAAGCGGAGCACGAACCGGAAGCCCCGGAAACAGGAGAATGACACCGCCGCGAATCCGGTAATGACGTTTCTGAACATAACGGCGAGTGTCGCTTCGGAGCAGGATCTGAACCGGGGGATTTCGCTGGAGTTCGATAAACCGCTGACAGGCGAGGGGCTGGACAGTATAAAATTGTTTGAAAAGGTCGATACGGTTTACCGGCCCGTTGCATTTGAGCTGAAGCGTGACAGCATCCGTTTGCGGCGCTATGAGCTGAAAGCGGACTGGAAACCGGAAAAGGAGTATGAACTGCTGATAGATTCGGCCGCTGTCACCGATATTTACGGACACCACAATAATAAATTGGAGAAGAAGTTCAAGGTGCGGGGAACGGAAGCGTATGGAAAGATTATTCTGCATGTACGGGACGGAGAAGGGCGGATTGTGGTGCAATTGTACAAATGGGAAAACAGGAAAGCGGAAAACGGCAGGCAGTTGTTCGCGATAGAGGCGGAAAAGGCGGTCGACGGGGAGGGAGAGGTTGTGTTCGATTTCCTGAAAGCCGGAAAATACGGCATCCGGGCGGTGTTCGATGAGAACAGGAATGGCAGGTGGGATACGGGTTTGTATCTGAAAGGGATACAACCTGAAAAGGTCGTTTATCTGCCGGGAGAAATAAATGTCCGGCAAAATTTCGATATAGACCAGGAATTTAGTCTGAAAGTTCCGTATACAAGAAAAGATAAAAAGCCGGAGGACAGGAAATAAGTCCCCGGGAATACGATTCGAAGATGAAGAAAACGATTGTTTTTATATTGCTGTACGGATTTATTACGGGAGTCTGGGGACAGACGGAGCTCCCGAAGAATGAGGAGTTTACCTATTCGGGGTATTACAACTGGGGGATTATCTGGATGAGGGCCGGGGTGGTTACCTTTAAAGTGAGCGAGTCCGAAAAGTATGAGGAGGCGATGGAGCTGGAGGCGATAGGCTCTTCTCTGCCTTCCTGGGACTGGATGTTTAAGCTGCGGGATACGCTGACCTCGCATTTCCATGCCCGGACTTTTTTGCCGTACGAGTTTTCCCGGAAAGCCCATGAGGGGAATTACCACAAGACGTTCGACTATATGTGGGATTACGGCAATAACCGGATTTTTGCCGATATACACAAGATAAATCGTTATAAGAAGCGGGATACGATCGTTTTGCAGCCCGATACGTATGACATGCTTTCCGTAGCCTGGAAAGCCCGGGGGCTGGATTTCGACAAATACGCTCCGAACGATACGATACCGATCAGAATATTGATGGATGACAAGATTTATGGCCTTTATGTGCGTTTTCTGGGAACGGAGCGGGTGAAAGTGGGGGGAAAGAAATGGGAGGCTTATGTTTTTTCTCCGCTGCTGGTAAAGGGAGATGTGTTTAAGGGGGGAGAAGGTATGAAAATCTGGGTCAGCAAGGATGAAAAACGGATTCCCCTGATGGTCGAGGCCAAGATTCTGGTCGGATCGGTGAAGGGGATTCTGGAGCAATGGAACGGAAAATTATGAACTGATAAAATAAACTGCTTATGAAAACAATTGCTTTAATTCGCCTGTTTGTATCGGCTGTTGTTTTTTTCACTGTGTTGTCATGCAGGGATCGGAAGACGCCGGTTTCTAATTTTTCCGGCAGCGTCAGCGAGGTGTTGGTCATTATGGACAAGAGCGACTGGAACAGTGCCGCAGGGGATACGGTGAAGGACTGGTTCCGTCAGGAACAGCTGGGTTTGCCTCAGCCGGAACCCGTGTTCGATATTATCAATCTGCCCCGGAGCTCTTTCGAGGGGAATATAAAGGCTTACCGGAATATTTTGTACACGGAGATTTCTCCGGCGGTGCAGGAACCGGTGTTTGAATTTAAGGACAGTCCGTGGCTGAAGGGACAGAAGTATTTCCGGATAGCGGCTCCAGACAAGGCCGGCTTTATCCGGGAGTTCAATGCCCACAAGGAAGAGATGCTCCGGGTCTTTCTGAAAGCGGAACGGGATCGTCAGGTCGCTTATTACAAGCAGCAGCCCGATCCGAAGATCGCAGCTTTTTTAAAGGATAAATATAAGCTCAACTGTTATGTTCCGTCGGGGTATAACATCAATAAGGACTTGACGGATTTTGCATGGATTTCCAGAGAGACCAAGGTGGACAGCCGGGGACTGGTGATTATACAGCGGAAATTCGAAAGCATGGATCAGTTCTTGTATCAGAGTGTCATCGATACGGTGAATGCGGAGTTGCGGCGCAATATCCCCGGACCTCTGGAGGGGAGCTATATGGCGATAGACACGGTGACGCCGCTCATTATGAATACGTATAATTATGATGAAGAGCATTATGCCGTGATGATGAGAGGACTGTGGACGGTGGTAAACGATTTTATGGGAGGGCCTTTCGTGCTGAATGCGGTGTTGGACAAGCCGAACGACCGGGTGGTGTATATGGTGGGCTATGTATATGCCCCCGATGACAAAAAACGGAATATGCTGCGCCAGGTGGAAGCGATCGTGTTTTCAGCCGGCTTTGTGGAATAAATTTTACGGTGTGTGCGGGCGTCGTGTGTAAGTGCATAGAGTTAAATGGAATTATATTTTTAATCTGTCATGGCGGAAAAGATTAGGAAAGCTCTGTGGAAAAGAGTTTTTAAATGGGTGGGGTGGACCCTTTTTTCATTGTTCGTTTTGCTGGTCATAGGCATAGCGATAGCTGTTAATTTCGTTTTTACTTCGTCGAGGCTGACTCCGTTTGTGGAGAAAACGGCGAACGAATGCCTGAATGCCGAAGTGCGGATCGGGGAGATCGAGCTGACTTTCTTTTCGACCTTTCCCGATTTCGGAGTGAAAATCTCCGATGCGCGTCTTGTTTCCGGGGTCTTCCGGGACACGACGACAGGAGGTTGCGCTTCGTCCGATTCGTTGATGTGTGTCGGGAAGGTGCTGATTACGGTGGACCCCTGGGCCTATCTGAGCAAAAAGCAGATAAAAATCAAAGATTTCATCCTTGACAGCCCCCGGATTTATGCTTTTATCGATCGGGAAGGGAAGGCGAACTGGGATGTCTATGCTGCGGAGGCGGATACGATGGTTGCGGATACCGGGTGTGTGGAAGAGGTGCATGAGGCGTTGTTGCTGGATCTGAAGAATGTAAGGATTCGGGAGGGGCATCTGATATTTGACGACCGCAGTACGGATTTGTATTTCCGGCTCGAGGATCTGAATGTCGGGGTGGACGGTAATTTCCTGGAACGCACGGCGGATTTGCAATTGAATCTGAATGCCCGGAATATTTTGTTCTGGCAGGAGGGGAAACTGCTGGTGAAGAAACTGGCTTTCGGCGTGGAGACCGGTATGAGCATAAACAGGGATTCGCTTTCCTATACGCTGGATAAGGCCGTATTTGAGGTGAACGGTATGAAATTCGGAGCGGGAGGGACGGTGAAAGCGGATACGCTGAAACGGCTTCTGGACGTGAATGTCAGATACGGCATACACATCCCTTCTCTCAAAACGTTGATAGACCTCGTTCCTGAGGCGGTTTTGCAGAAGGACAAGAAGGCGGAGATCCGGGGGGATGTGTTGTGTACGGGCGATATCCGCGGGTATTACGGTAAAAAGAATGTTCCTTTGATTACGGCTTTTTTCCGGATCAAGGACGGGTATGTGGCTTACGAGGGGATGCCTTCCCGCATCGAGGAGCTGAATGCGGATTTCGAAGCGGTGGTCGATTTGCAGAAAGAGCAGCCCTCGAAGATTAAGCTGAATAGTTTTTGCCTGAAAGGCGGGGAGACGGATATCGATGCGGAGGGAGTGGTGGAGAATCTTCTGGGGGATCCGGTGATTAAAGCGGAAGTGAAATCGAAAATCGACTTCGACGATATTACCCGTATATTCCCGCTGACGGACGGGGTTACCTGTCAGGGCAAGATCGACGCTTTCTTGCGTACGAATGTGTTGCTGTCGGACATAACGGGAGGGAATTACGGACAGCTGAAACTGGGCGGTTGGTGCAAGATGCGGGATGTGTCGCTTTTTATCCCCCAGGACAGTATAACGGTCCGGATGAAGTCCGCCGGCGTGGCTTTCGCGACGAACCGGAAGAATGAGAAGGTGGTTCAGGGCGTGGATTTGCTGAACGGCATCGTCGGGTATTGCGGACTGGATGTTTATGTGAGGAACAGGCTGAATCTGAAAATGGACACGGCCTATGTGACGCTGAAAACGACGCCGTTGAGGGATACGACTACGATCGCTACGGTGAAATCGGGCATGCATGTCGGAAGAACGCTGCTTATCGTGCGGGATACACTGTTGTTGGGGCTGAAAAGGGCGAAGGTGGATGCCAAGTTGATGCCGACGAAAAGAAATCCCAAGATCCCCCGCATAGAATCGCGTCTGCAAATAGACAGTCTGAGGGTGCGCTCTATGGGAAACCGGCTGAGTATGGTCAGAGCCGATATTCGTCTCGACGCCAATCGGACCCGCCGGGATGACAAGATATGGATTCCTTCCGGGTATGTCGATTTCGAAGGGTTGAGGGCGTATACGCCTTATTTCCCGCTGCGGCTGAGTATGCCGGGAACGCGCATCCATTTCAACCGGAAAGAGATTCAGCTCGATTCCGCCCGTTTGCGGTTGGGACGTTCGGATGTGCGCTTGACGGGAAGCGTGACCAATCTGTGGAAGTCCTTTTTCCGGCACGATACGCTTTACGCCTCGCTGGCGGTCAAGTCGCGCATGATTAATTGCAACCAGCTGATGAAGGCGCTGGATGCGGGTACCAGCTACATGAACAAAACGGCGGAGGAACGAAAAGAGATGATAGGTTCCGGAGAGGAGGAGGAGATGGACAGCTTGGCGGTGGTCAGCGATACGCTGGAGTATGCCGGCAATAATTCCGTATTCGTGGTTCCTCCCGGTATCGATTTCCTTTTCCGGATGGATATAGACCGGATGATTTTCGGCAAGCTGCTGATGAAGGACATTCACGGCGAGGTGAAGATGAAGAATCAGTGTATCGAACTTTCGGACCTGAGTTTGCGTTCCGCAGCGGCGAACATGAATGCCACGGGAATATACAGGGCGACGGATACGCTCCGGGCTTATACGGGATTTGCGCTGAAAATGCACGATATCCGGATAGACAGTCTGGTGCGGATGCTCCCTGCCATCGATACGTTGTTCCCGATGTTGCGCTCGTTTGAGGGAGAGGTGGATTTTCACATTTCGGCGGAGAGCTGGCTGGATTCGACGTTTATGATCGATCTGCCCACCTTGCGGGCGGCTGCCTATCTGGACGGCCACGATCTGGTGCTGATGGACGGAGAGACGTTTGCCGAGATTTCCAAGATGCTGTGGTTCAAAAATAAGCAGCGTAATATGATAGACAGCATCTCGGTGGATGTGCTGGTACGGGACGGCGTCGTGGAGATTTTCCCGTTTCTGTTGGAGATAGACCGGTATAAAGTGGCTGTCGGCGGGGAGCATAATATCGACATGAGTTTCAAATACCACGTGTCTTTGTTGAAATCCCCCTTGCCTTTCCGGGCAGGCGTGGATATTTCGGGGACGCTGGAGAAGATGAAATTCCGGGTGACGAAAGCGAAATACAAGGATTGGTTCGTTCCTTCGCGGAAAGCGAATGTCGACAGTGCGCAGCTGAATCTGAGAAAGCGGATCCGGGAAATCCTGCGGGATGGAGGACATAATGAACTGGATGAGTAAATGAGATAGCTATCAATTAATACGAAAAGAGGTTTATGAAAAAATTATTATCGGTTGCGGTGGTGTGTGTATTTTCTTTGACGCTTTCCGCACAGGATCTGAAATCGGTTTTGACCGGAGTCGTGAAATCGGCGCTTGGGGATAAACTGACGACAGCCGAAACGGTTGTCGGAACGTGGAGTTATTCGGCTCCCGAATGTCGCTTTGAAAGTGAAAGTCTATTGGCGCAGGCCGGCAGTGAGGCGATTTCTTCCCGGATTGAAAGTAAAATGGAGCCGGTATACCAGAAGCTCGGAATGGAAAGCAGCGTGTTCGTATTTAATGAAGACGGGACATACGGACTGACATTAAAAAAGAAAACTTCGAACGGCACGTATGTATTCGATAAAGAGGAAAAAACGCTTACCATGACGAATAAGTTGGGATTGTCGATGAAAGCCGATGTTATTGTGACCGGCAAGACGATGTATCTGCTGTTTAAGGCGGATAAACTGATGGCGGCATTGAAAGTATTGACGAGCGTGACTTCGAAAGATACTTCGGCGCTGGCTTCGCTGGCCGGAAAGTATGACGGTCTGCTGCTGGGATTTGAGTTGAAGAAGTAATTATTGCAAAATAAAGAGAATAAGATACGGTCCGGGCTCTTTCAGAGGGTGTCCGGGCCGTATTTTTGTGTCCTGGAAAATTTTTTCAGGCTTTGAAGCGGTGTTTTTCAAATAAAGCGTATATATTTGCCTTCGTTTTGTTCCGAGCCGCTTTCCGGCGGTAAGGATTAAATGGGAATCAGGTGAGAATCCTGAACAGTCCCGCTGCTGTAAGCCCATAAGGGGTCAGGCATACTTTAGCCACTGTCTTTTCGGAGATGGGAAGGCGCCTGGACCGGGTAAGTCAGAAGACCTGCAAAACGATTTTTTTCAATGGCTTTCGAGGAATTAGCTGTAGAAAACATCAGGTATGCGTTTTTAGCACGTTTTACATCTTGGGTTTTACAGACATACGGAAAGTGTTTCCGTCGTGTTGCCGGGGATTTCCCGTTTTCTTCGAAGCATAGTAATAACTGTTTAAAGGAAACGGGTTTGATGCGTTTGTTTTATTATCGGTGCGGACTTTGCGTCCTGGGATTGATCGGTATTTTTTGCCGGAGTGCCGCACAGACGGCAGATACGCTTCGGGAGCATCAATTGCAGCAGGTGGATGTGTCGGGCGTGCGGCGTCCGTCGGTGGTACGCTCCACAGCGCCGTTGCAAGTGGTGAGCGGTGCGGAAATGGAACGCCTGGGGTACCAGAGCCTGGCGGATGCCGTGCGGCGTTTCAGCGGGGTGACCGTGAAGGACTACG
>CAZYJV010000090.1:0-8570 GCA_964647845.1 uncultured Odoribacter sp.
AAGGCAGGCACAACTCCGAAGCGTAAACTCGTTGAGTTCGCAGGATTTGCCGAAGAACACAAGTTGGGCGATGTGATTGACGTGACTCTGTTGCAGGACACGGCTTTCGTGGATATCGTCGGAACCTCTAAAGGTAAAGGTTTCCAGGGCGTTGTGAAACGTCACGGTTTCGGTGGTGTAGGACAGTCTACCCACGGTCAGCACAACCGTACCCGTAAGCCGGGTTCTATCGGAGCATGTTCTACTCCGGCCCGTGTATTCAAGGGTATGCGCATGGGTGGCCGTATGGGCGGTGACAGGGTTACTGTGGAGAACTTGGAAGTTTTGAAGGTGATTCCTGAAAATAATTTGTTGTTGGTGAAGGGTTCTGTTCCCGGATCAAGAGGTTCATACGTAATTATTCAGAAGTAATGGAGTTAAGTGTACTAAACATTGCCGGACAGGAAACCGGCAGAAAGGTAGTGTTGGATGACGCTATCTTTGGAAGTCAGCCTAACGAACACGCTATCTACCTTGACGTAAAGCAGTTCCTGGCCAACAACCGTCAGGGTACTCACAAGTCAAAACAGCGGAATGAAGTTTCCGGTAGTACCAAGAAGCTGAAGAAGCAGAAAGGAACCGGCGGCGCTCGTGCAGGTAGTATCAAGAACCCGGAGTTCAGAGGAGGAGGTCGTGTATTTGGTCCCGTACCAAGAGACTACAGCTTCAAACTGAACAAGAAATTGAAGAAATTGGCTCGTAAATCAGCTTTGGCAATAAAAGCAAGCGCAAATGCAGTGAAAGTCGTTGAAGATTTCACTTTCGAAGCTCCGAAGACCAAGCAGATGGTTGCCTTAATCAACAACCTGAACGTGAACAACGGTCGTCTGTTGCTGGTACTGGGCAAAGGAGGAGACGAGAACGTGCTCTTGTCCGCCCGCAACCTGCAAGGCGTGGAAGTGATGCGAGTAAGCGACATCGCAACTTACAACGTGATGAAGGCGAGAAACCTGGTGCTCGTTGAAAGTTCGGTAGAGGGCCTTAACGAAATGTTCAATCTTAACTAATCAGAGAAGAGATGGAAATCATAATGAAGCCCGTTTTGACGGAAAAGATGACAGCGCTTACGGAAAAGCAGCACAAGGTGGCTTTTATCGTGGCAAAGAGTGCGAATAAGATTGAGATTAAGAAAGCAGTTGAGGCGATGTACGGAGTGAATGTGCAGGCCGTGAACACGCAGCGTTACCAGGGAAAGGTGAAATCTCGCTATACCCGCGCCGGCGTGATCAGCGGACGTACCAATTCGTACAAGAAGGCAATTGTGACTTTAGCAGAAGGTGATAGTATTGATTTTTTTAGCAATATTTAAATAAGATGGCTGTAAGAAAATTAAATCCTGTAACGCCTGGACAAAGGGGAAAAGTAGTGAATACTTTCGAACAGGTGACTACAGATAGACCTGAGAAATCATTGTTGAGACCCTACAGCAAGACCGGTGGTCGTAACAACTCCGGTAAGATGACAATGAGATATATAGGTGGTGGTCATAAACGCAAGTACAGAATTATCGATTTCAAGCGGGAGAAGGAAAATATTCCGGCCAGAGTGGCTACGATTGAATATGACCCGAACCGTACCGCCCGTATCGCTTTGGTGGTGTATGCGGACGGAGAGAAGCGCTACATCGTTGCTCCGATCGGTTTGACCGTAGGACAGACGATTGAAAGCGGCAAGGGCATCGCTCCGGAAATCGGAAATACGCTGTACTTGTCTGAAATCCCATTAGGTACAATCATACATAACATCGAGTTGCGTCCGGGACAGGGAGCTGTAATGGCTCGCAGCGCCGGTTCATTCGCTCAGTTGGTTGCAAGAGAAGGGAAATATGCTTCTATCAAGTTGCCTTCGGGAGAAATCCGGATGGTACTGGTAACCTGCAAGGCCACCATCGGAACCGTATCCAATACGGACCATGCGCTGGAACGTTCAGGTAAAGCCGGTCGTACCCGTTGGTTAGGCCGTCGTCCGCGTGTCCGCGGTGTTGTAATGAACCCGGTTGATCACCCGATGGGTGGTGGTGAAGGCCGTGCTTCAGGAGGTCACCCGAGATCACGCAAGGGCTTGCTGGCTAAGGGATACAAGACCAGAGCACCGAAGAAGGCTTCAAGTAAGTATATTGTAGAAAGAAGGAAATAATAACCGATTAATAGTTTAATGTTATGAGTCGTTCGTTAAAAAAAGGCCCTTTTATAGATGTGAAGCTGGAGAAGAGAGTGTTGGCGATGAATGAGTCCAATAAAAAGTCGGTTGTTAAGACCTGGGCTCGCTACTCTATGATTTCTCCGGACTTTGTAGGCCATACAGTAGCTGTACACAACGGTAATAAATTTATTCCGGTTTACATCACCGAGAACATGGTGGGACACAAGCTGGGAGAATTTGCACCGACACGTACATTTAGAGGTCATGCCAACAAGAAATAAGCATGATGAAAGTTGAACCAATGAAGATGTATTAAAATGGGTGCAAGAAAAAGATTAAGAGCAAATCAGATAAAGGAAGCCAGAAAGGAGAAGGCTTTTGCAAGTCTCCGGGGCTGTCCTTCGTCACCGCAGAAAATGAGATTGGTGGCTGACCTGGTACGTGGAATGGACGTACAGAAAGCTTTGGATACACTGAAATTCTGTCCTCGCGAAGCTGCCCGGAAAGTTGAAAAACTGTTGCTTTCGGCAATCGCCAACTGGAGTGCCAAGAATGAAGGCAAACGCATCGACGACGCTGCCTTATATGTTAAGGAGATTTTCGTCGACGGCGCCGGCATTCTGAAAAGACTGAGACCTGCGCCGCAGGGACGGGCACACCGGATCCGCAAGAGATCAAATCATGTGACAATCGTCTTGGGTAGCAAGACTGCTGTTGAAAACGTAGTAAAAGAATAATTAGCATGGGACAGAAAGTTAATCCAATAAGCAATAGATTAGGAATCATCCGTGGATGGGATTCTAACTGGTTCGGCGGCAAAAACTACGGCGATAAACTGGTAGAAGATTACAAGATCAGAAAATACCTGAACGCCCGTTTGGCCAAGGCCGGAATCGCAAAAATCGTTATCGAGAGGACCCTTAAGCTGATTACCATCACCATCAACACGGCCCGTCCGGGAATTATCATCGGTAAAGGCGGACAGGAAGTTGACAAGCTGAAGGAAGAGCTTAAGAAAATCACCGATAAGGAAGTACAGATTAATATCTTCGAAATCAAACGTCCTGAATTGGATGCAGTCATCGTAGGTAATAACATAGCTCGCCAGCTGGAAGGACGTGTGGCATACCGCCGCGCGATCAAAATGGCTGTTCAGTCGACCATGAGAATGGGAGCCGAAGGAATCAAGATCTTGATTTCCGGCCGTCTGAACGGTGCGGAAATGGCCCGCGCAGAAATCTTTAAGGAAGGAAGAATTCCGTTGCACACTTTCCGTGCAGATATCGATTATGCACAGGCAGAAGCATTGACCACCTACGGTTTGCTGGGTATTAAAGTGTGGATTTGTAAAGGTGAAGTGTACGGAAAACGCGAGTTGGTACCGAATTCAGTACTGGCTTCCCGCGAAACCCGCAGCGCTGCCAATACCAATGCCGCCGGAAAGAAGAATTTCAAAAAAAGAAAAAAGTAGTGAGTTATGTTACAGCCAAAAAGGACTAAATTCAGAAGACAGCAAAAGGGAAGAATGAAGGGAAATGCCCAGAGAGGACATCAACTGGCATTCGGATCTTTTGGCATTAAGGCGTTGGAAGAAAAATGGATCGAAGGACGCCAGATTGAAGCTGCCCGTGTTGCCGTTACCCGTTATATGCAACGTCAGGGTCAGATATGGATCCGCATATTCCCCGACAAGCCCATTACCAAGAAGCCTGCCGAAGTACGTATGGGTAAAGGTAAAGGTAATCCGGAAGGTTTTGTCGCTCCGGTTACTCCGGGCCGCATTCTTTTCGAAGCAGACGGCGTGCCGTATGAAATCGCAAAAGAGGCGTTGCGTCTTGCAGCCCAGAAGTTGCCGATTACGACTAAATTTGTGGTCAGACGTGATTATACCGAATAATCCCGGCTATTGATTGTAAAACCAGATTAATTGGACAGAAGATGAAAAATTCAGAAGTTATAGAAATGACCACAGAGGATCTGAAAGAGAGAGTAGTCGCAGAAAAGGCCGCCTTGAATAAGATGGTCATGAATCATACGGTCACTCCTCTGGAGAACACGATGCAGATCCGTGCGAAACGGAAAGACATCGCCCGTATGCTGACAGAATTGCGTAAGAGAGAATTAACGGTAAATAAATAAAGTAATGGAAGAAAGAAATCTTAGAAAAGAGCGTATCGGTCTCGTGGTAAGCAATAAGATGGAAAAGTCCATCACGGTTGCCGTTCATTTTAAGGAGAAACACCCGATTTACGGTAAATTCGTAAACAAGACCAAGAAGTTCACCGCCCACGACGAGAAAAACGAATGCAACGTCGGAGACAAAGTGAGAATTATGGAAACCCGTCCTTTGAGTAAAATGAAGAGATGGAGATTAGTTGAAATCATTGAAAGAGCTAAGTAATCATGATACAACAGGAAACCAGATTAACAGTAGCAGACAACAGCGGTGCCAAAGAAGTGCTTTGTATCCGTGTTCTGGGAGGTACCCGGAAAAGATATGCGCGCGTAGGCGATAAGATCGTTGTTTCTGTAAAGAATGCCCTGCCGGGAGGCGACCTGAAAAAAGGTTCCGTAAGTAAGGCAGTAGTAGTACGTACGAGCAAAGAATTCCGTCGTCCGGACGGCTCTTACATCCGCTTTGATGACAATGCCTGTGTATTGTTGAACAACGCCGGAGAAATGAGAGGAACCCGTATTTTCGGTCCGGTGGCTCGTGAAGTTCGTGAAGGATATACGAAAATCGTTTCGTTAGCTCCTGAAGTACTGTAATGTTAAAAACATCAAAACAATGAACAGAAAGTTTCATATAAAGAAAGGCGACTTGGTGTTTGTGAACGCCGGTGTTGATAAAGGCAAACAAGGAAAAGTCCTGGAGGTTCTTCCGAAAGAGGAAAGAGCCATCGTCGAGGGTATCAACATGGTCAGCAAGCATACGAAGCCGAATGCTGCCAATCCTCAGGGAGGCATCATCAAGAAAGAAGCTCCGATTCATGTTTCCAATCTGAATGTGGTGGATCCTTCTACGAACAAGCCGACCCGAATCGGTCGTAAATTGGACGAAAAGGGCAACCTGGTCAGATTTGCCAAGAAATCGGGCGAGATTTTGAAGTAATAAAGACGCAATACGATTTTTGATTTACGGTTTCCGGATCGTAAATCATCAATCGTCTGTCGGAAATAAACAAGGATTTACGAAGTGACATCGTATTTTGCGTTTGTTCAAAATATTTATATCTTTGCCGCCTAAAATCCGATTTTCGGTGGATAATCGTGTGCAAAACGGTCAATCGTGAATTAAAAACTATAATTAAATAAATGAGTTACGTACCTAATTTTAAGAAAAAGTATAGCGAAGAAATTGTACCGACTCTGATGAAAGAGTTCGGATACAAGTCAGTTATGCAGGCTCCTCGGTTGGAGAAGATAGTAATCAACCAGGGCGTAGGTTCCTCTATTCAGGATAAAAAGATCCTTGAATTTTCAGTGAATGAAATCGCAGCGATAACCGGACAGAAACCGGTCACCTGCAAATCAGTAAAAGACGTATCGAATTTCAAACTGCGTAAAGGCATGCCGATCGGCGTACAGGTGACTTTGCGCAAAGAGCGTATGTACGAATTCCTGGAGCGTCTGATTGTTTCCGCCTTGCCGCGTATCCGCGACTTCAAGGGAATCAACAGCAAGCTCGACGGAAGGGGCAACTATACATTAGGCTTGGAAGAGCAGATCATATTCCCTGAAATCGTGTTGGACAACGTCCACAAGATCATGGGTATGAACATAACATTTGTAACTTCGGCTAATACCGACGAAGAAGGTTTCGCTCTCCTGAGAGAATTTGGATTACCATTTAAAAAGAACTAAAACCAGAGAAAATGGCAAAAGAATCAATGAAAGCCCGTGAGGTGAAGCGTGCAAAATTGGTAGAAAAGTACGCAGCGAAACGGGCAAAATTAAAAGCAGAAGGCGACTATGTAGGGTTGAGCCTTCTTCCTAAAAACTCCAATCCTATTCGTTTGCACAACCGTTGCAAACTGACCGGCAGACCGAGAGGTTACATGAGACAGTTTGGTATCAGCCGTATTCAATTCCGTGAAATGGCATCGGCAGGATTGATACCGGGAGTGAAGAAAGCTAGTTGGTAATATTAAAAAATTGATGAAGAGATGACAGATCCAATAGCAGATTTTCTTACGCGTTTAAGAAATGCGATAAGAGCCGGTCATAAAGTAGTAGAGCTCCCGGGTTCCAAAATGAAACGGGAAATGACCAGAATCCTGAAAGAGAAAGGATATATTCTGAACTATAAGTTCGAAGAAGACGGAGTAAAAAGCAATATTAAAATAGCTCTTAAATATCATCCGGAGACCAAAGAGTCGGCGATCAAATCATTGGTGCGCGTGTCCAAACCGGGCTTGAGACGTTATACGAACGTAGAGGAAATGCCCCGCGTACTGAACGGTCTGGGTATCGCCATTTTGTCCACTTCTATGGGCCTGATGACAGATAAGGAAGCTCGCCAGAAGAATGTTGGCGGTGAAGTATTGTGCTATGTGTATTAATTTAAAAGTGAAGAAGAAATGTCACGAATAGGAAAATTACCAATCCATATACCACAAGGGGTTACGGTAGCCGTAAGTCCGGATAACACCGTCACAGTGAAAGGCCCGAAAGGAGTGCTTTCGCAGAAAGTGAGCGAAGATCTGACTGTTAAAGTAGATGAAACGAACGTTCATGTGGAACGTCATTCGGAAGACAAGAATCACAAATCCATGCACGGTCTTTACCGTTCATTGATCCACAATATGGTAGTAGGTGTTTCTGAAGGTTATAAAATTCAGCAGGAACTGGTCGGTGTAGGATACAGAGCCAATGCCGAAGGGAATGTGCTGGAACTGGGCGTGGGATATTCTCACTCCATCTTCCTGCAATTGCCGCCGGAAGTAAAGGTTTCCGCCGTTACGGAAAAACGTGCCAATCCGATTATCACGCTGGAGTGTTGCGACAAGCAACTGATTGGTCAGGTAGCTGCCAAAATCCGTTCGTTCCGCAAGCCGGAGCCTTACAAGGGTAAGGGTATCCGCTTCGTAGGAGAACAGGTACGCCGGAAAGCAGGTAAGTCAGCTAAAGTTTAATCACCTAAAGTAAGTAGAAGTTATGGCTTTAACTAAGGAAGAAAGAAGATTAAGAATAAAGAGGAGAATTCGCAAGATTGTCTCCGGAACGGCTGAGAGACCTCGTTTGAGCGTATTCCGTTCAAATACCCAGATTTCTGTACAGCTGATCGACGACAATGAAGGCAAGACGATTTTGTCGGTATCTTCATTGAGCAAGGATATTGCCGGAAAAAAAGGAACGAAAACGGAACAGGCTGCCTATGTCGGCACTGCCGTGGCTGAAAAGGCGAAAGCTGCCGGAATCGAGACGATTGTTTTCGACAGGAACGGTTATTTGTATCATGGTAGAGTGAAAGCATTGGCTGACGCTGCCCGTAACGGAGGTCTTAATTTTTAAAAGTTAGCAGAATGGAACAGAAAGTAAATAATACTGACTTGGAACTGAAAGACAGATTGGTGGCAATCAATCGTGTGACCAAGGTTACAAAAGGAGGTAGAACATTCAGTTTTGCGGCTATAGTTGTGGTAGGAGATGAAAACGGAATCGTGGGTTGGGGATTAGGAAAGGCTAATGAAGTAACTACTGCTATTGCAAAAGGAGTAGAAGCTGCAAAGAAGAATTTGGTGAAAGTTCCTGTATTAAAAGGAACTATACCTCATGTACAAGTGGCTCGTTTTGGTGGAGCAGAAGTATATATGAAGCCTGCTTCTTCCGGTACGGGATTGGTGGCCGGAGGTGCTATGCGTGCCGTATTGGAAAGTGCTGGTATTCATGATGTATTAGCTAAGAGTAAAGGTTCTTCCAACCCGCATAATTTGGTAAAAGCGACGATTGCAGCTTTGAAAGAAATGAGGGATGCACGTATGGTGGCTCGTCAGAGAAACATCAGTATGGATAAAGTTTTTAACGGTTAATTTGAGTTGAGTTATGGCAAAGATCAAGATTACGTTGGTAAAAAGTAGAATCAAAAGCAATAAGCGTCAAGTTGGCACGTTAAACGCACTTGGACTGAAGAAAGTCAGCAGCAGTGTAGAGCATGAAGCTACACCCCAGATTCAGGGAATGGTTGCTAAAGTGGCTCACTTGATAAAAGTGGAAGAAGTAAAATAAATTGTTGAATTATTTTAATACAAAATAAAAATGGATTTAAGTAGCTTAAAACCGGCTAAAGGTTCCACACATCATGAGAAGAGAATAGGTCGTGGACAAGGTTCGGGAAAAGGAGGCACTTCAACAAGAGGACACAAAGGAGCTAAATCAAGATCCGGTTA
>CAZYJV010000091.1:0-3041 GCA_964647845.1 uncultured Odoribacter sp.
CCTATCTGGTGGAGAACGCCCCCGAACGCCTCAAGCCCCATTACAAATCCGTCGCTTCCGACCGCAACGACGGCTTCACGGAATTTGTCCGAAAAATAACAACGGGATAAGCTTGGGTCTGCTTTCTGTAATCGTTCGGCGTCTGCCTCACCACTTTTTTAAACAATCTCGTAAAATGCTGCGGATACAGGAATCCCAAATCGTATGCAATCTGACTGATGGAATATTTCGGATTCAATATCCGGTCCTTCGCGATATCCATTACCTTGAACTGTATATACTCCTGGGCGGATTTCCCGGTTTCCTTCTTAATCAAATCACCGAAATAATTGGCTGACAAACAAAGCTCGCCCGCACAATATTTCACGGTAGGCAGGCCGTTTTGTTTCGCTTTCCCCGTCAAAAAATAATCGTTCAGCAAGGACTCGAAACGGGTCACGATATCCTTATTCACATTCTGGCGTGTAATGAACTGCCGCTCATAAAAACGCAGACAGTAGTCCAGCAACAGTTCTATACTCGTTGCTATAAGCCGTTTGCTGAGCCGGTCGATGGCGTGTCCCAGTTCCTGCCGTATCTTTTCCAGACAATCGATAAACAACATCCGTTCCCGCTCGGACAGATGCAGCGCTTCGTTCACTTCATACGAAAAATAGGTATACTCCGCGATATTGTGTCCGAGACTCGTGCCGCGTATCAGCTCCGGATCGAAACAAAGCGCCCACCCTTTCGGCTGGAAAGTTTCTCCCGTATCCTCTATCCCGATGACCTGTCCGGGAGCAAGACACACGACCGAACCTTTCCGATAGTCGTAATGCTGCCGGCCGTACAGCAACTCGCAGTTCTTCTCATCTTTGAGAAAAACCGCATAGAAACCGAACGTATGCCGCAAGTGCCGCATCGGTTTCACCTGCGACAAATCAATCACACTCACCAACGGATGCAAAGTTTCCACGCCCAGCATATCGTTGTATTCCGTAATGGTTTCTATATTCAACAATTCGTTATCCATCGGCATTCTCCTTATTACACGACAAAAGTAAAAATAAACAACTGCATTTATAAACCTCGGGATAACGAATCAGTAATATCGGTAAAAGACTCCGTAATCCGTATAACAATGACTCCGGACCTACCGGCTATTTTTGTACTGTCACTCCAAACAAGCAAACGATGAAGAAATTACCGGACAATATGAAAACAATCCGCACTTTTATTCTGGCAGCTTCGGTCATGTTAGGCTGCGCTGCATATGCACAAAACGGGACTTTAAAAAAACAGGATATGAAAGAAAATAAAAAAATGCTCGTGGTATTCTTCTCCCGGGCAGGGGAAAACTATGCCGTCGGCAACATCGCCAAAGGCAACACACACATCGTGGCAGAGATTATCGCAGAGGAAACGGGTGCGGATTTATTCCGGATAGAACCGGTAACCCCTTATCCCGAAGACTACAACAAGTGTACGGATGTCGCCAAGCAGGAACTGAACTCCCACGCCCGTCCCGCGATCAAGGGCGACATAAAAACAGAGGACTACGATGTGATATTCATCGGTTATCCCAACTGGTGGGGCGATATGCCCATGCCGGTCTATACCTTTATCGAGAAACACGACTGGCAAGGCAAGACCGTCCGCCCGTTCTGTACGCACGAAGGCAGCGGCATAGGCAGTACGGGCAAGAAACTGGAAGCCACCTGCAAGGGAGCGACTGTACAGAAAGGACTCGCCATACGCGGAGCCACGGCCCAGCATTCGCAGGAAGAAACTCAGGCAGCAGTAAAAAAATGGCTGTAAACTATCACAAAATTCCCTTTTCTTTCAGCAGGTGTTCCATCGCCTGCTGAAGCTTGCGGGCTTCTTCTCCGGCACGAACGGCGAAATTCTCGGTTTTATCGGCAAAAATGATGCCGCGCGAAGAGTTGACAATCAATCCGCAATGGCTGTTCATGCCGTATTCGGCCACTTCTTCCAGGCTTCCGCCCTGTGCTCCGACACCGGGCACCAGCAGGAAGTGGTCGGGCACGATCTTCCGGATCCCTCCCAGCATTTCGGCTTTAGTGGCTCCCACGACGTACATCATATTTTGACGGTCTCCCCATTCCTGCGATTTGCGAAGCACTTTTTCATAAAGTTTCTCGCCCTGGTTTTCAAAAAACTGGAAGTCAAAAGCCCCTTTGTTTGAAGTGAGCGCCAGCAGAATCACCCATTTGTCCGCATACTGGATAAAAGGCGTGACGGAGTCTTCCCCCATATAAGGAGCCACCGTGATGGCATCGAAATCCAGGGTCTGCAAAAAAGCTTTGGCATACATTTGGGAAGTATTCCCTATATCGCCCCTTTTGGCATCGGCTATGAGAAAAATATCGGGATAACGGTCTCTGATGTATTTAACGGTTTTTTCCAGACTCATCCAGCCTGCCACGCCCCGGCTTTCATAAAAAGCGATATTGGGTTTGTAGGCGATGGTCACACCGGCCGTCGCCTCCACGATCCGTTTGTTGAATTCAAAAACAGGGTCGTCCGCACCGGAGAGGTGTGCCGGCAGTTTTTCCATATCGGAGTCAAGCCCGACACAGAGAAATGATTTCTTCTTTTTAATCTGCTCGAAAAGCTGCGTATAGTTCATGGTATTTCGTTTTAATGGATTGTCGTCGCTATTTTTTACAGGCCGCTGGCTTTGAGCCGTTCGGTATTCTCCTCGATCTGCAGTTTTTCGATGACTTCGTCGATTTCACCGTCCATCACCGCCGCAAGGTTATACAAAGTAAAATTGATGCGGTGGTCCGTCACCCGGCCCTGGGGATAATTGTAGGTGCGGATTTTGGCCGAACGGTCGCCCGTAGAGACCATCGTCCGCCTTTTAGCGGATATATCATCCAGATATTTCTGGTGTTCCCTGTCATAAATGAAGGAACGCAGACGGGTCAACGCCCTCTCTTTGTTTTTCGGCTGGTCGCGGGTTTCGGTACATTCGATAAGTATCTCTTCGACAACGCCCGTGTTCGGATTCTTCCACATATACCGCAGACGCACGCCCG
>CAZYJV010000091.1:3051-8333 GCA_964647845.1 uncultured Odoribacter sp.
CCGACTCCACTTTGTTGACATTCTGTCCACCCGCCCCGCTGGAACGGAAGGTATCCCACTTGATCTCGCCTTCGTTTATCTGCACATCGAATTCTTCCGCCTCGGGCAAAACGGCGACCGTGGCTGCGGATGTGTGCACCCGGCCCTGGGTTTCCGTCTCCGGCACCCGCTGTACCCGATGAACCCCCGATTCGTATTTCAATATGCCATACACACCGTTTCCGGATACGCTGGCCACTATTTCCTTATATCCTCCGGCCGCCCCCTCGTTCGCATTGGTAACTTCCAGCTTCCAGCCCCGCTTTTCACAAAATCTGACATACATCCGGAAGAGATCGCCGGCAAACAGACAGGCCTCATCTCCTCCCGTACCGCCGCGGATTTCCAGAATGGCGTTTTTACTGTCTTCCGGTTCGGCGGGAATCAACAGCATTTTAATCTGCTGCTCCATGGCAGGCAGTTTCTCCGTCAGTTCATCCAGCTCCATCTGTGCCATTTCCCGCAGCTCCCGGTCGTTTTCCGTAGCCAGTATTTCCTTCGACTCTTCCAGCGTCCGGCAGGCTTCCTTGTAGCGATCCGCCGCCGTCGTTATTTCCTCCAGCTCTTTGTATTCCTTGGTCAAACGCACGTAACGCTTCATATCCTGTATGACATCCGGGTCGGTAATCAACTGCCCGATTTCGCGGAAGCGGATATAATACGTATCTAATTTCTCTATCAGCGGGTTCTCCATGTGTCTGTGTTCTTTTATTCCGGCACAAAAATAATATTTTACCCGTGATGTCCCTATTTTTTCCAGTCGAAACGTACGTTCTGCACGAGCTGTTCGCTCAGGCTATAATGCACGGCGCAACTTTTCGTCGTCCGCTCTATGGCCGTTTTGTGCTTGTCGGAATATTCCCGGTCGGGCATATGGAAGAGTATCTCTATCTCTCCGATCCGGCGATGGGGTTCGAGGGCCATTTTCTTCGTAATCTCGATTTCCGTACCCGTCAGATCGATTCCTGCGGTTTCGGCATATACGCCCATGGTAGTCATCATACAGGCCGCCAGGGAAGTCGCGCACAAATCGGTCGGAGAGAAGGCCTCCCCTTTTCCGTGGTTATCCACCGGCGCGTCCGTTACGATTTTCGTTCCGCTCTGAAGATGTTCGCATTCCACCCTCAGGCCGCCCAGATAAGTTGCTTTTACTGTTGTCATAATCGTTATGTTTTAAAATTATCAATCAAAAATCTGTATCGCTTCCCGGATGTGCCGGACAGGTCCGGTTTCCCCCTCTACAATCACCAGGTCGAAGCGCAACTCCTTGTCCGAACCGCTCCGTTTCAGATAGGCCGCCCCCGCCTGCAAAAGATTGTGTTTCTTTCTGCTGTCCAGAAGTTCTGCGGGATATTCCACCCCCGCCCGGCGGGTCTTTACCTCCACGATGACGATATATTTCCCGTCCGTACAAATAATATCTATCTCTTTACGGCCTATCCTCCAGTTATGTTCCAGCAACGTGTATCCGCAGGCTTCCAGATAAGCGGCAGCCCTCTTCTCTCCGGCGGCACCGATATTTACTCTCTCCATAAGCCGAAAGTTTTAATCAAAAATAAACAAAAAAAACGGGAACAACAACAACACCCGCTTTCATTGCCCGCCGCAACGAAGATTTACACATTTTAACTTTTGGCTTTCTAAATTTTATTGTATATCTTTGTAAGGTTTTCTGCGAAAATACGATTATGGCTAAAAAAAGAGTTTTATTTATATCCTCCGAAATTTTCCCTTATTTGCCTGAAACGGAAATGTCCCACATCGGACGATTTCTGCCCCAGGGGATACAGGAAAAAGGGAAGGAAATCCGGACTTTCATGCCCCGGTTCGGCTGTATCAACGAGCGCCGCAACCAGCTGCATGAAGTGATTCGCCTGTCGGGGATGAATTTGATTATCAACGATACGGACCATCCGCTTATCATCAAAGTCGCCTCTATCCAAGCCGCCCGCATGCAGGTCTATTTTATAGACAACGAAGACTATTTCCAGCGGAAATATGTGATTACGGACGAAAACGGCTCTTTTTTTGAAGACAATGACGAAAGGGCCATATTTTTCGCCCGCGGCGTATTCGAAACAGTGAAAAAACTAAGGTGGGAACCGGATCTGATTTATTGTCAGGGCTGGTTTACGGCGCTGGTGCCCCTTTATCTGAAAAAGGAGTATTACGACGACCCGATGTTCGCCCGTACGAAAGTGGTATATTCCACGTCGCACGATTATTTCAAGGAAACGCTGAATAAAAACTTCCACAAGAAAGCCCTGACGGGCAGTGTGACCGCCAAAGATGTCAGCGTGGCGAAAGAAGCCACTTTCGACAATGTCAACAAGCTGGCTTTCCAGTATTCCGACGGCATTATCCTCAACACGCCGGATATTTCGCCCGAATTGAAGGATTTCGCCGCAAAGACGGGAAAACCTTTGCTGGAGTATCCCAATAAAGAGGAATATATCGACGCCTATTCCGACTTCTTCGACCGAATCCTCGAAACTTCAAAATAAGAAATATCCCCCGAAATGAATTTCGGGGGATATTTCTTATTTCCGGAACGATTTTATTTCTGTCCCAATTTCTCCTGCCACCTCCAGGTGTTCGCCAGAGTTTCGACCAAAGGCACCTGCGCTTTCCAGCCGAGCTCGGTGTTTGCCAGGGAGGTATCGGCCCATACCTTTTCGATGTCTCCGGCACGCCGGCCTACGATTTTATAGTTCACCTTCTTGCCGGTCGCTTTTTCGAAAGCCTGTATCAGTTCCAGAACGGACACGCCGTTACCGGTGCCGATGTTGAAATATTCATAGTTCGCCTTGTTCTTGCCGTCCAGCAGCCGACGGATGGCAACGACATGCGCTTTCGCCAGATCCACCACATCGATGTAATCCCGGACAGGCGTTCCGTCGGACGTGTTGTAGTCGTTCCCGAAAACGCTCAGCTGTTCGCGGATACCGGCAACGGTCTGCGTCAGATAAGGAATCAGATTGTTGGGTACACCGTTGGGCAATTCCCCGATATTGGCGGACGGATGCGCTCCGATGGGATTGAAATAACGCAAAGCGATCAGATTCATTTCTTTCTCCACTTTCGCCAGATCACGCATAATGTCTTCGCACATGGCTTTCGTATTTCCATACGGAGATTCCGCCTGTTTGCGCGGTGTCCGTTCGGTTACAGGCAATACGTCGGCCTGTCCGTAAACCGTACAGGAAGAAGAGAACACCAGATTCTTCACGCCGAATTCACGCATGGATGAAAGTACATTCATCAATGAATTCAGGTTGTTTTTATAGTATTCCAGCGGTTTGCTGACGGACTCGCCGACGGCTTTCAACGCGGCGAAATGAATGACCGCCTTGATGTCTTTGTGGCGGGCGAAGAAATCGTGCGTCGCTTTTTCATCCGTCAGGTCAAACTGTTCAAACTCCGGGCGTACTCCCGTAATTTTTTCGATGCCGTCCAACACGTGAATGCTGGAGTTGCACAAATTGTCGACAATAACCACTTCAAAGCCGCTCTGCTGAAGCTCTACGACCGTATGAGAACCGATGTAGCCGGTACCTCCTGTAACAAATACTTTCATGCTGTTCCGTTTATAATAAAGTTATTTTTGAACCTTTAAACAATGCAAAGTAAGCAATAAAATACGAATTTTTATAAAAACGTCGGAATTTGTATTGCAAATCCGTTTCTTTTTCATACTTTTGTAGCATGCATAGATTTATAGAATACATATCCGATCTCTTGCTCCTGCACGATTGTGTGATAATGCCCGAATTCGGCGGATTTATCTGCAATTACAAGAGTGCGTATATCGACGACGAGAGCGGTATGATTCTTCCGCCGGCGAAGGAGATCGCCTTCAACCGGAGCCTGAAACAGAACGACGGCCTGTTGGTCAACTGGGTCGCCTCCAAGGAAAACATCTCCTATGAAAAGGCCACGAAGCAGGTGGAGCTTTTCTGCGAAGAACTGAAGGTGAAACTGAACCAGCGTCACAGAGTCGCTTTCGGAGATATCGGCGTCTTCTATACGGACCGCCGGTTCAATATCATTTTCGAAAGCGCGGAAAACAATTTCCTGGCAGACGCTTTCGGTATGGAAAAAATCGAAGCTAAAAAAGTGGTGCAGGAGGAGAAAAAATCCGCTCCGACTCAGATCAATATCCCTTCCGCCTCCGAATTGTCTCCTTATATCATCAACATGGAATCCCAGAATTGGGTACACCGTATGTTGAAATTCGGACTGGCAGTCGCCGTGATTGCAGGTATCGTTTTCCTGTCCCATCTCGGCTATATCTATTGGGGTAATTCCCACTATCAACAAGGAGGACTTGTCACGACGACCATACAGCCGGTTCTGCCCCAGATTCCGGGGAACGCCCAGGCCAAAAGTCTCCACGTCGTCATTTCTCCGGATTACGACTATGTCGACTACGACCCGTTAGCCATACAATAATCCACCTCCTACATCTTTAAAACAGAGAGACATTGAATTTCTCTCCTATCATTATGCCCCAGGGTTTATTTTTTGCATAAAGCCCTTATCGCACAGTACAGGATATAAAAAGGTATGACGAAAAGCAGAACTGCCCATCCCAGACAGACAGTCAAAACAAGCAAGGTCAAAAAGTAAATGTAAACCGCTTTGTTAGCGGCCCAGCTGAATCCGGATATTTTCAACGAAAACATCGGCAGCTCGGAAATAAGCAGCACTGACAAAATAAGGACGCAAAGAGCCAATACCCATACATTCCCGAAAAATGCCTGATAAAGGACGGGGACTTTTACACGCGCAAAGACCAATCCCACCCAAAACAGGGCATGTGCCGGAACAGGCAAGCCGATGAAAGAAACGGACTGCCGGGTGTCCAGATTGAATTTTGCCAGCCGGAATACCGAGAATACAGGTATCAGCAAAGGAATGAACAATACGATTTTCTCACAGGCCATCAGCAGAGCAAAATTTCCCATTCCTTCCGGAAGAAGCGCATCGCGCATCAACAGATGCGCCAGCAATCCCGGTGCCACACCGAAAGTAACGACATCGGCCAAAGAATCCAGCTCCTTCCCCATCGCCGACTTCACATGCAGCAGCCGGGCAACCATGCCGTCAAAAAAATCGAAGACCATGCCGGCGATAACAAAACAGGCTGCCCATGCGATTTGGCCGTACAACGCCATAAACACCGCCATCGTCCCCGAAGCGGCATTCAGTCCCGTTATCAGATTGGGTATATGTTTTCTCAT
>CAZYJV010000092.1:0-7903 GCA_964647845.1 uncultured Odoribacter sp.
GGAAATCAGATGATTTTTAAGCCCAGGGTAAAGTTGAAAGACCGGGGCGACTTGATTTTTCCGTGTTCGTTGTCCTGGAACTTCTTCAGGCCTTTTTCATAGTCGATGTCGAAAGTCAGCTTCCATACGTCCACGCCGACGCCCACTTTGCCGTTCCACATCATCTTGTCGTTATCCAGCCCTTGTTTGAGGTATTTCAGCTTGCCGGTGAAAGAAGCCACCGGACCGAGGTAGGTGCGGAGTTTCACCACCGGAAGGTCCAGCACATGCAGACCCACCATGACCGGAATATCGAAAGAATTGTATTTCAGACTGCTTTTGGTGGAGCCGCTTTTCAACTCCCCTTCCTTGTGGGCATAGTTTAGCGACGGTTCCAGATATATCGGGCCCAGGTTTACCCGAACAAAAGCTCCGACCATCCAGCCGGTGTTCGAGCCGCTTTTCAAGGTATGTCCGATATCCTTCACCTTGATTTTGGTATTGGAGATACCGCCGTGTACACCCACATTAATGGGGGATTGTGCCATGACTGCCCAGGAAAAGGCGCCCAGCAGCAGAGTAAGAAAAAGTTTTTTCATGTCGTTATCTTTTAGAGTTATTATTCCGTAATCCGCGGCAAAGTTATGAATTTCTTTTGAATTCGGAGAGGATGATGCCCGTTGCCACTCCGACATTGAGAGACTCCGTGGAATAACTGTTACGGGCGAAACTGGGAATAGTTAGCTTCCGGTCCGTCAATTCCTCGATTTCCGGACGGATCCCCTTCCCTTCATTGCCCATAATGATAAATCCCCGCGAGGAAAGGGGCGTTTTGTAAATATCGCTTCCGTTGAGAAACGTGCCGTAGCAATGGAAATCCTCCGACCGGTACGTCCGCAGCAGAGCGGGCAGATCTGTGTAATGCACCTTCACTCTGAAAACGGCACCCATACTCGCCTGTACGCATTTGGGATTGTGGAAACTGGCGCAGTCCTCGTCGCAGAACACGTGTCCGATGCCGAACCAGTCGGCGACGCGCAGAATCGTGCCCAGATTCCCCGGATCTTGAATGCCGTTGAGAACCAGTGACAGGGAATCGCGGATTTCTTCCGGAGCGGCGGCATACTGCGGAATCTCCGCCAAAGCCATCACCTCGGGCAGCGACTGGAAATTGGAAATACTCCCCATTTCCTTCTCATCCACCTCCGTCACCTCATACGTGCCTGCCGGCAGAGGGTTCCGCTCCGCCCATCCTTTGTAAGCCAGGACCGTGCGGATTTTGAAACCGGACAGCAGCAGCTCCTGCACCAGTTTTTCCCCCTCCACCTTGAACAGATTATATTTCTCCCTGAATTTCTTTTTTTCGAGGTTTTGGACTATTTTTGTTACGTGTTTGCTGAGCATGTTGCGAGTTTGCGACTGAATTTATTGTACAAATTTATAACAATTTTTGGTAAATTGGAGAAACGTGGCCCGCATAAGGTGTTGCTGTTTGTTTTGGGAGCGGTGCTGTTTTATTCCTGTTCCCCGGTGAGATACGTGCCGGAAAATGAATACCTGCTCGATAAAGTAACCCTGAAGACGGATGCCAAAGAGATAAGCAAAGCGGACATCAGAAAAAATATCCGTCAGAAACCCAATACCCGCATCCTGGGGGTGGCCCGCTTTCATCTGGGGCTCTACAACCTGAGCGGCAAAAACGGGGAAAAAAAATTCAACAAATGGCTGCGCAGCATCGGGGAAGCTCCCGTCATATACAGCGACTTCCTCACCGGAAGGAGCAAAAACCAGATTAAATCCTACCTCAACAACAAAGGATACTACGAAGCCGTAGTGGAAGACACCGTCATTTTCAGGAAAAAGAGAGCGCAGGTCATCTACTCCGTTTCTTCCGGGGACGTGACCCGCATATCCGAATTTGCCTACCGCGACAAATACGACTACGACTATCCGGTCGGCCGTCTGCCCGAAAACGACTCCCTCATGCAGGAAATCCTGCCCGGAATGAACCGGACCCTGATACGCGAGGGGGACCCCCTCGACGTGGACATCCTCGAGCGGGAGCGGGAGCGGATTGCCCGGATGTTGCGGGAAAAAGGCTACTTCAACTTCTCGAAGAACTACATCCAGTTTTATGCCGACACGACCCTCGGAGAATCCGACCGGGCCAGAGTGCTGATGAACATTGTCGGGACTCCCGTCGACACCCATGCCTACTACAAATACAGGATAGGAAAAATCAACATCCACCTCGACTACGACCCCCTGGTATTCATGAAGGGAAGGGACTCCTCCTACGTTGACACCGTCTACGGGACCTACGGAATCACCTACCGTGAAAAACTGAAAATCCGGCCCCGGCTCATCTCCGAAACCGTACAGTTTAAGTCCGGCGAATACTACGACGTGCAGAAAGTCCTCGATTCATACTCCCGCCTGCAGGCGCTGAATCTCTTCAAATTCATCAACATCGTATTCCGGGAGGCGGAAGACGAGCCGGGAGAAAAAATCCTGCTCTGCGAAGTACAGCTGACCCCGATGAAACGGCAGTCCTACAACGTATTTCTGGAAGGCACGCACAACTCCGGCAACATCGGGGTGGGGGGAAACTTCACCTACAACCACCGGAACCTCTTCCGGAGCGGTGAAAACCTCAGCCTCAGCTTCTGGGGGGCATTGAAAAAAGAACGCTTCAACGAAGGGAAAATATTCAGTACGAAAGAACTGGGAGTGGAGCTTTCCCTGGTATCTCCTCAGTTCTGGCTGCCCTTCCTGCGCCTCGAAGACTTCCGCCGGAACTACGCCCCCAGGACCTCCCTGTCCTTCTCCGTCAGCTATGAGCACACCCCCTTCTACGACCGGAAAATCGGCGGGGCCAAATTCGGGTACCTGTGGCGGAAAAGCGACAAAAAATGGCGCTACAACTTCGACCTGGTCGACTTCAACTACGTCTTGATGGAGCGTGTCGACAAGGGATTCATCGACAGCCTGAGAAACGAATACGTAAAAAGCGCCTACAAAAGCCACCTGATACTCTCCGCCAACTTCACGGGAACCTATACCGACCAGGTATTGAACACGCCCGGAAGCTACAACTACTTCCGCTGCAACTTCGAAACCTCCGGCAACTTCCTGTGGGCCATGGACCACCTCTTCGGAAGCCGGAGAAAACAGGACGAAGGCGAACGCTACTATGAAATACTGGGCGTACGCTATGCCCAGTTCCTGAAACTCGACGGCGAATACCGTTTCAACCATTACATAAACCCGGCGAATACCGTCGTTTACCGGTTCTTTCTGGGCTGCGGCTATCCCTACGGAAACATGAAGGCATTGCCTTTTGAAGAGGCATACTACGGAGGCGGTGCCAACGGCATACGGGCATGGCAGGCGAGAACCCTCGGGCCGGGCTCCTACGTGGCGGAAAACAATTATCCCAACAGCGTGGGGGACTTCAAACTGGCAGCCAATATCGAATACCGCTTCAAACTCTTCTGGCTGCTGGAAGGCGCCTTCTTCCTCGATGCGGGCAACATCTGGAACGTCAACAGATACGAAGACCGGAAAGGCTCCCTGCTCGGGAGCGGCTTCTACAAACAGATCGCCATGGGGACGGGAGCCGGACTGCGCCTCGACGCCAATTTCTTCCTCCTGCGCTTCGACTGGGGAATAAAAATGCGCGACCCCTCCAAGCCGGAAAACAAGCGGTTCGTCTTGCTGGACAACGGCAAATGGATGAGACACACCGTTTTTAATATCGCCATCGGATACCCTTTTTAAACTGTACGCATTATGTTGTCTACGATTGTTGCCTATCTCTCCCTCTTCTTTCAGGTACTGGCTGCGGCCCTTGCCATCAGCCTCGTCAAACGGACGAAATTCAACGCCTCGTGGATACTGATCTCCATCGGCTTCCTGCTCATGGTAATCGCCCGCATGTTCGAACTCTTTCCGGCCGTGTTCCCCGAACTCTATGAAGAACTCGCCATCGTTCAGCACTGGCTCGGCTTCGTCATCTCGCTCGTATTGCTGACAGGCGTTTTCTACATCCGGAAAATCTTCCAGTTCCTCAGACGCGTCGAAGCGATCCGGCGGGAAGCCGAAAAAAAAGTGCTGTCGGCCGTCATAAAAACCGAGGAACAGGAAAGACAGCGTTTCGCCAAAGAACTCCATGACGGGCTGGGCCCCCTGCTGAGTGTGGTGAAAATGCTGGTATCGGGATTCGAAGTGAAAAACACGGCGGAAGTAAACGAAAAAATCAAACAGAACCTCAAGCAGGCCGTGGACGAAGCGATTACCAGCGTCCGGGACATATCCGCCAACATCAGCCCCCACATCCTGAACAACTTCGGGCTCAGGGAAGCCGTCGGCTCCTTCATAAAAAAACTGCGTCCGGCGGACGGCATCGACATAAAATTCTCCTCCAACCTGGACGACCGGCGCTTCGGCTACAACACGGAAGTCATCATGTACCGCGTCATTTGCGAACTGATAAACAACACCCTCCGCCATGCGGAAGCCGATACCATACGGATCGCGCTCCGCCTCGAAGAAGACATGCTTTCCCTGGAATACTCCGACAACGGCATCGGCTTTGACGTGGACCGCGAAACCGCCCGTCACGGCATGGGGCTGAACAACATGCAGTACCGGCTCAAATCCGGGAACGGCGACATAAAAATAGAAAGCGGGCGGGGAAAGGGGATGACCGCGAAAGCTTTCATAAAATTAACCTAAACACACCGACATCCGATCATGCAGAAACTGAAAATCTATTTGGTAGACGACCATAAACTCTTCCGGGAAGGCCTGAAACTCCTCCTGTCCACCCAGGACTTCGTTCATCACATCTACGAAGCGTCCGACGGCCGGGAATTTCTGGAAAACCTCTCCCTGGTCGATTGCGACGTCGTACTGATGGACATCGAAATGCCCGAAGTCAACGGCATCGACGCCACGCGCGAAGCCTTGAAGATAAAGCCCGGTTTGAAAATCATCGTCTTGTCGATGTATGGGGACGAACAATACTACTACCAGATGATCGACGCCGGCGCCAAAGGGTTCATGCTGAAAAACACCGGCATAGAGAACGTCATCGCCGCCATAAAGAAGGTCGCCTCCGGGGAAAACTTCTTCTCCGAAGAACTCCTGTTCAACATCCTCAACACCATGCGCGATACCAAAAACGAACCGGAAACCCGCGACAGCGAACTCTCCGAACGGGAAATGGAAATCCTCTGCCACGTCTGCAAAGGAAAATCCAACCAGGAAATCGCCGACGAACTCTTCATCAGCAAACGCACCGTCGACAAACACCGCGCCAACCTCCTCAGCAAAACCGGCTGCCGCAACACCGCCGCCTTGGTCATGTACGCCATCAAAAACAAAATGATAGACATCTGACCTCCCGCTTTTTTGTTAAAATTAAGAATTCGTGAAACCGATGGACTGATTATTCGTTAAACATCTCATAAAAATGTTGTAGTAGTAAATTTTTACAAACTAAATACACGAATATGAGAAGATTAATCGGTTTTTTATCTCTCCTGTTTGTCATCGGCATGCAGGTGAATGCCCAGACGCGCACCTTGACGGGTGTCGTGACGGATAAAAACGACGGACAGCCCCTGCCGGGAGTGTCCATTATGATCAGAGGCACGCAGTCGGGAACCTCGACGGATGCCCTGGGAAAGTACAGCCTGGAAGTAAGGAATACGGACGTACTGGTATTCTCCTTTGTGGGAATGAGACCGCAGACGATACATGTCGGCGACCGCAGAACGCTGGACGTCGCCCTGGAAAACGATGCGCAGAACCTCGATGAGGTAATCGTCACGGGATACGGCGTCACCCGCCGGAAAGCCTTTACCGGGGCCGCCACCACCGTCGGTGCGGAAAACATCGCACAGAAAACCGATGCCAATCCCATCAAGGCGCTGGAAGGAACGGTACCCGGCGTACAGCTGAACGTCGCTTCCGGACAGCCCGGGGCGCCCGCTACGATTTTTATCCGCGGACGCAACTCCCTGAACTCGGGCACACAGCCCTTGTATGTCATCGACGGAGTACCTGTCACCGCCTCCGCGATGGGCATGCGCTCCTCGGAAGACCAGTCGCTGTCGCCTTTGTCCACCCTGAGCCCCTCGGACATCGAATCCATGACCGTCCTGAAAGACGCCACGGCCACCTCCATCTACGGAGCCCGCGCCGCCAACGGGGTCATCGTCATTACGACCAAAAAGGGAAAAGCCGGCAAACTGCAGGCCAACCTGACGGCCAAATGGGGAATGGAGATAAAACCCGCCATCCCTGGCCGCTACAAGCCCCTGAATGCGAAAAAATACACCGAATTGCTGACGGAAGGCATGCTGAACGACTACGACATCGACGGAGACTACGGCTACACGGCGCTCTACAACGAATACTTCTTCGGGGGCTACTTCCCCTACACGCAGGAAGGAATGACGGACATGCTCTATGCCTACCTCGACTACGACGGGAAAACGAAAACAAACTGGCTGGACGAAGTGACCCGTACGGGATTCGTCCAGGAATACAACCTCGACCTGCAAGGCGGAGGAGGCACGGAAACGGCGCCTAAATTCTACATCTCCTTCAACTACTTCGACAACGAGGCATTCGTAATCGGCAAAGACCTGGAGCGTTACTCCGGACGGATCAACTTCGCCCAGTCGCCGAGCAGATGGGTGGACTACGGCATGACCCTGAACCTCTCCTATACGAAAACCAACATGGGAGCGGGCGGCGGTTACTTCTCCGACCCGATCACGCAGGCCTACCAGCAATCCCCTCTGTTGCCGGTAAAAGACGAAAACGGCGAATGGAACTTCAACACCCTGAACGGCTACAACCCTGTAGCGCAGCGTAGCGCCCACGGAGACAAAAGCATCGGCAGGCAATACCGGGCCATGTTCTCGCCCTACCTGACCCTCCGTTTCAGAGACGACCTGATGTTCACCTCCCGTGTCGGTGTGGATTACTACGATCTGAAAGAATTCGGATTCTGGTCCTTCCTCCAGCCCCAGGGGGCCGACATGCGGGGAATGGGAGAACAGGGAACCACCGAACGCACCTTGCTGAGCGTTACCAACACCCTGAACTACCTCAAATCGTTCGGGGACCACAACCTCAACCTCATGATAGGGCAGGAGGCGCAGAAAACGAAAGACAACAGCTCCTACCTCGCAGCCTCCAACTATCCCCTGATGAACAAAAACCAGGTAGCGAATGCGGCGGTCCCCTCCTCCGCTGCCACCAGCAAAGACGCGGTGGCGCTCGCCTCCTTCTTCATGAACGGACAGTACGACTACAAAAACAAATACTACTTCTCATTGAGCGCCCGGGCGGATGGTTCCTCCCGTTTCGGGAAAGACGACCGCTGGGCGGGATTCTGGTCGCTGGGTGCGCGCTACCGGATTTCGGAAGAGGAATTCATGGAATCGACCAAAAACTGGCTGACCGGCCTTACCCTCAGAACGAGTTACGGAACCTCCGGTAACCAGGAAGTCGGCGATTCATGGTACGCCTCCCGCGATCTGTTCGGGTTCGGATACAACTACAACGGCCTCCCGGGAAGCGCCCACGAACAGCTGGGCAACAACAAGCTGAAATGGGAACAGACCAACAAATTCAACGTCGGGCTGGACATCTCATTCTTCGACCGCCTGACCCTTGAAGTAGACTACTACTACCACCGTACCAAAGACATGGTATTCATGGTGCCGGTTTCCCGTACCACAGGCTTGCTCACCGTGCCGAAGAACATCGGCAAACTCGAAAACCAGGGGATCGAGTTCACCCTGAACGCCAAAATACTGCAGCTCTCCGACTTCAGCTGGGACCTCACCTGGGTAGGCTCCCACAACAAAAACAAAATCGTCCGGCTGAGCACCGACAATCCGAT
>CAZYJV010000093.1:0-3814 GCA_964647845.1 uncultured Odoribacter sp.
GAACGCTTCCTGCGGGGAAAAGAGTTTTTCCAGCAATTGTTTCAGTAACTCCTCAAATTCATTCCTGTATCTGTCAAAACCGACAATCGGATCTTTATCGAGTTTCAACAAGGGGGTGTAATCGGGATCGAAGAGCAGTTTCGTACTGTAAATCCCGGGTTGCAAGGGTTTGTCCTGCTGCCGCCCCCGGCCGAACATCAGGCAATACAGCATGGTTTGGAAAGCAGCCTTGTTGCGCGAAGAGCTTGTTCCGTCGAAAAGAGATTCGATATTCTTAAACGTGGTGGTATCGCTTCCGGTCTTGTAATCGATAATGCGGACGGCTTTTTCCGTTTCGTCTATCCGGTCGATGATACCGCCGATATGAACCGTGCGGGCGGAACCTTCCGGGCCGATAAGCACCGGGAAACTGTATTTCTTTTCCATGGAAATAAGCCGGAAAGGGGCGATCTGCCGGTCGTACCGGAACATCTGGACGAGATACTTGCGGATAATTGTCAGAATAAGTTCGTTGCTGCCGCTGTCGATCAGCTGGGACACCTGCCGGTCGTAAAAATTCAGATAGGAACGCTTGATGTGTTCGTCCAAAAGCTTCGGGTTGTGCAGGAAGCGGTCGATGACTTCGGGGGTGATTGTTTCATTGGCAACGGTGGCATAGAGGGATTCGGCGCATTCGTGGAATATGTTCCCGAGCAGCCGATGATCCAGTTCTTCCGCGATCTCCTCCTTCTCCTTTATTCCTGCGGGGTATTTGAAATAAAATTTCAGCGGGCAGTCGATATAGGTGTTCAGAGCGGACGGCGAAAGCGTGTGTTCTTCCGAGGCTCCGTACGGTTGCAGTTTTTGCAGGATTCGCGGCGTCTTGGCTATCTCCGGCAGGGGATGCTCTGAAACAGAAATGTGATTCTGGAAATTGCTCTCTTTCAACGGCAGGCCGGACTCGTATTTGATCTGATACAGATAGCGGCTCATTTCGCCGCCGTTCATGCCTTTCACCGCCGTGGTGTACAGGATGTGTACCTCCTTCGCCCGTTGGAGCAGGCGATAAAAATAATAGGCGAAAAGAATATCCTGGTGCTCCGGCGTGGGGAGCCTGAAGCCGAACCGGAGATTATAGGGAATAAACGAAGGGGCGGTGGACGTCTGGGGGAGAATCCCCTCATTGGCGGATAAAATAATCAGTTTCCTGAAATCCAGCATACGGGTCTCCATCAGTCCCATCAGTTGCAGGCCTTCCAGCGGTTCTCCTGAGAAAGGGACGGTAACGGAATGGACGACTTTGCTGATAATCTGGAGATAAAGCCTGTCCTCCGGTTCGATGCCCTCTTCGGCGAAAGTGTTCTGCAGACTCTGCAGTTGGGTGAAAATATGGAAAATAAACTCCTTCTCGATCGGATGAAACTGCTCCTTCTGGCCGTTCAGGGCATGCGAAAGCAGTTGCAGGATAGAGAGTATATAATCGATCGTCCTGGGACTCTCCGCAGAAAAAATGGCCTGTGTAAGGGCATTGAAATGGAGGTGTTTTCCGGCGACGTATACGATGTTTTTTTTATTGATATAGTCGGTGATCCTGTCGATCTCTCCGGGGCAGGCATCCTTGATCAGCTTGTGATTCAGCAGGGCGATCACCGGTTTATAGTAATAATAGGTTCCGCCTGTGCCGGTCTTGGAATACTTCCGGAGTTCTCCCAACAAATGGATAAGGGAAGCGACCGATGTATTCTGTGCCGGATAGCCCATCGTGATATTGATTTTCCCGATGTGGTCCGGGATGGAATGCATTACGGGCAGCAGCATGCGCTCATCGCACAGCACAATCGCGGTCCGGGTATACTCCTCGGGCTTCACGTCGCGCAGAAGCTCCGGAATAAGTTTGGCCTGCCCGACGGAAGAAGGGACGGAAATAAATTCGATGTTCTTTCCGTTGTACCTGAATTCATTGAAATGCTCCCTGCCCAGTTCATTGGGAAAAAGCCGCAGATTTTCCCGGATATATTTTCCTGCTTCGTGGTGCTCGTTCGCCGAATAATACAAATCGTAATCCCAGTAAAAAAAAGCCTGGCGGGTATTCTGGAAATGGGAGAAAATCTGCTTCTCACACAGATTCAGGGCATTGAAACCGGCGAAAATCAAAGCCCCCTGGTGGCGGGTTTCCTGAATATGTTCCAGATAGTGTCGCAGCGCCATGCCCTCGTAGGCGATTTTCTCCTCACGCAGGGCGGCTTTGTACGTCGTGTAAAGGGCATGGAGCTTGTCCCAGATTTTCAGGAACTCCTGCTGCTCCTTGCTGTACTTGTCCGGGTTGAAGGTAGACCAGAACTTCCTGATGACATCGATCTGCTCCGGCTGAAGATAAGGGAAATTATACTCCAGATTCTTCAGCGCGGTCAGATTGGAAAAAAGATCCTTCGCCTCGACGAGGTATTTGTCTATATCATCGAAATCGCCCAGCAGCATATTGCCCCAGAAATAGAAATCCTCGAACTTCTCCTCACTGCCGCTGACCTGCCGGTAGCACTTGTACAGCTTGATAATCAGGAGCAGATCCTCCGCTTTCCGGAATCCCGTCTCCTCCCGGATGAAATCGGACAGCGTGATGATCCTGGGCATCCAGATCGGACGGTCGGTAAGACGGGAGAGCTCTTCGGCCAGAAACAGACCGGCTCTTTTGTTGGGGAAAATGATGGTAATATCTTCGAAACTCGGATACTTTCCGATCAGATCAGCGGCAAGCAGGTGCAAAAACGAAGACATATGCATTCCGGGTTTTAGATAATAGCGGGTTTTATAAAAGCCTTTGAATTTTTGTATTAATTTTGACCGGACAAATCTACAATAAATACTCGAAAGTCGAAAGTTTAAGATTCTCCCGAAAGGTTAAAATCGGAGGGAGGGAAAAAAACAGACCGTATGCTTGAAAAATTATTGAACAGCAATCGAAGCTATCGCCGTTTCCGAGAGAATGAGCGCATACCGATGGAACAACTGGAGGAACTGGTGGGGCTGACGCGTTTCTGTGCCTCCGCCCGGAATGCCCAGCCGTTGAAATACATTCCGGTCCGGAATGAAGAAAAATGCGGGGAGATATTCGAAACCCTGGCCTGGGCGGGCTATCTGACAGACTGGGACGGCCCCGGAAAAGGGGAGAGGCCGGCCGCTTATCTGATACAGCTGCTGGATACGCGCATTTCGGAAAATTGCCTGTGTGATGACGGCATCCACATCCAGACCATTCTGCTCGGAGCCGTGGAGAAAGGCTACGGCGGATGCGTGATCAGATCCTTCCGGAATGAGAGACTCCGGGAGATATTGCAGCTGCCCGACTGGATGAAAATCAATTACGTCATCGCCCTCGGAAAACCTTGCGAAACGGTTGTCATCGAAGAAATGCGGGGAAATGACTTCAAATACTGGAGAGATGCGGAACAGGTCCATCATGTGCCGAAGCGGGGGCTGGATGAATTACTCTTTAAACGGGAATAACCATGAAATTATTGTGTGCGGAGTATAACTCCGTTGCGGAAATGACATTGAGCGTCGTGGGAGACAACGCGCTGCTGAGGAACAACAACGATTTCTATTTCCCTGCCTTCACGGAGGAAGTGAGCTGCGTGCCTCAGCTGGTCTTGAAAGCTTGTAAACTGGGCAAAGGCTTTTCCGCGCGTTTCGCTTCGCGCTACTACAACGAAATCGGCGTGGGCATCCGCTTCTATGCCGATACGCTGGAGCAAACCCTGAAAACGCAGGCGCTGCCTTTTGGGGTGGCCTCCTCCTTCGACGAATCGGCGGCTTTGAGCGCATTGGAAAACTATGC
>CAZYJV010000093.1:3914-7780 GCA_964647845.1 uncultured Odoribacter sp.
AAAAATATTCCCCGGAGAAAGCGGTCGGCCGTCTTCCGGGGAATACACTCGAATTTCGCTGTTTTATTTCGCGGGAATATTCTTCAGCGTTTCTTTCAGATACTCCCAGAACTTTCCGACGGAAGCGATATTCACCTTCTCATCCGGAGAATGGGGATGGCTGATCGTCGGTCCGAAAGAAATCATATCCCAGTTCGTATACTTCGAACCCAGAATGCCGCATTCCAGTCCGGCGTGGATGGCCATCACCTGCGGCTCTTTGCCGTACATCTTCCGGTAAGTGCTCTTCATCAGTTTCAGGATGGCGGAATCCGGATTCGGTTTCCAGCCGGGATACGCCCCGTCGAAGACAATCTTGTCGGCTTTCGCCAGTGCGAACACGGCATCCAGCGATTCCGCCAGCGCGTCTTTGGCTGTTTCGACGAACGAACGCATCAGGGTATTGACGACGATCTTGCCCTCCTTCGATTGAATAAGAGCCAGATTGTTGGACGTTTCCACCGTTCCGGCCATGGCGTCGGACATGCGGACAACCCCGTTCGGACATGCTACGATGGCATTGATAAGCCGTGTCTGTAAATCTTGGGTCATGACCTGAGCCGGCACCTCCGTTTCTTCCGTGAAAAACTGCAGATCGGGTTCGGTAAACTGCAGTTCGGCCTTATAGATGGCTTCGAACTCTTTCACCTTTCGGGTCAACGCCTCAGCCTTGGCTGCCGGTACCGTTACCACGGCGAAACTCTCTCTGGGAATCGCGTTTCTCAGCGACCCTCCGTTAACGGAGGCCAGACACAACTCCAAAGCCGCAGCATTGGCTTTCAGGAAGCGGAACAGCAGGATATTGGAATTACCCCGTCCTAGATTGATATCCATGCCGGAGTGTCCGCCTTTGAGTCCCTTTACGGCCAGCTTGTAGGCTTTGCTGGCTGCGGGCGTCTTTTCCTCCTGGCACTTGAACTCGAAAGTCGAGTCCAGACCGCCGGCACAGCCGACATACAGTTCTCCTTCCGTTTCGGAGTCCATATTCAGCAGGATTTCTCCTTTCAGCTCGCCGGCTTTCAGACCGATGGCGCCGTCCATACCCGTTTCTTCCGTTGCGGTGATTAAAACTTCGACAGGTCCGTGAGGCACATCCGTGGCGGTCAGAACAGCCATCGCGGCTGCGACTCCCATGCCGTTGTCGGCCCCGAGCGTCGTACCCTTTGCGCGTACCCATTCGCCGTCGACGTAGGCCTGGATGGGATCCTTCGTGAAATCATGCACCGTATCCTCGTTTTTCTGGGGAACCATGTCCAGATGGCCTTGCAGGATGACGCCTTTCCGGTTTTCCATGCCGGGGGTGGCCGGTTTGCTCATAATGATATTGCCGGCCTCATCCATGCGGGCGTCGATATTGTTTTCCTTCGCCCAGTTCATCATGAACTCCCGGGCCTTCTCCTCGTGGTTCGACGGACGGGGTACCTGTGTCAGTTTGTAGAAATTCCGCCATACGCTCTGCGGTTGTAAATCTTGTAATGTTGCCATAGCTTTATTTTTATTGTTTTTATTCGGATTTTATTTCAGGTGCTCATTCAGGTACTTCACGAATTTCGTGTACAGTTGCAGACTGGTGTTCCCGCCGTAAATACCGTGGTTGCGGTTGGTATAGATGCCCATGTCGAACTGCTTGTTGGCCTGAACCAGGCGTTCTGCCAATTCATACGTATTCTGGACGTGAACGTTATCGTCCGCCGTTCCGTGGCAGAGCAGCAGATTGCCTTTCAGCCTGTCCGCCCAGCTCAGGGGAGAATGTTCCGCATAGCCTTTTTCATTCTCCTGGGGCGTGCGCATATAGCGTTCCGTATAAATGGAATCGTAATATTTGAAATTGGTGACCGGAGCGATGGCGATAGCCGTGCTGAAAACATCGTGGCCCTTCAGCAGACAGAGGGAAGACATAAAGCCTCCGTAACTCCAACCCCAGATGCCGATTTTCCGGCCGTCCACATACGGTTGGCCTGCCAGCCACCGGGCGGCAGCGATCATATCGTCGCTCTCGTATCTGCCCAGTTGCATGTAGGTGCATTTCCGGAATTCTTCCCCCCGGGCGGCCGTGCCCCTCGGATCGACGCAGACAACGATATAGCCTTCCTGTGCCAGATAATTCAGCCAGTTTACGCCGCCCCAGGCATTCTTCACCTGCTGCGAATTCGGACCGCTGTATTGGGTAATCAGCACCGGGTACTTCCGGGACGGGTCGAAATTCACCGGCTTCATAATCCAGGCATGGAGCCGGGTTTCGCCGTCTGCAGCCGGAATCTGAATGAACTCTTTCGGCGTAAGGGAATAATTCTTCATCGTCTCGCTCAAGGCATGATTGTCTTCCAGCACCCGTATCAGTTTGTTTTTGGCATTGTATAAACGGATCACCGGAGGCGTCTGAATATCCGACACCGTGAGGATGTAATAATTGAAATTCTTGCTGAAAACAGCGCTGTTCCAGCCTTTGTCCGTCGTAATCTTCGTCTTCTTTCCTTTGGCGTCCACGGCATAAATCTGCTTCTCGAGGGGCGACTCTTCATAAGAAGAGTAATAGAACAGCTTCCGGACGGGGTCATAGCCGTAAAAATCGGCGACGTCGTAATGGCCGCTGCTGACAGCCCGTTTCTCATGGCCGCTCATATCGTACAGATAGATATGCATATAGCCGCTCTTTTCGCTCGTGATGACGAAATGCTCCCCGTCCTCCAGGAAAATCAGATGGTCCAGATTGCTTTCGTCGATATAATACTTGTTCTCCTCCCGGTACAGCGGGGTGGTACGGCCTGTACGGACATTGGCCAGCAGCACGTCCATCTTGTTCTGCAGCCGGTTCAGGCGGATAATGGCCAGCCGCCTGGGATCCGTCGTCCAGCGGATGCGGGGCAGATAAATATCCTCCTCCTCGCCGGTATCCATCGTCAGCGTGGTCTTGTCTTTTATATCGTACACATGTACGGACACCTTGGAATTGGCCTCGCCGGCCTTCGGATACTTGTAGCTGTACACCGAGGGATAGAGCTCGTTGCCTGTTACCGACGGACTCCGGCCCTCGAACATATTCATCGGATACTCCCTTACCGCCGACTCGTCGAACTTGATATAGGCGAGGGCGGAACCGTCCGGTGCCCATTCGAAAGCCTTGTTGAAAGCGAATTCCTCCTCATACACCCAGTCCGGAGCGCCGTTGATGATGTGGTTGTATTGGCCGTCGAAAGTAATTTGGCGCTCCGTGCCGAAGCGCAGGTCGTGAATGAACAGATTGTTGTCCCTCACGAACGCGATACGCAGCCCGTCGGGCGAAAACGTGGCCAAACGTTGAGCGCCCTGCTCCGAAAGAGGCTTGACCTCCTTGTTCTTGAAATCGTAGATATAATAATCCGCCGTGTACGACCGCCGGTAAATGGGAGTCACACGGGTTGCCAGCAAAAGCCGGCTTTCCTCCTTGTCGAACTCGTAATTGCTGATCCGTTCTATATCCTTTTGTTCAAGAGCGTCCAGATCCAGCAGCGTGGCGACCGGCTGGCCGGTCTTATAGCTGTACTGGGTGATCTTTCTCCCCTGATTCTCCAGCACGGTATAATGTTCCCCGTCATTCATGGAGCGGAGACCGGAAACGCCTTTGGAAGCGAACGTACCCTTTACGAAAAAATCCTCCAGACTCAGAGCCTGCTTCTGGGCCGGAACAGGCAAATAAAAACTGCAGATAAAAAATAAAAAAACGATGCGGTATATCCTTCTCATGTCAGATAAACATTAACTTATTAATTATAAATCAATCCCTCCGCGGTCCGACTTTTGGCTGCTTCAAAGTTTTAAGAAAAATATCTGTTTTCAAAGTCTTTTTC
>CAZYJV010000094.1:0-7737 GCA_964647845.1 uncultured Odoribacter sp.
TAAAAAATCAGGAGGAGCGTTAAGGACCCCTCCTGAAAATATCGGTGTATGCAAATTCGTTAATAGAATTTGTATCTTGTATCTTTGATTTCGGCGTTTTTCAGAAGAGCCTGGACAGCCTGATAGGTGGCGCGGTATTTGCTGGATTGTTCCAAACCCTCTTTGGTCTGGGAGAGCAATTCCGGCGTCATTTCGTCAGCGGTTCTGTTATTCACCATAATGACATACACTCCTTGATTGCCTGCTATCGGTTCTGAAATCTTGCCTTGTTCGGCCAAAGTAGCTGAAGCGATGACTTTCGGTTCGATGCCAGCCCCCGGAATCTGGAAGGAATTGAAAGACACGTCGGCAGCATCTTTCACGTCCAGTCCTGCTTTTTGGGCGACGGACAACAGACTCTCGCTGCCGCTGATAGCTGCCTGGAGCTCTTTTTCGAGGATTTCCGCTTTCTTTTTGCGGAGCAGTTCCCGTTTAATCGTACCGGCTACCGTATTTACCGGAGCGACGCCTTCTTCCTGAATATCCGTCAGAATGGCAACGGTGAATTTGTTGCCGGAATCGAAGATATTGGAACCTTCATTGTTTAAGATCGCTTTTCCCGGGGTTGAGGCGAGGTAAGTCTGCCTTACCAGTTCCCGGGCGTTTTCCATTCCTGCAATATTCTTGTCGTTTTTATTGAGGGTGGCGATACGTTTGCTCAGATTGAAATCGCTGACACTCTTGTCGAAGTCGGCCTGATTGCTGACATGGGCGGCAAAACTCCGCGCTTCATTGTAAATCTTGTTGATGGTTGTCTGCGAGGGAACGATTTCCTTCTCGATGGTTGCGATCTGGATTTTCTCGACGGGTCTTGCCCGGTCGGTCACCTGTATTACGTGTGCTCCGAATTGAGTCACAACGACTTTGATCTCTCTTACTTTAGCGAAGAAGGCGGTATCGCTGAAAGGCTGGACCATCATTCGGGGACCGAACCAGCCTAAATCTCCGCCGTTGACAGCGGAATTCTGGTCTGCGGAGAATTGTTTCGCCAGCGTTTCGAAATCAGCGCCTTTTTTCAACAAGCCGGCCAGACTGTCTGCTACGTTTTTAGCCTGGAGGTAATTGTTGTTTTCCGGAGCGATCAGAATATGACGCGCTCTGACAGAGTCGGGCAGCATCTTCCGGTTCGCAACACGGCTGATGCGGTAGGAGTTGTCTTCCACATAAGGACCGTAAACGGTGTTTTTGGCGTTGAAGAGGAAATCCGCCAGACTGTCGTTGGCGATTTCGGATTTCTTGTAGTAGGACGCATCGAATTTTTTATCGGAAGATAAATCGATGAACTCCTGCGGATTCTCCGATTCGGCGAATTCTGCGATCAATTTAGCGACCCATTTTTCCGTTTCTGCGTAATCTTCTCCGGAAGCCTCTACGTCGAAGTTGACATAGACGATTTTTCTGGATTCGGGCTGTTCGAATAATTTCTTATGCGATTCGTAATAACTTTTGATTTCGTCGTTGCTTACCTGAATCGTAGAATCTTCGACGGAAGCATACGTTTTTACGATATAGCTGATGTCTGCTTTGGCAGCGCCGTTTTCAGCCATTTCTTCGGCCTGGGCGTCTGTCGTGTATAACGCTTTTGCGACGAGGTCGTTGTATTTGGCCTGTTTGCGTGTCGTTGTAATCTGGTCTTCCAGATTCAGCCAGAATGCTTTCTGCGGATTGCTGGCGGGAAGGTCCATCAGACTTTTGATATAAGCCCTGATCTGGTTCGGATCTGCATTGCCGAACATCTGACGGACGGTGGGATTCATATTGTCTCCCAGCAGCATGTCGTAAAGTTCGTCGCCGCTGACGGAGATACCCAGTTCGTCATATTCCCGGTTCATCACGATATCCATTACCATCTGCTGCCAGGTATTTTCCCGCAGCATGGCCTGCTGTTCTTCGCTGAGAGCGGACGTACCGTTCATCATTTTGATCATTTCCTCATTTTTGTTTATCTTATTCTGATAATCCATGATGGAAATGCTTTCACCTGCTATTTCTCCCACTTCATTTCTGGAACTGTTGAAAATGCTGGCACCCGAATTTAAAGCATCGCCTACGATGAATGCGACAAGGGCCAGACCGATTACAATACTTACAAGCAGTCCGCCACGGTTTCTGATAGTTTGTAAAGTTGCCATGTATAATAAAATTTTGATGTTTCTTATCTTTGTTTTTGAGCGTACGAATATAGGGAATGCTGTACTGTTTTGCAAATATTTGGGCTTAATTCTCAGGGGAATGGTTTACCTCTTTTTCGTTCTTGTTTTTGCGGCTGCCGTTTTTGTTTTTTTTGTTGCGGAGGCGGCTGCTTTTTTCACCGTTTTTTTCTTGGAATCTTCTTTCGCGATCAGCTCCATGCATTCCTCCAGAGACAGTTCGGAGGCCTGTTTGGTTTTGGGTATCTTGAAATTTTTCTTCTCGTACGAAATGTAAGGTCCGAACCGTCCGTTGAGAATCTGGATGCCGTTGTCGAATGCCTTTATCAGTTTGTTCCGGTCGCTTTCCCTTTTTTCTTCAATCCGGGCGATGGCCGTTTCCAGGGTAATCGTTCCCGGATCATCCTCTCCCTTTTTCAGGGAAACGAAACTGTTGTTGTGCTTGATATAGGGTCCGAAGCGTCCTATCCCCACGCTTACATCCTTGTCTTCGTACATGCCCAGCTTGCGGGGAAACTTAAACAATTCCAGAGCTTCCTCCAGGGAGATAGTCTCCATCAGTTGGCCTTTCCGCAGTCCCGCATAGCGTACGTGCTCCCCTTCCCCGATTTGTGCCATGGGGCCGAACCGGCCGATGCGGACGATGACACTTTCCCCGCTTTGCGGGTCGGTGCCCAGAACGCGTTCCCCGCTGTTCCTTTCGGAATTTTTCAGGGTAAGTTCGACATTCTCGTGGAAAGGACTGTAAAACTCGCCGATCATTTTTTGCCATTCCACATCCCCTTCGGCGATATCATCCAAAGCTTCCTCGGCCTTTGCCGTAAAATTGTAATCCATGATGTTGGTGAAATGGGCCGACAGGAAGTCGGTAACCACCATGCCCATGTCGGAGGGGAACAATTTCTTTTTCTCGGCTCCGAATGTCTTTTTACTGAAAGAGGACTTTATATCGTCGCCTTTCAGTTCGATGACCTCCGTTTTTCTTTCCGTGCCTTCCCGCGACTCCCGCAGGATATAGCCTCTGTTCTGAATCGTGGTGATCGTCGGGGCATAGGTAGACGGACGTCCGATTCCCAGTGTCTCCATCTTTTTCACCAGGCTGGCTTCCGTATAGCGCGGAGGATGCAGCGTATATTGCTCCGCGGCCAGGACGCCGATGCGGTTTACCTTGTCGCCTTTTTGCAGAGGCGGGAGCAAATCCGTGCTTTCATCGTCGTGCTCGTCGTCGTGCGATTCTTTGTACATTTTCAGAAAACCGTCGAAAACGACGACTTCCCCGCTGGCGATGAAAGGGATGGCGCTTCCGGACAATTGGATAGTGACATTCGTTTTTTCCAGTTCGGCGTCAGCCATCTGGGAGGCCAGCGTCCTTTTGTAAATCAGTTCGTATAGCAATTTCTCATTCCGGTCGCCTTCCACCGCTGTTTTGTCCATATAGGTGGGGCGGATTGCCTCGTGGGCCTCTTGCGCCCCTTTGGTGCGGGTCGTAAAATTACGCGGACGGGAATACTTCTCTCCCAACGTCTGGCAGATGACCGCCTTGGCGCTTTTTACCGCCAGCGCCGATAAATTGACGGAGTCCGTTCTCATATAGGTGATGTGTCCGTGCTCGTACAACTTCTGAGCTACCGACATCGTCTGGGACACTGAAAATCCTAATTTGCGCGACGCTTCCTGTTGCAGGGTGGACGTCGTGAAAGGAGGTGCGGGCTTGCGCACTACTGGCTTCTTCTCCGCGTCGCTTACGGTGAAAACGCCGTTTCTGCAGGCTTCCAGATAGGCAAGAGTCGTCGCCCTGTCTGGAAACCTCTCGTCTGCTTCCGCTTTAAAACCCGTCTTGTTTTCCAGGGTTTCGAAACTTCCCGTTACCTTATAATACTGTTGTTCCTGAAAAGCATTGATTTCCCGCTCCCTCTCCACAATCAGCTTCACGGCGACGGATTGTACCCGTCCGGCGGAAAGTGAAGGCTTTACCTTTTTCCAGAGGACGGGAGAAACCTCGAAACCGACCAGACGGTCGAGAACCCGGCGGGCCTGTTGTGCATTGACGAGATTCCGGTCGATGTCCCGCGGATTCCGGATGGCATTCAGAATGGCATCCTTTGTAATCTCGTGAAAGACGATCCGTTTCGTATTCTCCGGCTTCAGATTCAACACCTCGAAAAGATGCCACGCAATAGCTTCTCCCTCCCGGTCCTCATCGGATGCCAGCCAGACGGTCCTGGCCTCTTTCGCTAAAGATTTCAGTTCCTTGACGACAGTTTTCTTGTCGGCCGAGATTTCGTACTGAGGTTGAAAATTATTTTTTATATCGATCCCGAGGTCCTTCTTTTCCAGATCACGGATATGGCCGAAACTGGATTTGACGGTATAATCTTTGCCTAAAAAACGTTCGATAGTTTTGGCTTTTGCCGGAGACTCCACGATAACCAAATTCTCAATCATATTGCGTATTTAATATAGCAAATACGTGATTCGCCAAAGTTAAGTATTCAAAATCAGGGTGCAAAGCTACGAAAAAACTTTAAACTTTTATCATCGTTCGGGAGCGAGTTAAAAAGTTAAAAAGATGAAAAGACAGGAACAATAGCCTCCGCGAGGATAAAAACGTCCGTTTAAATGGAAAGTCGGTGACACAAAATTACGGTTTTCTTAAAATTCGCAAAATATTCCGTATCAAATTTATACGGAAAACGAAGTATATTTGAAGACAAAAAATAATTCGCCCATTTAAAGGGACGTTTTTTTGGTGGAATTTTATATGTGCGGTTATATGAAAATTATACTCTTGTTTTTCCTGTGTCTCGGGACATGGATTGTACAGGCCGGCCCTTTGGCGGAAGGCACCGTTTATCTGAAAGACGGGCGCAGCATCGAATTTCAAGGACGGGACAGACTTCGGATTCCTTGTAAATATCGGAATGTAAAGGGCGTGCGTGATGCTTTCGCTAAAACCAAACGGAAAGAGGTGTATCCGATGTCGGAAGTCGATTCGATTGTCTGCTGGCATTCGCGTACTCCCGAATACCGGCGGAAATTCATCCCTGCGGAGGGTGTCGGCTGGTGCTGGGTGTATTTCCAGGCGCCGCACATGCTTGCCTGCGTGTATGCCGGGAAAGGATACGGCATTGCTTCCAATGGCGGAATCCAGGTTTGGCAGCGGAAAAGGGTTTTCAGCCACTCGAAAGTGGCGTATTATCTGCAGAAGGAGGGAGATGCCGCCTATTACTCGACCGGACGGATGAAGCCGGGCAGGGCGTTTCGGGAACGGCTCTGCCGTTATGTCGCCGACGACCCGGCGTTGTGTGCGCGCATTCGCGCTTCCAACACGTGGTGCGACAAGACGGTGCTGATGTTGCAGGAGTATAAGATTGGAAATGAATTTTAAATGATAGAGTTATGAAAAAAATCTTGTTTTTGGTGACGGGGCTGTTGTGTATGTGCGCCTTGCGGTATGCGAATGCCCAGAAAGTGGAAGATCAGGAGTTTCGCCACGTGGTGGTGACGCTGACATCGGGCGAAAAGGTGGAAGGCTATGTGAAAAGAGGCTGGCACGCCGAAGCCTCTATGTTTAAGAAGAGCAATTATTCTTTTAAGCTGACTCCGACGCCGGACAGCAAGGAGTCGACGAAGTACACGGCAGACGAGGTGGTTTGTATCGATTATACGGAGAAGACGGAGAATGCTCCTGACGGAATCCGCTGGGAGGCGCGTCAAATTGCGTCCCCCGGTATCGGCAATCGTTACCGGACGCTGCGCAGGCTGGCTTGCCTGTACCAGACGGGGGAACACGCCTCCATATATTGGTGGAAGGATTGGGTTGTGGAAACGAACGGAAGCGGACAGCGGCGTTACTTGGCGACTTTTTACGGCATCCGCTTCCACGATGAAGGCGAGGAAGGGGAAATCGTGTACACGCCTATGCTGGTCAACAGCGTATTGCTGAAGCACAAGAAGCCCGGCTTGCAAAAGTTTTGCAAGGGGTGGTTCAAGGGCAAAGAAGGCAAGGCGCGCAAGAAGGAGGCGAAGGGGGATGCCGTTTGGATGCTGGATATGTACGAAGCCTATTTGAAGCAAAACGGGAAATAGGTTCGAGCCTGCTTTTGTAAATGCTAATGGTCCGCTCCGTGTGAGCGGACTTTTTTTTAATGGTTGTTTTGGGCGGATTGCAGGGCGAATGCCTTGCGGCGGATGATCGCGTATGCCGTGCAGACGGCGATGCCGGTGATGACCCACGATATGGGATAGACGGTGAGCAGTGTTTCGTAGCTTCTGGACAGGGGGACGACGACAAAGACCCAGACCAGCCGCAGCAGGCAGGTACCGAATATCGTCAGCACCGTGGGCGTCATAGAGTAACCGATGCCCCGGAGCGCGGCACCGCTGATTTCGTAGCTGCTGGCAATGAACTGGAACAACAGCACGTATTCCATACGGAGTGCGGCGTATCGGATGATTTCGGGTTCGGAGGTGAAGAAGCCGATGAAGAAATCCTTTTGCCACACGATGAGTATGTTGAAAAAGGCGCATCCGGCAATGCTGAGCAACATACTCTGCCGGAAGATGCTTTTGCAGCGTTCGATTTGTCCGGCTCCGTAATTTTGGCTGGTGAAAGCCACGGCTGCCTGGGCGAAGGCGCTGATGATGAAATAGCAGTAGTATTCGTAGTTGAGTGCCGACGACGAACCGGCGACGGCTGCCGAGCCGAACGAGTTAATGGTGGCCAGCACGAAGATATTGGAAAAGGAGAACACCATACCTTGCAGTCCGGCGGGAACACCGATTTGCAGAATCTTCCGCAATTCCGTCCGTTTCACGGACAATTTTCGCAAATCCAGCCGGAAGATGCCCTGCTCGTGTGTCAGGAAATACACGATAATGGCGGCGTTGACGAGGTTGGATATGACGGTGGCTATCGCCACTCCCGCCACGCTCATATCAAAAACGATGACCAACAGGAGATTCAGTCCCACATTGACGAAGCCGGCAATCACCAGGCTGTAAAACGGCCGTTTCGTGTCGCCCGTGCTCCGCAGAATGGCGGAACCGAAATTGTATATCATCATAAACGGCATTCCGATTGAAAAGATGCGGAGGTAAAGCACGGCGAGGTCGATGACGTCCTCCGGCGTGGCCAGTGCCTCCAGAATCGGTTTGGCTATCAGCAGTCCGACGATGAGGAGGAAGATGCCGCTTGCCACGGCGATGACGGCGGTCGTCGAAATGGCGTTCCGGATGCCTTTCTCGTCTTTTTGTCCGATGTAATGGGCGATGACTACGTTGGCGCCCACCGATATGCCGATGAAAAGGTTGATGATTAGGCTGATGACCTGTCCGTTGCTGCCGACGGCGGCAAGAGCCTGGCTGCTGGCAAACTGTCCCACCACCGCGATGTCCACCGCGTTGAACGATTGCTGCAGGATGCCGCTGGCAATCAACGGCAAGGCGAACAACAATATCTTTCGGAAGATTCCGCCGTGGAGCATATCGATGCGGACGGCACCGTTTGATTCCTTTTGGCTCATCGTATGAAGTTATTCTTCGTTCC
>CAZYJV010000095.1:0-6138 GCA_964647845.1 uncultured Odoribacter sp.
GCCGAGATGATTTCCGGCAGGGGGATTTTTTGTGGTATCCGTAAAGATTTATCAGATGCCGGTTATTTCAAGGTGGACAACGCCTTTTCCATGCGGCGGAGGGTTTCTTCCTTGCCGATGATTTCGATGACGTCGAACATGTGGGGGCCTTTGGCGGCTCCGATGATCGCTACCCGGAAGGGGTTCATGACTTTGCCGAATCCGAGTTGCTTTTCATTGATCCAGTCGGAAATCACTTTTTCGGTGTTGGCGAAAGAGTAGTCGTCAATGGATTTCAGGATTTCCAGCAGTTCTTTCATCAATGCCGGCGCCTCGTCTTTCCAGTATTTCTTGCTGTCTTTTTCGTTGTATTCCTGCGGTGCGGTGAAGAAGAACAGGCAGTCCTGGAAGAGTTCTTCCACAAAATTGTAGCGCTCTTTCATCAGGGAGCAGATTTTTTCCACTTTGGCGCGCTCGAAAGTCATGCCCTGGGCGTTGAGTTTTTCGAGTACCAGCGTGGCGAGTTCCGCATCGGGTTTGGCGACAAGGTATTTGTGGTTGAACCATTTGGCTTTTTCCGGATCGAAGCGGGAACCGGCTTTGTGCACCCTCTCCAGGGAGAATGCTTCGCATAGTTCGTCGAGGGTGAATATTTCCTTGTCGGAGCCGTCGTTCCAGCCCAGCAGGGCCAGCATGTTGATGAAGGCTTCGGGGAAATAGCCGTCTTCCTTGTAGCCGTGCCATTTTTCTCCGGTTTCGGGGTCGGTAAATTCCATCGGGAACACGGGGAAGCCCATTTTGTTGCCGTCCCGTTTGCTCAGTTTCCCGTTTCCGACAGGTTTCAGTATCAACGGGAGATGGGCGAATTGCGGCATGGTGTCTTCCCAGCCGAAAGCCCTGTAAAGCAAGACATGGAGAGGCAGCGAGGGCAGCCATTCCTCTCCCCGGATGACATGCGTGATTTTCATCAGATGGTCATCCACGATGTTGGCCAGGTGATAGGTCGGCATCCCGTCGGATTTAAACAACACTTTGTCATCCAGGATCGACGTATTGAAACGTACTTCCCCCCGGATAATATCATGTAAAACCAGCTCTTCGCAGTCGGGCATTTTGAACCGGACCACATAGGAAATGCCTGATTCCAGCAACCGTTTCGTCTCGTCGGGAGACAGATGGAGCGAATTCTTCAGCCCGCCTCTGCTCCGGGCATTGTATATGAATGTTTCGCCGCGACCTTCGCACTCCTTGCGCAAGGCATCCAGCTCTTCTGCCGTGTCGAAAGAGTAATAGGCATTTCCCGATTCCACGAGCTGCAGGGCGTATTGTTTGTACAGTTCCTTCCTTTCGCTCTGGCGGTAGGGGCCGTATTCGCCGCCTGCGCCTACGCCTTCGTTCACGTGCAGACCGCACCATTTCAACGAGTCGATGATGTATTGTTCCGCTCCCGGTACGTAGCGGGCTTGGTCGGTGTCTTCGATGCGAAGCAAGAAATCGCCGTGATGGCGGCGGGCGAACAGATAATTGAAAAGAGCAGTTCTAACTCCGCCTAAGTGGAGGGCTCCGGTGGGACTGGGAGCGAATCTGACTCTGACTTTTCTTTCCATTGTTGTGAGTTTTGAGTTATTCTTGATTGTTCAATATATTCTGAAACAGATTTTTGGCATATTCGATGCCTTTTTTTATGGCGGTATCTTTGGACGTAATGCCGCTCAGGATCTGTTCGGCGTGATTGAAAGGGGTGTGCGGATCGTCCGTCAGCAGATAGACCGTATATTTGCCGTTTTTTCCGTTTTTGGTTTTGCTGACCAGTCCGAACCAGACGTCGATGGAGCGGTCTTTCAGATAAATGGTGCGTTTGACTTTGTACATGTCACGACCGTTTTTCCGGGTTGTTCTTAAAATTCATGACCGAAATGGCAATCACCAGACAAAACATGGCTCCCACATTCAGATAGACTCCCGTCCTGTCGGAAGTGGCCATCAGTGTTAACACACTTGAAATCATAATCAGAAATGCGGAAAGCATGATGAGCAATTTTGCGTACTTCATATGGCGAATAGTTTTGTTTTTATCAAATATTAAGATTCGTCGCCTTTATTTTGCAGACTCTTGGGTATTTATACTGTTTTTAACAGGATTGGCATAAATTTTCAGGAAAATATTGTTCAGAAGAGAGCGGTTTCCTTCGATCCGGTCGATTTTCTGCATCATGGTCTGGATAAAATGATCCTTCTCCTCTTCCTTGTAAAGATGAGAGAATTTATTGCCCGAGTGGGCCAGGTCGTAAGCGATGTAGTTGTTGGGCCAGAGTTTGAAATTCCGGTGTATTTTCGAGTCGATCAGGCGCGCCAATGCTTCCAGGCGCTCGCCGTTGGAGGGCAGTCCGGCGATTCCGTCTAATTCCTCGTCGATGGGTTTGTCGATGGTAAAATTGATTCTGCCCTTATAGGTCGCCAGCCCTTTCTGCATGCTTCTCATGTCCTCCTCCGGAGTCTTGGTGTATTCGCTGACCGTGCGGGTGTAGAGTTCGTTGGTTTTCATGTCGTCGCACGGCTCCCATTCGTAAGAAATGGCTACCGGAACGATGTGCAGTTCCCGGAAATTTTCCACAAAATCTTTTGTCCCGCTCATTTTGAACATCTTCAGAAGGCTGGGCTGGGTTTTGTCGTCTCCGTTCTTGGTTCTTCCTTCCCGTTGCGCTATCCAGACCGAATTGCGCCCTTCCCGCAAGGTTTCCCGGATGTATTTGGAACGCAGGGCGGAGCTTACGATCATTTCTCGGACGGGAATGTCCCGTTCGATAACGAAGCAGGAATCGAGTTTCACCAGATCCGTGACCCATTCATTGACGAGCAGGTTGCTTCCGATGGCAGCCTGGGTGTAGTGGAAGCCGTTTTTTCTCAGGAGCAGATTGAGAATGGCGGAATCCAGAATAATATCCCGGTGGTTGGAAATAAAAAGATAGGATGTCTTCGGGGTCAGGTTTTCGAGTCCCTGCACCGTTACGCCGTCCGACGTATTTTTTATGACAGCTTCCATGGCCGGACCGAAAAAGTAATTTTGAAAATCATCCCGGTCGTGTATCTGCGTCAGCGCATTTGCAATACTATCCGCTCCCATCTTCGTCAGCTGGGTGAAAACGGATAGAAAATCTTCAGACTTGCTCAGTCTTTGAGTGGCTTTTTCAACTTCACCGTTCACGTAAGGTCTGATACTGTTGAATTCAGAATCCGATGTCATATTTTTTTATTTTGTGCAAAGATAACAAAATTAAGACAACCTTTCTGTTTTTCCGGGATATTCCTTCAGGGCGACCGACAGGGTTTCTATCGCTTTCTTCAGTTCGCTCTTTTTTAATACATACGCAATCCTTACCTCGTTTTTGCCTAATCCGGGAGTGTGATAAAAGCCGCTGGCGGGGGCGAGCATCACCGTTTGACGGTTGTATTCGAATTCTTCCAGCAGCCATTTGCAGAACCTGTCCGCATCATCTATCGGGAGCCGGACAACGGCATAGAAAGCTCCGTGAGGAAGCGGGCAGACGACGCCGGGAATGTTGTTCAGGGCCTCCACCATGAAATTTCTGCGTTCGACGTATTCTTTGTGCACACGTTCGAAATATTCTTCCGGCGCATCGAGCGACGCTTCGGCTGCAATTTGTCCCAATGCCGGCGGGCACAGGCGGGCCATGCCGAATTTCAGCGAGGCGGCCAGGACCTCCTTGTTCCGGGTGATGAGTGCGCCGACCCGGATGCCGCATTCGCTGTATCGTTTGGACATGGAGTCGAAGAGAATCGTATTTTGTTCGATCCCCTCCAGGTTCATGACCGAATAATGTCGGAGTCCGTCATAGCAATAGCGTCTGTAAACTTCGTCCGAATACAAATAAAGATCGTGTTTTTTGACAATCTTCGCCAATGCTTCCAGTTCCGCTTTCGAGTAAAGATAACCTGTTGGATTATTGGGGTTTATGATGACGATGCCTTTGGTCTTCGGAGTGATTTTCTTTTCGATTTCACAGATCGGGGGCAGGGCGAAATTATTTTCGATGCTCGAGGTGACCGTTTTGACCGTAGCGCCTGCCATCAGGGCGAACGCCGTATAGTTGGCATAAAAAGGCTCGGGGATAATGATCTCGTCGCCTTCATTCAGGGTGCTCAGAAAAGCGAAAAGAATCGCTTCGGAACCTCCGGTCGTGATGAGGACGTCTTCTTCCTTTATCCGGATGCCCAGCTGCTGGTAATAGCTGCAGAGCTTGGTTTTCAGCGTGTTGTTCCCGTCCGACTGTGTATATTCGATCACGTTCAACCGGATATTCCGCACCGCTTCCAGAGCTATGGACGGGGTTTCGATGTCGGGCTGGCCGATGTTCAGATGATACACTTTTATTCCTCTGCTTTTGGCCTGATTGGCATAGGGAACCAGTTTCCTGATGGGAGAGGCCGGCAGGATTTTGCCTTTTTCCGAGATTTGCGGCATATCTTTATAAATTTGAGAGATTAGACATCATTAGCCATCGTTAAGATACGAAAAAACGGTGAATTATTTACAAGGAGAAGGATATTTTAAAGAATGCAGGAAAACCGGCGGCGCATATTGGATAAAATTAATAAAAATTAAACCATTCGCATTAATTCCCCGCCAGATGTTTTAATTTTTCCGGATCGAGCAGTTTGATTTTTCTTCCTTTGGCTTCGACGAGCCCTTCGGTTTTGTATTCGGAGAGCAATCGGATAAGCGTTTCGGTAGCCGTACCGACAAAATTGCTCAGATCTTCGCGGGAGATGGCGAGTTTCAGGGTGCCGTCCGCCTCCATGCCGAAATCATGGGCGATCAGCAGCAGGATTTCGGCCAGCCGTTCTTTCACGGATTTTTGGGCGATGTCCTTGATGTAACGGTTCGATTCCCCCAGTTCCTTGCAGGCTATCTGCATCAGTTCGTAGGCGAATTCCGGATTGTTGCGAATCTCCTGAAAAAGTACCGTATCGGGAATAAAGCAGAGAATACTGTCGGAAAGGGTTTCCACGGAAGTACAGGCGGTTTCTTTCAGAATGACGGAGCGGAAACCGAAAATATCCCCCTCCTTTTCAAATTTGATGATCTGTTCTTTTCCCTCGTTTCCCGTCTGGTATATTTTGACAATTCCCTCGTATACGAAATAACAGCCTTTCATGCGGGTGCCCTCGGAGTAAATCAGCGTTCCCTTTTTATAGGCTTTCACACAGTCAGGCAAAAACAACGGGGCCGGATCGGAAATCGTCCTGAATGTCTCTCTGAACTTCCGTCTGCACGTTTCTGAATCGGGTAGTGTTACTTCACCTTTCATGGGTTTTCTTTCCTTTTCTTAAAGTGTTATTTCGGATTCAGTTCAGTAATTCGTTGATTCGACTGTATATATTTTCTTCGTCGAATCCGCATTCCGCCTGCAGTTGCCGGGTGGTGCCGTGCTCGACGAACCTGTCCGGAATTCCCAGCCTTACGACGGTCGCCTGATGTCCGTGTGCCGTCATGTATTCTATTACGGCGTCTCCCAGGCCTCCTGTGATGCAGCCGTCTTCCAGGGTAATCACCCGTTTGTGCCTTTGGAAAATCTCTTCCAGCAACTCCTCGTCGATAGGTTTCAGGAAGCGCATGTCATAGAGCGATACCGTTCCTTCCGGAAATCTTTTGACGGCATTCCATGCCGTATTGCCGATGGCTCCGATAGAAACGACGGCTACTTTTCCGCCTTCGCAGATACAGTGCCCTTTCCCTATTTCCAGTTCCCGGAACGGTGTCCGCCATTCCTCCATATATCCGCATCCGCGGGGATAGCGGATGGCGAAAGGACCTTTGTCCGGCAGCTGGGCGGTGTACATCATGTTCCGCAATTCTTCCTCGTTCAACGGAGCGGCGATGGTCATATTGGGAATGCAGCGCAGGTAGGCCAGGTCGAAAGCTCCGTGGTGGGTGGCTCCGTCGGCCCCGACTAATCCCGCCCGGTCCAGACAAAGCACTACGTTCAGGTTTTGCAGGGCCACGTCGTGGATAATCTGGTCGTAAGCCCGCTGCATGAAAGACGAGTAGATATTGCAAAACGGTATAAACCCCTTGGCGGCAAGTCCCGCTGAAAACGTAACGGCATGCTGTTCGGCGATGCCTACGTCGAAGCAGCG
>CAZYJV010000095.1:6238-7704 GCA_964647845.1 uncultured Odoribacter sp.
AAATGGTTTACGTCGTGTCCGTCCACCGGGCCGAAATAGCGCAGTCCCATGGCTTCAAACAGATTGCTGCGTTTGAGCAGCATCGATTTTATGCTGTTGTCGATATTCTGGACGAAGTTGCGCATCTTCGGGGTAATCCGGTTGAATTTGCCCAGCATATTCCAGACATCGTTTTTGATTTTGTTGTAGGTCCGGGAGGTGGATATGTCCAGCAAATACTGGTTTAGTCCGCCGATATTGGGATCGATGGCCATGTTGTTGTCGTTGAGGATGACCAGGAGGTTGGCGTTGTGGATGCCGGCGTTGTTCAGGGCTTCGAACGCCATTCCGCCCGTCATGGAACCGTCGCCGATAATGGCTACGGACTGGCGGTTCTCCTCTCCGTTGATTTGTGCGGCCAGAGCCATGCCCAAAGCGGCGGAAATGGAGGTGGAAGAGTGGCCGGTGCCGAACGCGTCGTATTCGCTTTCCGCCATTTTTGGGAAACCGCTGATGCCGCCGTACACCCGCTTGTTTTTGAATTGCTCTTTTCTGCCTGTGAGAATCTTGTGGGCGTAACATTGGTGTCCCACATCCCAGACCAAATTGTCGTAAGGCGTGTTGAGGGCGTAATGCAAGGCGACGGTGAGTTCCACGACGCCCAGGCTCGCGCCCAGATGTCCCGGATTCTCGGCGCAGTCGTCGATGATTTTCCGGCGTACTTCCTGACAGACTTCGGGCAGGGCGTCTTCCGGGATTTTCCTTAAATCTTCCGGCGTATTTATTGAATCTAATATCATATATCCATCCGAAATATAAACCACAGGGGCATCCCTGACGCTTTATTTTTCATACACAAGGGTCCCGATGGCTTCGCCGTCCATCACCTTTTTCAGATTGCCTTCCACATCCATGTTGAAAACGAGGATGGGCAGATGATTCTCCTTGCACATGGTCGTTGCCGTCAGATCCATGACCTTTAATCCTTTGTTATAGATTTCGTCGTAAGTAATTTCGTCGAATTTTACGGCTTTCGGGTCTTTTTCAGGATCGGCGGTATAGATGCCGTCCACCCTGGTGCCTTTCAGCATGACGTCGGCTTCGATTTCAATCGCCCGAAGACTGCTTCCCGTGTCGGTCGTAAAAAACGGATTTCCCGTGCCGGCACTGAAAATGGTCACATACCCCTGTTCCAGGTATTCGACGGCTTTTGCCTTCGAGTAGAATTCCCCGACGGGTTCCATGCGGATGGCGGTAAGCACTTTGTTTTTACAGCCTTCATTATCCAATGCCGAACTGAGAGCCAGGGCGTTTATGACCGTCGCCAGCATCCCCATACTGTCCCCCTTCACCCGGTCGAATCCTTTTGTTGTACCGTTTAAACCGCGGAAAATGTTACCTCCTCCGATCACGATTCCGATCTGAACGCCCATGCGGGCGATCTCGCATATCTGCCGGGCATAGCTTTCGACACGGGTTGCGTCGAT